>DIRN01000077.1 GCA_002426645.1 Firmicutes bacterium UBA5435 | reverse complement strand
TTAAATTAGAGAAATTTAGGTTACAAAGAACGTGTCTTCCTGTGCTCTGCATAAGCGAGTCACTTCAATTATAAAACTTGCTATTCTACATAGATTCTAATTATTATAGGAAGTGGGGATACCGCGCAACACATGCCTAATGTGATTCTCATTCATCAAACTAGAAGGTTGCCGTATTTATAGGTAAAAGTTGTTCCTCTTAAACCCTTTCAATGCCATAAAAATCAAAATAAACATTTCTTACTCTAAATGGAGCAGGATTTGTGTGTTATAATTTGAATCTTTCGAAAGCTAACTTCTCATTTCTCGGCTAATTCGAGACCTCTATACCATGTAGTTGTAAATAATAGTCTATTAAGGCTGATGCTTTTGTTAGATATACTATTTCTTCATAAGTACATAAATCTATGTCTATAGACTCATTCCTTAAACTCTCTATAAATTTCATATCTTTATATTTTAATAGCTCTAATAGCTGATTTAAACTTGTATCTTCATCTGGGTAACTAGATGCACATGCTAAACAAAAAGTATACCATCTCCTACAGAAATCCTGTTTTTGTACTTTAATCAAAACAAAAGTAAGCGTGCAACTGCAAGGGAGGTAGGAGTGCACCGAAATACAGTAACGAAAGCTATTGAAAATCCTTACACAATATATAAGCATCTAAAAAATCTTTAGCAGGTTCTGGCCTATACGCTAATATTTTCATAGCCAACAATTGTTCCGCCTTGGGTTTAATATTTTTAAAGCTGTAGCAGGCATCTTCTAAAATAGTAGGTGTAATTAGTAGCTGTTTCCGATGCTCCAAAATTCATAATAATCTATATTGACCCATTTTTTTAGACCATATAATAGATGGGATGCATATATACTTGAGGGATAAATAGTTTCGATAACCTATGAGTGAAATTAATCATCAACATTCCAACTAGAGAAATGCTTTTAATAATTCTTTAAATTGAATATTTCCCTGTTAAGTAAAGAAATACTTATTGCATATCGCAATTCTACATTCCTGTAAAAAGTCCTTCTCAAATACATCCAAATCAAAAAACTTTACTAATAGTTTTGATAAGTCCAAATATGTCAGAACTTAATAGATATGGAGCTCTAAAAAGTTTCTGAGTTTCAATATCATCTCATCTTGTGTGTTACAGGCTATAAGATGTTCTCTAATTTTAGCAGCTCCTGGTAAGCCTTTAATATAAGAGCTGGCATGGCGTCTCATCTCTCGCACACCTACATATTCCCCTTTATAATCTACCAACATATTAAGGTGAGTTATAGCCATGGCTATACGCTCATTTATACCTGGTTCTGGGAGGAGCGTACCTGTGGTTAAATACCTCATTATTCGCCCTAGTAACCAAGGATTCCCCTGGGCAGCTCTTCCTACAGCCACGCCATCGCACCCTGTCATATCCATAAGTCGCTTTGCATCCTCAGGCGTACGCACGTCGCCATTTCCAATCACCGGAATAGTAACGGCTTCCTTTACTTTACCGATTATATCCCAATCAGCCTCTCCAGAGTAAAATTGATCTCTGGTTCTCCCATGGACAGTTATAGCTGAAGCGCCTACATCTTGTAGCGCTTTAGCTAGCTCTACTGCATTCGCTTGCTGAGCAGACCAACCTTTACGCATCTTAATAGTAACAGGTGTTTGGACTGCATCAACAACTGCACGGACGATACTAACAGATAAAGGAGAATCTTTCATTAAAGCACATCCCTCGTTATTCTTAACCACCTTAGGGGCAGGACACCCCATATTGATATCTATTATATCAGGATGATACTTATCTTCTAGGATACGAGCAGCCTCAGCCATAGTATGTGGTTCAGATCCAAATATCTGGCAAGAAACGGGTCTCTCTTCATCACTAATATCAGCAATTATATGAGTCTTAGCATTCTTATATGTAACGGCTTTATCACTAACCATCTCTGTACATACTAATCCGCATCCTAGCCTTTTAACTATAATGCGAAAGGGCATATCTGTAACTCCAGCCATTGGAGCCAGAACTACAGGACCATCTAATTTAATATGACCTATCTCCATAAACTACTACAACCTTTCATCATTGCGCTCATAGAGTATTCGTAGACCTGTAAGGGTAAGGTATGGCTCTACCTTCTCGATGGTTTCTGAGGCCTCCGCTATAAGCTTAGCTAGTCCTCCAGTGGCTATTACAAGGGGAACACCCTCCATCTCCTCCTTCATTCTTCTAACTATAGAATCTACAAGCCCTGCGTATCCGTATACCAAACCAGATTGTATACTTACAACTGTATTCTTCCCTATAACCTTATCAGGCTTTCGAAACTCAACTCTGGGTAATTTCGAAGCCTTCTGAAAGAGAGCTTCGCTAGATATTACAATCCCAGGGGATATAGCTCCACCTAGATACTCTCCCCTATGAGATATAGCACAAAAGGTAGTAGCGGTTCCAAAATCCACGATTATACAAGAACGTTGATATGTAGTATAAGCAGCTACAGCGTTGACTATCCTATCGGCCCCAACCTCCTTAGGATTCTCATATTTTATACTTAGTCCCGTACGCATCCCTGGACCAACCATCAACGGCTCAATGCCAAAATACTCATGGCACATCCCTTCAAAAGCAACGTTAACCTGCGGAACCACTGATGAAATTATTACTCCGTTGATCTCCTTAATATCTATTTCTCCGTAAAAGAAGAGACTCTTTAAAAGCATCCAATACTCATCTGAAGTCTTAGAGCGATCCGAGGAGAACCTCCAATCCTTAACTAGTAGATCCCCATTATAAACACCCATGACCACATTTGTATTTCCAATATCTATAGCTAGTATCATTTACTTGTCTTCTCCCTTCTTAAAGACATTTCTTAAAAAACCATTACTTTACTTCTACATACGATTTGCTTCTCCTCTAAAATATTGTATAATATATTATAAGCCCAAAACAAATATTAAATCAATAAGAATATAAAATAACGGAGGGAGAATATATGGAGAAGTTTAGGAAGAGCTTGTTCTTCCTAATAGTAATGATAGTAGCTGCCCTTGGTTTCGTCTTAGGGGGCCTCTTTGTCCTATCTAAAGTACCAGTCTATAAGGAAGAACAGCGACCAACTGATAGCATTATCGCAAATAATGAGACTCAACAAACGAATATCGCGCCTCCAGTCATCTTTGAAGAACCTTACCAGATAGCAGATGTTGTGGAAAAGGCTCAACCTGCTGTCGTCTTTATAACCACTGAATATAAGGTGCGTCAAAATACTGGGAATCAATTTTTCAACGACCCATTCTTTGGAAGGTTCTTTGAATACTTTATTTACCCAGAGCCCACACCACAAGTATCATATGGCACAGGATTCATAATAAGCCAAGATGGTTATATACTCACCAACCAACACGTGGTGGATCTATCTGAGGATATAGACTCTATACAAGTAACTGTACTTGGGTACGATAAACCCTTAGAAGCCAAACTCATTGGGTATGATTACATCTTAGATCTAGCAATACTCAAGATTGAAGCAGATAAACCCCTCCCCTCAATACAGTTAGGCGATTCTGAGAAGACTAGAATCGGGGAATGGGTAATAGCCATAGGAAATCCCTTTGGTTATGATCATACTGTAACCATTGGAACTTTAAGCGCTCGCGGACGTCAAATCCAGATCCCTGATAATACAGGACGCCAAGGCCGAATTTACGAAAACCTTATGCAAACCGATGCAGCAATTAACCCGGGTAATAGCGGTGGTCCTCTTATGAATATAAAGGGAGAAGTTATAGGAGTTAATACAGCTGTTGACGCTCAAGGACAGGGCATAGGATTTGCTATCCCTATAAATGTAGCTAAAAGTGTAGTAGATGAGCTCATAAAGTATGGAAAGGTTATCCGACCATGGCTCGGTATTAGCTACTGGAGTGTAACTGATGAGATAGCTTATTCCCTAAAACTACCTGATAACAAAGGAGTTGTTATAACTAGAATCATAGCTAGTAGCCCAGCAGATAGATATGGTCTTAAAGTGGCAGATGTCATTGTAAAGATCAAGGGCACACCTATAAACAATATAGGAGATATGAAAATCGTTGAAACCTTAAAGATCGGAGATAGAATACCCTTTGTGGTGCTCCGTGAAGGAAAAGAACAAACAATATATGTTACTATAGGCGAACGACCACAGGGGATATAAAAATCTTACTAAAGGGATGGAATTGTAATTACAATTCCATCCCTTTAATCTTTTATTAGGCTCCTCGATATGTAAAATCCTCCCTTTGAGCGTATCTTCTTTCGCAATTTGGGAATACTATAAAAGTACATGGATTTATACTTCAGCGAGGAGGTTTAATGAATGAAGAAACTATTTCTCCTTATAGCTATATTCCTCATCCCTGCCATACTATGTCTTACTGGAACTAACCTTCTACGGTCAGATAAACATATATCTACAAAAGACCAGTCAAATGCGGAAGATTTCTGGCGGGTTTCATCTCGTATACAAGAAAATAAGTGGGACCCAATTTTACAAAGCTTTTCCCATGATGAATTCATAGAGCTCAAAGCTCCTGATCTTATAAATGAAAACCCATCAGCACTATGGAATAGTCCTGACCCAGGGTTTAAATGGGGTGCTGCTCTAATTATTATAGTCATGATCATAGTAGGGCTCTTTCTAACGCGCCATACCACCGAGGATACAGCTTACGCTAAACGTACATCACTTATATTCATTGCTGGCACACTCTTATTCCCTTTTTCTATAGTCCTCTCACTCATTGGCCTAAAAGGTGAAGGGACTCTCATGGGAATAGTGGGAGCCTCGTTCTTGCTCTTTTCCTTCTTTGAAGTGATACTAGAGATGGCTAAAGCTGCACTTTCATGATTTTATGACTTCTATTTCATGTGTCTGCCGTAATTTAATAATGATATTGCTAGGGTGTACCCCTCTTAGAAATATATTTGGATATACCATGCTTCCCGGACCTATAAGGGTTCCAGGATTAACAACACAGTTACATCCTGTCTGTACATAATCACCTACTATTGCTCCAAACTTCTTCAATCCTGTATTATACTTAACTCCATTACTATCCACAGTTATCTCGCTCCGATCATTCTTTAAGTTAGAGATCTTAGTACCAGCACCTAAATTAACATGATTACCGAGGATAGTATCGCCTACATATGAAAAGTGCGGTGCTTGACTCCCACTTAACATTATAGAGCCCTTCAGTTCAGATGCATGTCCCACAACGCATTCTTCACCAACAATGCAGTACTCCCTTATATATGCTCCATGACGTATTACTGCATTCCGTCCGATAATGGCTGGACCTTTTACCATAGCCCCATACTCTACAAAGGCTCCTTCTTCCACGATAACATTATCAGATGACACATAAGCCCCATCCATAACTCGCCCTTTTATATATGTTCCTGCTTTGACCTTATCATCTATATATTCCTTTAATATCTTTAAAGCATCCCAAACAAACTCTACTCTATCAAAGATCTCATTATATTCAAAGTTAGAGATGTTAAAGTAATCTTCTACTTTTATCATGCTTCTCCCCCCTTACACTGTAATAATCTTTTATATATTATATTCTAATTGACCTAAGAAAGTTTAACATTATTATTGTAGTTTCTATATTTCTTCGCCGTTTTCAATTAAAATCCTGCACCATGAAATCTAAATTATAAATTCCACTAAGATATAGAGAAATATGCTAATTACTATATAAGAAATCCCTATCCACTTAGATACAAGTGATTCGCGAGTTAACCCTTTGCTTTTCATTTGATTAGCATCTAAGAATATACTTCCTAAGCCTACTCCGATTATAAAAAATACAAATCCTATATTATAACTATACTTCATCCATGAGAAGATATCTGATAATATGACCATCAGTACGAACCACCCTTCTTGCGTATCTTAGCAATAAGAAAAAGAAAGAGTGGCATAATTCCTATAATAAAGACTCCAATCTGCTCTAGAAAATTAGCGATATTCTCTACTTCCAATACATTACTAGGCAGTATGGCAAGGGCAAAGATAACTGGAGTAAGGGGATAAATAAGGATCTTCTGTTCTTTTAGCCCGAATAGCTTCGCAAGACTTGTAGATGCTAAGAAGAGGAACATGCTGATGCTAGGGAATATCAATGCAACCCATGTTGCCACATATACAGAAGAGAGACGTTCTACGAAGAGAGTTGGCAATTCGATGGTTTGAATTATAGTAAGACCAGGCCTAAGGAGATACATTACTTCTTTTTCCCCAAATACAGCTAGGACCACACCATTCACTATAAATATTATGGACCATAGTACAGCTAATGCCCATGTACTAGCCTTTAAAGACTTCCGCGGTTGTGTAATGAAAGGTAATAGAACCAATAGAAGCTCTATCCCCTCCAATGAGCCAACAGATAAAAAACCAGCTTTCAATAATAGTAGAGGTCCCTGAGCAAAGACAGGAAGAAGATTATCGAATTTCGCTTGGGGAATAACAAAAGCAAATAGAAAGAGACCAACTGGTATAGTGACAAATGCAACTATAATGGCCAGGCGAGCCATAGGCTCTATACCATAGCGTGCAGGATAGGCAGCAAAAAGGAGCATACTGAAGATTATTACCTCTATGGGAGTCCGAAAGAGTAAGTTTACCTTCATAACATCAGCAAACTGACGGAGTATCCGAGCAGATGTACTCACCCAAAAAGCTATGACTATTATCACAAAAAGTTTACCAATGATTGATCCTAATATCTCCTGACTATACTCAACAAAGGTCTTACCTGGAAAGAGCTTTGATAACCTTACTAGGAAATATACGGCTAACAGGGAAAAGAGAAAACCAGGTAAAGGAATAAGCCATGATTCTGTTCCTACTTTTTCAGTCATAGTCCTGGGGAAGGTAGTGACTCCCATCTCTAAAGTTACTATTACCATAAGAACAGCAAGCTCAAAAGGTGTTATCCTATCGTTGTCTCTCAGCAATGCTCTCACCTCACTACTCCAAAACGACGTACTCTTACCCTAACATCTATATTCAACTTAACTTTAAGAAAAATCTCATTCCACCTTGACTCTAATCTCTTCCAATCATGTGGTCTTCTAGCTGCAAGGAGATGAGAAAACAAGAAAAAATCCGCTTTAAACTCCTGTTGGACCTTTGAGATTATGCTTTTTATATCCTCCTTTACCAGAACCCCTATTCTCTCCTGAGCGATCTCAACTGTCTCCCTAGACACGGTAAGATTAGGGCCGGTATTTTCTGTGATATCTCCTTCTATAAGTACCTCTATATTAAAGGTTACATCATCGCCTTCTACATAAGGGGTTATTATCCTCTTTACACTGCTGATCTCTAAAGAGATCTTTCCTCCTTCAGCCCGTGGGTCTTGTATAGTTATTATACCACCGCGCACTTCCCCCATAACGAACATAGCAGCCCTAGTCTCTATCTCTCCTAACCAGCCTACAAGTTTCCAGTCCTTTATAATAGCACTTCCTCCTACTACCACTTCTTCCTCTGATGCTCTAACTCTAGCTAAAAGTGCATTACCAGATTCTCTAAGACTAACCAGAGCCCTCCCTATATTACTATCTATGAGACGAGAAGAACGATGCTCGTGCTCAAGGATTTCAAAGATATAAAGTGAGGCAGCACT
Organism: Firmicutes bacterium UBA5435; assembly: GCA_002426645.1. Classification (GTDB taxonomy): domain Bacteria; phylum Bacillota; class UBA5435; order UBA5435; family UBA5435; genus UBA5435. The sequence goes on along the minus strand of DIRN01000077.1, from coordinate 26,387 downwards.
AGAGAGTTTTGGGGTGATCTTTAATGTCTCTTTTGCATCTCTCTCTGCGATGATAAGTTTCACCCTCTTATTCGTTTCAGGCTCCCGATCAAAGAAATCAATTATTGGTTTTATACCTTCTTTAGCTAGTTCTTCCCCTATTACAAGGACCTTCTGATGACCATAGAAGAGAAACCTATTAGCCCTATGCATTATAGTCCTACTTATTTCAGTTATATCAGCTCCTGTACTACTTATTACCCAGTTAGGCTCCTTTTCACTGCTGCCACCTTCAGCACCTGCCATCTGAGAAACTATAGGGATTTCTACTGTCATATCATATATATTATCGCGAATAGGGACTTGACCAGGTATAGGTTCTATATGGGATTCGCTAGGGGGTACTAGGTCTATAGCTACGCCTAGCACAAAAGCCCTTTCATCTATCTCTACCCGATCCCAACATCCTGAAGCTCCTATACAGAAAAGAAAGATAACGAGTAAAAGAGTCAGCCTCCTCTTAACCTTCATATGAAGGGAGGACGAATAAGAACACCTTTTCATTTGTCTGCCTCCCCGTTTCTCTTCTCCTCAGGATCTCTTCTATTAACATCCATCCTATCAGGATCCTTTGTGGACATAAAGGATGGTCGCTTGCGCATAGCCATTATAGGAGACCTGATAAGACTATCCTTAAGATCAGAGGGGGCAAAAGGCGACCACGGAGATAAATAGCTAACTCCAAAGCTCTTTAAAGTGGCCATATGACTTAAGATTATCATTAAACCAAGTATTATCCCATAGAGCCCTAGAAAAGTAGCCATTATCATTAAAAAGAACCTTAAAAGCCTAAAGGCTATTGCCACATCATAAGTTGGTACAGCAAAGCTAGATATAGCGGTAAGGGCAACGGTTATTACCATTATGGAACCAACGATATTAGCTGAGACAGCTGCTTCACCAATTATTAAACCTCCCACTATACCTACAGTCTGACCTATAGGGCTAGGAAGTCGTACTCCTGCTTCCCTCAATAGCTCAATGGCTCCCTCCATTATAAACGCCTCCATGAAAGCGGGAAAGGGAACGCCCTCCCTACTAGCAGCTATAGAAAGAGCCAGACGCGTGGGGATCATCTCGGGATGAAATGAAGTAAGGGCAATATACAATGAAGGCAGGACCAAAGCTAAGAAATTTGCAAAGAATCTTATTAGCCTTGTAAAACTCCCTATGAGCCATCGCTGGTAATAATCTTCAGAACTCTGCATTAAAGAATTGAGAGTAGCTGGTACAAGCAGAGCAAATGGCGTATTGTCAGTAAGGATCCCGACTCTTCCCTCTAAAAGCCCAGCTGCAACCTCATCAGGACGTTCTGTGGCCTGTACCTGTGGAAACGGAGAAAGCCAGGTATCCTCTATAAATTGCTCTAGGTAACCACTCTCTAAGATACTATCAGTATCTATATCATTGAGACGTCCTTTAACATCATCTAAAATCTTAGGCTCAGCTATATCTGCCATATAGAGGAGAGCTATATCAGTTTTAGTACGTCTTCCGATCTGTATGGTTTCAATCTTAAGGTTAGGATCCCTTATCCTCCTTCTTATAAGAGCAGTATTGACTCTAAGGGTCTCACTAAAACCATCCCGCGGACCCCTTATTATAGTTTCAGTCTCAGGTTCAGTTATTCCCCTGTGTTCCCATCCCTTAGCCTCAATCAAGATAGCTTTTGAAAACCCATCTATTAAAAAGACAACCATACCAGCCATGAGATGAAAGACAGACGTATCATACTCTTCTACTTCTTTAATATCAGCAACTGATAGAGCTGACTTTAATATAAAGTGATAAAACTCCTCATTTGAAGTTGCTTTATCAACTTTGGTTTCCTCTACTTCAAACATTAGAGGTCTAAGGATCTCTTCATTTATTACAGTCTTATCAACCATTCCCTCAACGAAAATAAGAGCTGCATCAAATCCCTGCTCCCCACCTATCCGCCACTCACGGAAAACCACATCATCACAATCTTTTAAAACTTCCTTGAAATAAGCTAGGTTCTCTGAGAGACTTCGCGAAAACTTCTTATCATCTTTACGAGAATCTTGTTTGTTCTTTTCTTTCTCTTCTTTCTTAAAGAGGTTCTTTATTAATTTTAAGAAGGAAATAGTAATGCACCCCCACTACTCATATTACCTCATTAGTATTTACAGGTTCAAATGCGAGTATGCAGGGGGCGGCATTATAAAGAAAGGAGGGGAATCAACTGATAAACCTCTTGCATAGTAGATATATGTGGATCCCATCCTTTCTTGGAGGGTAAGGTCCTCGTTTAAGTTTCTCACTTGACTCTTGAATATATGTTACAGCCTTTCGAAGAATCATAGGTGTTATAATATATCCCAATTTACTACTCCTCAATTTCTTTTGCATTGTCATACAAGGACTGCCCAATCACCTCTGCTACATCTGAGATGTATAATGAAGTTGGTAGAATATTTATTACCATTCTTAACAATCGCATCACCGTAAATAAGACGTGGAAGTTCGTCTTCAATATATATGGTAGGTAATCCAGTGGATAAACTTATCTCCTCTATAGTAACAGGTTTTTCATAAGCCGTTAGACATATGGCACGGGCAATTTGAGAATAAAGATACCTTTAGAATCCATATTTCCGTTACAGGTGGTAGTTTCCCAGTTGATTCGATTATATACCTTTCCCATGTTATCCGTCCTCTCCTTAATTTGTTCTCTGCCGGAGTGTAAACGCCATTTGACGGTAGTCTGAGGTATGCCATATTTATTAGCTATCTCTGCTACAGAAATGCTATCCACATAATAATCAACTATTATATCACGATACATCGCTGACAAAGTATGTAGCGCAGCGAAGATACTTTGATGTTCCTCTCGGATTACCATTTCCTCTACCATATTGTAGTCGCTCTGTTTGCTAAAGGTATATTCGTCCCTAAATTCAACCTCAGCCTCTTTCACTATAGAGTTTATAAACCGTGCATAGCGGTTACTAGCAACCTGCCAAACCCATGAGTCCATATTTTTAATAGTGTACTTCTTAATTCCGTCCAAAACATGAGTTAGTATCTCTTGCGAAAGATCTCCTGCATCCCCCTTATCTGCCAGCCGCTTAAGACAAAACCGAAATACTGGCTCAATATACTCTAAGACTTTACTCTCCAGATCCGCCATATCTTACACCCCATAACAAAAGATTTTTTACTAATTAAGTGTCTTAGAAGAAGGAATGGATAGGTAATCATAATTTTTCTCTAAAAATTAATACTTCTGTACTATGAAATTAAAAAATATAAGGAAGACTTGTCATTTTAATAACTTTCTTACTTACAGTATCCCACTCCCCTAAGAAACAGCTTCCTTTCATATTATATCATGTAACGCTATAGCATAAAACTCTGAATAGATGCTAATTATTTTAATTATAATGCAATATATACTTGACATTTAGGCTTATATAGATTACAATATGTTTGTAAGGGGGCGGTGATATTGAAAAATAAACGTATGAAAATCGCTCGAATTGAGTGTGACTTATCCCAGGAGCAACTTGCAGAAAAAGTAGGTGTTACAAGACAAACCATTGGCATGATAGAATCAGGGAAATACAATCCGTCACTTAATCTCTGCATTGCCATATGCAAGGTGTTAAATAAAACACTAAACGATTTATTTTGGGGGGAATTAGAATGAAAAAAAGTAATTTAAAAGATGAAAGGGTTATAGCTCAACAGCATAAAATAGCCAGCGATGCCTATCAGTTAGTCTCTATTTTCTTGTTAATTTCTATACTATTCAAACAACTTATACTAGACGAACCATTTAGTTCTTATATGACGGAATTCGTAGCGTTCTTTGGCAGCTTAGTTTATGTATTAATCAGGACTATTATAAAAGGAAATTATCTTATAAACTTAAAAGAGAATAGGATAAAGTTGTATCTATTAAATAGCACAATTACAAGTTCAGCAGTTATAATAACAGTAGGAACAGTGAATTACTTTAAATATCCTGAAAATCAAGGAAATTTATATTTATTCGCTGTAGGAATCATTATTATGTTTGTTAGCGCATTCATTGGTAGCCTCTTAACCTTTATGGGGCTAGAGTGGATCTCAAATAAACGTGCTGAGAAAATTATAGAGCAATATAATGACCCAGAGGATAAATAATTAACTATGGTTAAGCGAAAAGAGAAAATCGCAATTTAAGGGATCAACCCCTAGGGAGTTGAGGAATTTTACATGGGGCAAGAGGTACCCTACTTCAAAGAGATTATGGGCATCGCTTCCTAGAGCAAGCTTAACACCTTCTTCAAGGCATAGCCTAAAAAATTCTTCGTCTGGGAAGTTAGCATGAAAATTTATCTCAGCTGCAACCTGAGTCTCTGCTAGTAAACGCGCCAGGGGTTTATATAACTCTTTAGGGGTTGAAAGATTGTTCCTGCGAAATATACGGAATGGATGGGCTAGAACCTTTACTAACCCAGACGCGAGAAAGAGCTCATGTATGTCTAAAAACCTCTTTATGATATAGCTTTGCGGTTTAGTCATAGTACACGGAAGTCTATGCACAGCACCTATAAGGAGATCCCATCCCTCCATATCTTCTTCAAGGAGCATAGGGGAACCATCAAAGGCACAATCCACTTCTAACCCTATTTTTAGAAAATCAGAGCGTACTTGAGACACCTTTTCTTTATAAAGTTGCATTCTATTCCGAGCACAACGAAGGTAAGAGATATCTTCAAAAACCTTATTACTTCGTAGCTCCTGACGTTCGAAATAAAGGTGGCTTGAGTGCTCTGTAAATACCATGTTCTTCAGACCAAAGAGTTTCCCGCGCTCTACAGTTAAATTAATCTCCATATTCTCCGAACAATAAGCGAATTGAGTATGCACGTGGATATCCTGAAGTCCGGTAAATTCGTTTGGTTTTAATGTGACTTCTTCAACCTGTATATCCTGACCAGCAATTGACATATGAAGCATTTTAAAGGGAGATTCGCAAAGCATTGGACATGTAATGTATGGAACCCCATTACTAATGTTTGGCTCCATACCTTTACCACTAACGATGAAGTCTGCTCTTAATGATTCATCATAAGAGGGATTATATAAGAACGCTATTATGGGCCCTTCACGAAAGCGTATTGAGAGAGCTTCATCATGGTTCTCAGAAACCACGAAGTATCTCAGATGAGAAGAATCAAGGAATCGTTGTATCTCATCTACATCTCCAATATCACCTAATAATACCACAGCTTCAGCATTAATATGATCTCTAACATAAGCTAATGCCTTACGTAACAGTTCAAGGACGAACTCGCTATGTTTAGAATGAATACCACCTATAACTACAATATTTGTAATTGCCAGCAACCCCTCAATGATCCATGAATCTTAAATAAGAGTACTATATATAGTAGGAGTTGTCAATAGAATTTACGCCTCCCATCTTATGGCTGCTCTCAGTTTCATCAGGACTTTCGTATGTATCTGTGAGACTCTAGATTCGCTTACACCAAGAACCTTTGATATCTCCTTTAATGTAAGTTCTTCATAGTAGTATAAAGATATTACCAGCTGCTCTCGCTCAGGGAGTTCTTCGATTGCTGCTGTAAGAGCCTTATAAAGGAACTCTGATTCTACTATTATATGGGGTTCTCTATCACTATCATCTGCTATAGCATCTTGTAGGCATAGAACTTTTTCGTCACTATCATCTGCTATAGGCTGTTCTAGGGACAAGATAGTTGCTCCATTTACCCTAGAGAAGAGATTGGCTAGCTCTATAGAATCTATACCCATCTCTTCAGCTATCTCCTGATCCGTAGGCATCCTACCCAACCTGGCATTGAGAGAAGATATGGCCCTCTCAATCTCCCGCGCTTGACGCCGTACTGAACGCGGAGCCCAATCCTCAGATCTTAGACCCTCTAATATAGCGCCTTTTATCCTTATACTTGCATACGTCTCAAACTTTACGCCTTTACTTAAATCAAATTTTTCAATAGCATCTATTAAACCAAGTATGCCATAACTTAAGAGGTCATCGGGATCAACGCCTGAAGGCATTGATATAGATATCCTCCCTACAATATACTTTACCAAACTCAAATACTCAGTGATAAGTTCCTCTCGAACAGATAGAGTTCCTGTAGACTTATATGTTTTCCATAATCTTTCTATTTGGACATCTCTTTCGTATGTAGCCATAGATCTCTCACTCCTTTACTACGGCAAGAGCCTCCACTTCAACACCAGGGCTGATCTCAGCATATGATAGTACAGCTAATTGAGGCAAGACCCCTTCGAGAAGACGCTTTAAGTATGGCCTTATAGGTGATGCACATAAAAGTATAGGACTGTAACCTTGAGAAACCAAGGGCTCAAGGGCTGTCATAACATTCCTTCGAAGTCTATCAATGGCTCCAGGGTCCATATTAAGATAATTGTTACCATCAGACTCCCGAAGAGCTGAAATGAGTTTATCTTCTAATGTAGGGTTGAGGGTAATAACCCTTAATACCCCATCCTCACTCTGATAGTGACTGGTAATTTGCCTTTGAAGTGCAGCTCTAACATACTCAGTAAGAAGATCCAATTCTTTGGTCTCAGAAGCAAATTCACTTAATGTTTCTAGTATAGTTACCATATCCCGTATGGAAATCCCCTCACGAAGTAGGTTCTGTAGAACTCTCTGGACCTGACCCATGGAGAGGAGATTAGGTACAATCTCATCAATGAGTGTCCCATAATCCTTTCTGAGATTATCCATGAGTTTTTCCACTTCTCGACGTCCTAAGAGTTCATGGGCGTATCTCTTTATCACCTCTGATAGGTGAGTTATCAGGACTGAGGAAGGATCTACTACTGTATATCCTGATTCCTCTGCTGTATCCTTATTTTCTTCAGTGACCCAAAGAGCAGGGAGGCCAAAAGCAGGATCAGTGGTTGATATGCCCTTAACCTTCTCTTTCACAAGGTCTGATTCGATTGCTAAATAATAGCCTACCATGAGTTCTCCACTTCCTACTTGTACACCTTTAAGCTTTATCACATATTCACCTGGTCGAAGTTGTAGGTTATCTCTAATGCGTATGAGTGGTAATATAAAGCCTAGATCAACAGCTATTTGGCGTCTTATAAGACTTAATCTATCCAATATTCCACCTTTATCTTCTTCAACGAGAGGTACTAGGTTGTACCCTACTTCTACTTCCATAGGATCTAATTGGATGATATTAAGCATACTCTCGGGTTTCTTTGCATCCTCTTCTTCCCTTTTCACAGATTCCTCTCTCTTTTGAAGCTCCTGACCTTTAAACGCAAGCTGAAGATTCCATGCGATAAAAGAGACTATGCCTGATAAAACAATAAAAGGGATTGTGGGCATACCAGGAATTATACCTATGAAAAGAAGTAACGCTGAAGCCATCCATAGAACCTTAGGTTGAGAAAGGAGCTGCTCTATTATGTCTGTTCCTAGATTCTTCTCAGACGAGACCCTGGTTACAACTATACCAGTTGCTGTAGAAATAAGGAGGGCTGGAATCTGGCTTACTAATCCATCACCAACAGTTAAAAGAGCATATTTTTGTAAGGCTTCAACTACAGGTAATCCTTGCTGAAGAGTTCCTATGATTATGCCCCCAATTATATTAATAAGGGTTATTATTATTCCAGCAATTGCATCTCCTTTTACAAACTTGCTAGCTCCATCCATAGCCCCATAAAAATCTGCTTCCCTAGCAACCTCAAGTCGTCTCCTTCTGGCATCATCTTCAGAGATAAGCCCTGCGTTTAGATCAGCATCTATGCTCATCTGTTTCCCAGGCATGGCATCTAAAGTGAACCTAGCTGCTACCTCAGCGACTCTCTCTGCACCCCTTGTTATGACGACAAATTGGATTACAACTAGTATTAAAAAGACCACCATACCAACTACATAATTCCCACCAACTACAAAACTACCAAATGCCAGTATTACCCTACCAGCATACCCCTGAAGGAGTATTAAACGAGTAGAGGATACGTTAAGAGCCAGACGAAACAGGGTTGTCATTAAAAGTAGTGATGGAAAAATAGAGAGTTCCAGTGGCTCTAAGATATTCATCGTAAGGAGTAGTATTAGCACTGCAAAGCTTATATTACACGCTAAAAGTAGATCAAGAAGGAATGTAGGCATAGGTATTACCATCATGACTACTATAAAGATAAGTGCTAGTACCACAAATATATCACCATGGTTCATAAGCCTACTTGTGAAAGATTTAGCGTTCGTCTCAATTGACATAGTAAACCTCCATTACTTGTTATGCTTAAAAGTTTTTCTCTTAGAAGAGCTATTACATCTTTTGCCCTTTTAAGCGATAAACATAAGCAAGGATCTCCGCCACTGCCTTATAAAGTTCAGCAGGGATCTCTTCTCCAATTTCTACCTCTTCATATAGGCTCCAGGCAATGGGTTTATTCTCAACTATTGTAACCTTATTCTCCTTAGCCAGTTCCTTAATTCGCTCTGCAATATAGCCCTTACCTTTAGCAACTACTTTAGGAGCATTCATCTTCTTGGTCTCATACTTCAGAGCTACTGCAACATGGGTAGGGTTTGTGATTATAACATCAGCAGTTGGGACGTCATTCATCATCCTCTGATTTGCAATTCGTCTCTGCGCTTCTCGAATCCGCTGTTTAACCAGGGGATCCCCTTCCATCTGTTTATACTCTTCCTTGACCTCATCCTTAGTCATCTTTAGAGTCATCTCATATTCATAGCGTTGGTACCAATAGTCTATTAATGCTATAAGAATCAACGCTCCTCCAACCTTAAAACCCATACTCTTAAGAATATCCGCCACTATAGAAATGGCTTCCCTTAAAGGAACCATGAATAATCCTATCAAGGCTGGCAAGTCTTTCTTCATAGCAGAGTACACTATGGCTCCAATTATAGAGATCTTAAGAAGAGCCTTCACAAACTCCACAAAAGCCCTCTTTGATATTATTCTCTGTAATCCTTTTACAGGATTTATCCTTTCTAGCTTTGGTGCTAACGTATCTCCTGTAAAGAGAAGACCTCCTTGAGCAATTCCAGAGAGCAGTACTGCTATGAATGGAACTATAATAAGTGGTAAGATTAAAATAATAAAATATTTAATAGCATCCATTGTGAAAACCACTAGCTCTCCTCCATGGTTAAGGGAACCAACTTGGTTTATGAATATCCCCTGAAAAAACCCAAAGAGCTTCCGTGCAACTCCTGGCAACATAGACGTAAAGAAAATCACAGTACAGAAGAAGGAGACTGCAACCATAACCTCATGGCTCCTGGCTACCTGTCCTTTTTTTCTTGCCTCTTGCCTATGCTTTTGAGTAGGCTCCTCCGTCTTTTCATCTGCGAAGAATTGTAGATCTATCTTTATAAGTCTCTTATCTCCTTCTTCCTTATAAGCCATAGAACCGCTTTGCCTCCTTTAAAAACTATTGAGAAAGAGCATGAGGTCCTCATATATCCCTTTAATAGCCCCCGATGAATACTGAACAAAGTATGGAAAAGCTAATGCCAAAATAGCGATCCCTACAATTATTTTTAGGGTGAACCCCAGAAGAAAGACATTTATCTGGGGCGATGCCCTTGCCAGCATAGCAAAGGCACAGTCTGTTAAGAAAATTGCGCCTACTACTGGTAGACTTATTTGAAAAGCCATGGCAAAGGCCTTTGCAAAATAATTTACTAATAGTCCTATTCCCCCTGATGAAAACAGAACTGTTGGGAGCACCCTAAAACTCATAACCAAACTCTGTATAATCAAGTGATGACCATTAAAGACAAAGAAAAGGGCGAGGGCAGCGAAATATTTAAAGTGTCCCACAAGTGGAACAGGATACCCCCACTGGGGATCCACCAGATTAGCTGCTCTGAACCCAATAGGCAAGTCTATAAAGCTTCCTGCCATTTGGACTGCCACAAAGAAAAGATTTATAATATATCCAAGAGTCAAACCTAGTAAGAGCTCACTTATAATAATTATCCCATATGACCAGGGTTGACTGGCCATGTTATATGCAGTTATGTCTATCATAGGTGTAATAATCCCTGCAAGGAATAGGGCTATCCCCGCCTTTACTATTACTGGAATGCCTCTGCTCCCAAAGACAGGTACACTTATAACTACCCCTAAGCACCTAGTAAAGACTGCTAAGAAGACCTGTATGTAAGTTAAAAACACTTCATCTATAATTTCCAACGATCTTCTACCCCTTAACGTATTATAAATCCTATTTGACCATAAAGCCGCTGAACAAAGTCTATCATAGTCCTAAGCATCCAAGGACCAAAGATAAGCATAGCGCCTAAGATTGCTAGGATCTTTGGTACAAAGGAGAGGGTCTGTTCCTGTATTTGAGTAGTAGCTTGGAGTATGCTTATAAAGAGACCAACTATCAGACCTATGCCCAACATTGGACCAGCTACCTTAAGCACAGTGAGGAGCGCTTCCCTCCCAAGGCTTACTATAAATCCCTCTGTCATCCCTCTACCTCCTTTAATAAGTCATGAGCACAGACTCTATGACCAGATGCCACCCATCTACAAGTACAAAGAGAAGAATCTTAAATGGCAATGATATCATTACTGGAGGCAACATCAACATACCCATTGCCATTAGAGTACTGGCCACTATCATATCTATCATTACAAATGGTACAAATATTATAAATGCGATCTCAAAGGCTGTCTTAAGTTCACTTATTATAAAAGCTGGTATGAGCACATGTAAAGGGACATCCTCTTCATCATAGGGCTCATCTACTTTAGCTAGCTCTACAAAGAGCTTAAGATCTTTCATTCGAGTGTACTTAAGCATAAAGTTTCTTAAAGACCCTGACGCATCATAAAGAGCGTCCTCTGTAGTCTTCTCCCCATTTAACATGGGTTGTAACGCTACAGAGTTTATCTCTTGAAAGGTAGGAGCCATTATAAAGATAGTTAAGAAAAGAGCTAGCCCAATGAGAACCTGATTGGGTGGGGTCTGAGGAGTACTAAGGGCTGATCTAATAAACGAAAAGATTATTATCAGTCTGGTAAAGGACGTCATCATTATTAAAAAAGATGGAGCTAAACTCAAAAGAGTGAGCAATAGAATTATCTGGAGCGTAGGGACAAGATCCCCAGGCTCTGTAGAAGATTCTATCCCAAGGGTCAGTCGAGGAAAAGTAAGAGGTTGGGCTCCTGCTTGCTCAGAGATTACAAAGGCAAGCACTATTAAAGATAAAAGAAACCACAGTTTAATAAAACGCTCTTTAAATATCACTCTTTTCTCCTCCCACTACCCTCTTTATTAACGAGTTAAAGAAAGCCTCATTTGGCTTCCCATCTATCTCATTTAGTAAATCCCCTGCCTCGTCATGAGATAATTCAATTATAGGGGTTATCCCTTCTTCACCTGACCCTACCAAAAGCACTCTTTCCCCTACCTTTATAAGATGAATAGCCCGACCCTTTCCCAGAACACAAGTCTCCAAAACCTGCAATATTTGCCCCTTCCCACGAGGACTCATATATGCACCTAGAAATCTCGTTGTTGCATAAGCTAGAAGCATAACTCCTACTATAGTGAAAAAAACCTTTATGCTGCCCCCTATGCTTAAAACTGTATCTTCTGATCCTCCGTAAGCAAATGCCATATTATTAAAAGAAGAAAAAGAGAAGAAGAGTATTATTAAGAGCATATGAATTATTCTCTTTTTCTCCCCCGTTGCCACCCATTTATTCGTCCTCTTATCTTTATACCCCACCCCTATCACCCACTTATAATAGAAGTTACTTTCGCTGCTAGCTGATCTCCAACTACTAATACTTCTCCTTCAGCAATTATCTCTCCATCCACGAGGATATCTATAGGTTCGCCTTCACCTCTATTAATCTTTACGATTTGACCAATATCAAGGTTAGCTACGTGACCCATAGTTAACTTTGTGGTTCCTAATTCCACCTTTATTTCTAATAAAATATCTTTTAAAAACCTTATGTTCTCGTCATTTCCATTTGATGTAGGTGGATGCACAGGATCCAATCTCTTAAATTTTACAGGATAGATCTTTACCCTATCTTCATCCTTTTGTTTTTGTGTAAGGATATCATCTTTATTTGATGATGCCATAATATTTACCGAAACATCTGTACTAATATATGTTTCGTTTGCTCCTTTCTATTTTACTGAATCACAAATCCATCAAAGTATAGGTTGTTAATTTTATCGGTCCCAATGATACTATCTATCTCTCTCTTTAATTCTCCTCTTAGATCCTCAAAGCCTTGACTACTTTGAATATCCTTTACTGTTTTATCGCGAATAACAGATATAACCTTATCTCTAATCTGCGGGCCTCTATCTTCCACTTCCTTTAAAACCTTCTTATTTTTCACCTCAAGGATCACCTTTAACCTTATATATCTTGGCCAATTAGGATCACTCAAGTTAACAACAAACTCAGGTAATGGATACATTGGACCCAGTTGATTATAATTCTTAAAACCAAAGATTTCTCCATTTCGCATAAAAAACCAATACATAAAGTAAGATGTTGCAGCAGTCACCAAAAACGCTATTATAGCGAAGGAAATTATCAATCGCCAGAAATTCGCGCCATTCTCTCCATTGCTTAAATACGGTTTAGCCTTTCCGCTGCTTCGCTCTTGCTGTCGTGTATTATTAAATTTCATTCTGGTTCCACCTCCTGAAGGGAAAGGCGTAGGATCACTAGATCTACCCGTCTATTCTTTGATCGGTTTTCCATTGAATCATTGGGTAAAATTGGACGATATTCCCCATAACCAACGGCTGATATACGTTTGGGGTCTATCTTCTTCTCCTCCACTAAAAACCTAAGAACTCTTACAGCTCGTGCAACTGAAAGCTCCCAGTTTGATGGGAATATCGCATTATCTATTGGCAGATCATCTGTATGACCCTCCACCCTTACATGATTTGGCCATTCCTTGATCATCTCTGCAACCTCATTAAGTACCTCTATAACCTCGGGTTTAATATCAGCTTTACCTAGGTCAAAAAGAACCCTACCTTGAAAAGAGAGTTTAAGACCTCTATCCTCCTTATTTAAAGTTACAAAATCGCTTAAATCTCTTTCTTCTATGAAACTTTGAAGTTCAAGACGAATGGCCTCCAGCTGCTGCCAATCCGCTTCTAAATATTGTCCACCTGTTACCAAAGGCTCTTGCATAAAAGTCTTACCACCATCAAGTATGCCTAATGATTGTTGTAGAGCAGAGACAACTTGCTTGAAACGAACCGCATCAATAGTTGAAAAAGCATACAATAATACAAAGAATGAGAGTAGAAGTGTAAAAAGATCTGAATAAGTAGTCATCCAAGCTGGAGAGCCCTTACACTCTTCCTCTTCTTCTCGAACGTACTTACTCCGCATATGCTTCCACTCCTTCCCCTTCTCCAATACTTGGCCTCACTGCCCAGGGTAACTCTTCCCTCTCACGAGGAGATAGGAAAGAGGTGAGTTTCTCCCTGGTGTAACGAGGACTTTCCCCTGCTAAAACTGCTAGGAGTCCTTCAATAACCATCTCCTTTTTTCTTACTTCCTCTGTACTCCTAATCTTTAGCTTACCAGCCACGGGAATGAAGACCAAATAAGCAGCTACAGCCCCATATAAGGTTGTCATCAAAGCTAAAGCCATACCGCTACCAATATTACTAGGATCATCTAAATCCTTTAGCATACGAATGAGCCCAACAAGGGTTCCTATCATCCCAAAAGCAGGAGACAAGGCTCCGAGGGTTTCAAAGACTCCCCTTCCCTGTCTGTGTCTTACTATAAGTGAGTCTATATCCTTCTCTAGGATATCCCTGACGAGTTCCGGGGGAGTTCCATCAATGACTAGTTCGAGCCCCCTCCTAAAGAAAGGATCAGTCAAAGTCTCCAGCTCATCTTCGAGGGCCAATAACCCTTCTCGCCGTGATTTCTCCACTAGATATACTAGGAACTCTACGAGTTCTGTATTTTTTCCACGTCTTCTAGGTGCAAAGACTACCCTGAGGGTTCGAAATGAATGTATTACTTGAGATATAGGGTAACTGATTAAAACTCCAGCCAAAGCACCACCCATGGTCATCATTAGAGACGGTGAGTCTAAAAAAAGCGTTACATCTCCTCCCAACATGATAGCACCAAGAAGTAACCCTATACCCAGCGCTATTCCTATTATAGTCGCAATGTCCACTATATCCCCCCCGTTCCATAAGCAAAGAGTTAGTATTTATTATCTCTTAAGGTTGACTAACTCCTGAAAGATTTCATCTGAGGTAGTTATAACCCTAGAATTTGCTTGTAAACCTCTTTGCGTGATTATCATCTCTGTAAACTCCTTAGCTATATCTACATTAGACATTTCAAGGGCTCCAGCAATTATGTTTCCTCTTCCTCCCGTCCCTGCTATGCCTATCTGTGGATCGCCAGAGTTACTAGATACCTCAAAGAGACTTTCGCCAGATTTCATGAGCCCCGCAGGATTAGTAAATCTAACCATAGCTAATTGGGCTATAGGCTGGCTTAATCCATTTGAGTAACTGCCTGTCAGAACCCCTCTAGAATCAATTGTAAACCCTTCGAAGATCCCTGCTTCGTACCCATCCTGAGAGGTTATTATACCAGACTCCTCTCCATACTGAGTGAGTCCACTAAACCTAGGTTCTATTGATATAGCTTGTGCGCCTGCTGGGTTAAAAGTCATAGATCCTCCAGAACTATAAAGTAGTTCTCCACTTGGACTGAAGAATGATTCTCCTCCTCCAATAATATCACCAGAAGGCAATCGCGCTTCCCAAGACCAACGATTAGCTTCAACCTTTTTAAAGGTAACGAATACATCATGTGGATTCCCTAATGAATCGTAGACTGTCGTAGATGTAAAAACATCAGGAGCAGGAGTAAAACTCGCTGATATAACACCTCCAGTAGCTACATTAAACGCTCCCCCACCAGCATCGTCTACAGCCGGGGCAGTTATAAGTACGGGGTCGCCTCCATTAGGAACCACCTCAAAGCCGCTGACAGTGCTATTCTTAACCTTCCCATTTGAGTCTAGTTCGATTATACCAGAGTTATCTCCATTGATGGTGCCCCCAGCAACCTGAGCCTCCCATTTCCATTCATTGAAGTTAGCTGTTTTCGTTAAAATGATAGATACCTTAGCAGAATTGTTACTGGTATCTGTTATAGTTAAAGGGCTGGGAATATAGAGGAGTTCCCCATTGGCTCTAGCATCTAAATTGGAAGCAAACCATATCGACTCAGTTGCTGCAGGAGGCAAGATCTGAGTAGAAGATATAGTTATATCCATGGGAACACTTGCGGTATTAATTGCACCGTTCCTAGCCATCCACCCTTTTACATTAAAACCATTTGAGTTTATAAAGTTCCCATTATCATCCACGCCAAAAACAGCAGCCCGAGTATAATAATCTTTCTTACCATCAGATACTACGAAGAAACCATCTCCTCGTATGGCTAAGTCTGTGGCCCTTCCAGTATCTTGGGGGTTGCCAGGCTTATGAATTGTGTCTATACTACCTAAAGCTACACCCATCCCAACCTGGAAGGGATTTGTACCGCCTCTGCCTCCCTGTGAGGCTGAAGAACTTCTAATAGTATCGCTTAGCATATCTTGAAATGTAACCCTGCTTTCCTTAAAGCCAACAGTATTAACATTAGCAATGTTATTGCCTATAACATCCATCTTAGCTTGATGGACACGTAAACCAGAGACTGCAGCAAACATAGAACGCATCATATCTACATATACCTCCTATTTATTGACTTTCTTGGTCTCGATGATCTCAAGGGGATGTATCTCTGTTCCATCTTCTAAGAAGACTTGCCAGAATCCATCCTTGAACCCAGCTTTTGCAACGATCCCTTCTTTTCCAGAATCAGTCTTTACATGCCAGCCTAATAGATTCATAGCAGAATTCATATCCTGATAGTATGCGTCTCTTCCTATAAAATCCAAAAAACTTCCGTTGAGTCCCTGTATCTCTTCGAGAACAGAGAATTGAGCTAGTTGAGCTATGAATTCCTTATCCTCCATAGGCGCAAGGGGGTCTTGATGCTTCAATTGGGCTATAAGAAGTTGAAGAAAGTCCTTCTTCCCAAGAGAGGCACCTGCTTCAATACCTCCGCTGCGAATATCTCCCACTAAACTTCCAACTGTATTAACAGACGAAATATAACTCATATCTTTTTCCCCCTAACAATATACTATATAAACACATTGAGAACGCCTTCTCCTAGACCATCAGGCCTTCTAAGCCCCTTAATAATCTCTAAAGAACCCTTTTCTCCTTTTGAACCCCTTTTATAGAGAGTCCCTTTACGTGTTGTAAAAGACGGATTAGACCATCTGTATCCACTTGGTGCGTTTCCTCCCATTCCAAACTCTGACCCATCCCTTACAGATATATTACTAAGGATTAATTCTTCCTGTAAAAAGGCTTCTCTTAATCTAAAGAGTCCGCCCTCTAAAAGTTCTTTAACCTCAGGAGTCTCTGCAATGATAGTGGCCGAGATCTCCTTACCTTTAGCTGAGATCCTCATCTCCACTTCCCCTAGATGTTCGGGATGAAGTTTAAGGCGTAGGACGCGCTGTCCTCTTGCCATATATGCTCTTGCTTCACTGACCATCTCATCAAAGAGTTGGCTCTCTGAAAATGAATCATCAAGATAAAGATGTCTCTGGGATGTCTCATTCTGGAGCACCCCTTGAGTTTCATTTGCCCATGGATTATGAGTAAACGCGCTTGAATCCTTATCATGTAAATCAATGTCATAAACTGAACTCTTATTCTCTTCTGTCTTTATAACCGAAGGAGTGATCTCTACTGAATTTAAAGCCTCTTGCTTTTGAGGTGGTTCTTCCATATTTAATTCAAAATCACTGGTAAGTATAGGTTCAAAGTCTTCCTCATGTGTAATTATATTAATAGGAATCTCCTCTTTACTTATGATAGACATGTGGCGAGGAAAAAGCTCACTACTATCTTCAGGCTCAGTGGAAAGAAGAGGTTCATTTATTAAAGTTTCTACTTTGGTAGAACTTTCCTTAAGGGCAAAATTAAGGTCGCTCTTATTATCCACTCTATTTAAACTTATAGTCTCAGTAGCTTCTGAGTCTTCAAGGGATGTGATTGGAAACTCTTGTATATCAACATCTCTTACCTGTTCTACTATGAGTCCCACATCAGTAAGACCCACCTCAACGGGTGGTAAAGGCTCATTTGGAGTAATAATATAGGTTACACTTTCAATTGAAGGAACTTGACTAACCGCTTCTACAGCATCCTCTATAGTTAAAGTCCTCTCCTCTATAAACAGAGGGTGTTCATTTATAAGCATCCCTTGAAAACAGGAACCATCCTCTTCCGAAGCATCCACCTCTCGCTTTAGGTCTTTGGTAACCTTCTTCGATTCATCAGTAGTGATATGGATCTCGCTATATACGTCCTCATCTGTTACTCTTTCTTTGCCCCCTATAAAAGAAACGGCTAATTCCTCAGCTTCAGAATCATCCACTATTTGTTGCTCTATGCAATTCCCGTCATTTTCTTGTTGTATGTAATTACCGAGCATGCATTGAAAGTCGTCACAAGATGCCTCATTAGTGCTACTTGGATAATAGGGCTTTCCTTCATCACCCCTTATATTCACTTTTATTGATGCGAGGGATATATCATGGAATATCATCTAGATATGCAGGAATAAAAATTTTCCTGCTGCCCCTCCTTTCTAGCGCATGTACTAGATCTTTACCTTTAAAACATGTCCTTCCGATGTAAACCTTTTAGCCGTCATTTCATCAGCAATCTTTTGTTCGCACTTGATAATTTCTTCTTTGTAGGCGATACGTTCTTTATCCTCTAACTCTTCTAGAACCTTTCTCTTCTTCATAGCTTCAAGTAGCTCTTCAGAAATTTCTCGTCTCTCTCTGTGAAGAGAGTCAAGGAGTTTCTGCTCCTTGAATATCTCCTTTCTCAACTGTGAAAGGGCTCTCTGTATCAACAATATATCATCAGCTGTCATTCTATCACCGTAAAGGCATTTAAGTCTTTCCTGTAATCGCGTTAACTTTCTCGTTAACGCATCTAAATTATTGCAAACATTAGTAATCTTTTCTTCTATATTGCCAAGTGTTTCTTTGAGAGAATCCTCTTGTTTGCGTCTTAATTCTAATACCTTGGCTAAACGAAAGGAAAACTTCTTCATAAATAAGCCCCCTTATGAGACGAGGCTATAAAAGTCTTTAAGGGTCTTCTCAAAACTTATATGCTCGTCTACAGATTGTCTGAGAAAAGTCTCGATCCTATCTATGAGGGCTATTGCGTTGTCTATTCGAGGGTTGCTTCCTCTGCTATATGCTCCAATGTTAATAAGGTCTTCTGCTTCTCTGTAAGTCGAGAGAGTTTGGCGGACCTCTGCTGCTATTTGCTGATGTTCCTCTGAAACTATGTCATTCATCAACCTACTAACACTAGATAGTACGTCTATTGCTGGATATAGATTACGATGGGCTAAGGCTCTAGAGAGAACTATGTGCCCGTCAAGTATACCCCTAGCAGCATCTGCTATAGGCTCGTCCATATCATCTCCATCCACCAAGACGGAGTATATGCCTGTTATGGTCCCTCTTTCAGAGGTCCCACCCCTTTCTAATAACCTAGAAAGAAAACTAAAGACTGAGGGGGTATAACCACGAGTTACAGTTGGCTCTCCTACGCTAGTACCTATCTCTCTTTGGGCCATAGCTATTCTAGTGACAGAATCCATAACTAATAGTACATCTTTGCCGCTATCTCTAAAATGTTCTGCTATTGTAGTTGCTACCAAAGCAGCGTTTACTCTAACAAGGGCTGGTTCATCGGAAGTTGCTACAACTACAACAGAGCGTGCTAACGCGTCACCTATATTCTTTTCTATGAATTCTCTAACCTCTCTTCCGCGTTCTCCAATAAGGGCTATAACATTTATATCTGCTGAGGTGTTCCTGGCCATCATCCCTAGAAGGGTGCTCTTCCCCACACCACTTCCTGAAAATATTCCTACTCTTTGTCCTTTTCCTAAGGTCATGAGGCTATCTATAGACTTAACCCCTACACTCAAAATCTCGCTTATTCGCGGTCTCTTAAGGGGTTCAGGCGGTGTAGCCTTTACAGTTCTAGGATATATAAAGGGAAGGGACTCTCCTCCATCCATAGGATTTCCCAATCCATCTATGACCCTACCTAGAAATCCATCAGAGACCCTTATAGTCAATGGATGACCTGTAGCTATAACTTGATCTCCCTTAGCTATTCCCGTCAAATCATCATAGGCCATTAGTAAGACGTTTTTATCTCTGAAGCCAACGACCTCTGCAGTTATGGTTGGTCTTTTATCAGAACGTATCTTGCATACCTCTCCAAGGCTGACTGAAGGGCCTTCAGCTTCAACCACCATACCTATGACTTGAATCACTTTACCACAACTGTTAATAGGGTTAAAGTCTTTAAGTGCATTAGCATACTTAGCAAGATTCATGGAATAGCGCAGTGATTAAGCCACTGCTCCTCCTTTCTAATGGATTCCTATAAAACCTATGCAGGGATAGTTGACAAATGTTCCTCTATTAACTTCATTTGCGTCTCAAGTCTTGCATCTATAAAGCCTACATCTGTTTCAACTACACATCCGCCTTTCGCTATATTATCATCAGGTACTATCTGTATCTCTTCTATTCCTTCAAAGAGAGCCTTTAATTCATCCTGCTTGCTTAAGACCGTCTTTATGTCAGTATCATTCACCTTTATAACGATGCCTTTCTTCTCCTTAGTGCACGCTAGGGCCTTATGGATATTGGTGATAACTGTCTTTTCTGTTGCTAGAGCGCCTTCACAAAGGAGTTTACGAATAACTCCAAGGGCGAGTTCTACTAAGTCCTTCTCTGCGTTATTGACGAGTTCTTCCCTCTTTTCGTCGAGTTTACAAGCTGCTTCCTCTAAGGTCCTTATTAACGGCATAATAGCTTCCATGCTCTCATGACGCCCTTCTTTCCTACCAGCATTATACCCTTCATGCCTCGCTTCTTCTCTTATCCTTCCTGCTTCTTCTTTTGCTTCAGCAATTATTTCTTCAGCACGTCGTTTTGCCTCAGCTATTATTTCTTCTTCTATCTTATGTAGAATATCTTCTTCTATTGGCAGTGAGAGTTCTTTCTTTTCTATAGGATCTTCTTCTTCTCCGTAAAGCTGGTGGAGTTCAGATATTAAAAGTTCTTCTTCTGCAAATAAGTCTTCATCAAGGTAATAGCTCTCTGGGAACTCTATCATTTGTGGTTCTGCTTTAATAAGGTACTGAGATTTTATGACTTTCTTAAACAATTATCTCACCTTCCCCTCCTCTGGCTATGACGATCTGACCAGCTTCATCTAGCCGTCTAATCACTGATACGATCCTCTGCTGTGCTTCTTCGACCTCTTTAATTCTTACAGGCCCAAGCAAGTCCATTTCCTCTAATATCATCTCTCTTGCCCTAGAAGAGACATTCTTTAAGATCCTGCCCTTTACTTCATCGCTGACAGCTTTTAATGCAAAGACTAAATCTCTAGAATCTACTTCTCGTAGTACTAACTGTATAGCTCTATCATCCAAGGTAACGATATCCTCGAAGACAAACATGCGTTTCTTAATCTCCTCAGCTAATTCCGGATCATCTGTAAAAAGAGTATCTAAAATTGTCTTCTCTGTAGTCCTATCTACATGATTTAATATATTTACAGCAGATTCTACGCCCCCTACTGTAGTGTAAGTTCTGGTCATTAGGGAAGAGACTCTTGTCTCAAGGAGTCTTTCTACTTCTTCTAAGACTTCTGGAGAAGTCCTCTCCATCTGAGCAATACGCCTAGCCACCTCTGTTTGATCCTCAGATGATAGAGCAGAAAGTATATCAGCAGCCTGTTCTGACTCTAAGTGAGCCATGATAAGAGCAATTGTCTGTGGATGCTCTCCCTGGATAAAGTTAAAGAGTTGGTTAGGATCTGTCTTTCTAGCAAAGGAGAAAGGTTGCATTCTAGAATAAGCTGCTAACTTTTCTAAGGTTTCAGAGGCCTTTTGAGGTCCAAAGGCCCTCTCTAGGACTTCCTTAGCATAAGCTATTCCGCCTTCAGCAATGTATCCGCTAGCAGCACACATCCTAGCAAACTCCTCAATTATTCCCTCACGCGTTTCCATAGATATTCGAGGAAACTCTGCTATGGAAAGAGTAAGTCTTTCCACCTCATCATCGCTTAGATGTTTCATTATCTTGGCAGATGCCTCTGCACCTAACGAGACAAGGACTACTGCTGCTTTTTGTACACCCCTAAGGATCCTAGGATTTACTGCCTGTCCATCCACATTAATCTCCTCCGCCCTCTTCCACATCTGGAGAATCTACTATTTTTCAGATAACCAAACCCGAATTAACTGAGCCACGTCTGCTGACTGTTCATTTACTAGCTGTATTAGTTCTTGTCTTAGACGTTGAGCCTCTGTGTCTTCTTCAACAGAAGTAACTGCTACTTCGTCTGCTACTATTTCTTCAGGTCCGCCCACCATTATATCTAACGCTCTTCTTCTACGTGAGCGAATATATGCAATGAGTAAGAAGATAAAGAGCAAAGCTACTACTGCTATGCCTATCTTCATTGGGTCCTTCCACCACCCCTTCCCTTTGTCTATAGATAACTGGGAAGGAGCAAATATAGAAGCTAAGGTTTTATCGAAATTTGCAGATGCAACATTTATTACATCTCCTCTTGATGGTTCAAAACCAATCGCCCCTGCAATACTTTGTTCAACAAGACTAAGTTCCACAGCGCTTAGGTCTCCATCAACCCAAGCTGAAGCTGTTAATCGAGTGATTTTCCCTGGAGCGTTAGTATGCGTCTGCTCTTCTTTATTAAGTTCATAATTGCTTACACTATGTATCTTATGATATTGATTGGCACCGCTCTCGTCATCAATCAAAGGATAAGTGGGGATATTAGAAGTTGTCCCCGGAACCCCTCCGGACGTTCCAGTATAATTTATACTAGTTTCTTCTATTATTTCTTCGCTTCTAACGCCTCCCTGGGACCCATCAGGATTTTGTAAAGGTGTAAAGGTCACTTTAGCTGTTTGTGTATAGTCAAAGTCCATATCAGCAAAGATTCTAACTACTACGTTTCCTAATCCAAATATCTGCTCTAACATGCTTTTAACCCTTGCTTCTAATTGCTTTTCAAATGCTTCTTTTAACTCTAATTGAGTCTTGATAGTTCCAGTTGACGTAGGAGTACTTCCTCCAGCTATAACTTGAGCAGAAAGGTCATTTCCCTCAACATCAATTATAGTGACATCTTCCCACGATAGTCCCTCAACTCCACTAGCTACTAAATTGGCTATAGCTCGTATCTGAGGAGATGTGAGTTCAGCGCCGCGCTTTAACTTTAAAAGGACCGATGCAGTAGCAGGATTCTTGTCACGTAGGAATACAGATTCCTCAGGTACTACTATATGTACCCTTGCATCTTCTACTGATTCTATGGACTTTATGGTCCTCACTAGCTCGCCTTGGAGAGCCAGGTAATATCTGGTTCTTCTTTCAAAATCCGTAGCACCAAATTGAATATCATTAAGGATCTCAAAACCAGAAATCCCTCCCTTAGGTAATCCTTGAGTGGCCAATTCTATTCTTGTTTCATAGACACGTTTATCAGGTACTTCTATTATCCTGCCGTTGTCTCTTAGCTTGTAAGGGATTCCCTTTTCCTTTAAGAAGTCTATTATCTCTCCAGCATCATTCGGAGACATGCCTGTAAAGAGAGGTGTAAATTTTTCTTTAGTAGCCATAACAGAAATGAATATTAGGCTACTTGTTACTATCAAAAAGATAGCTATGAGTGCTACTTTCTGGCTCCTAGGGAGTTTGTTCCATACTTCAGGGAGTTGTATGCCTTTGTCTGCCATTTCCATTGCCACAGCTATGCCACTCCTCTACATGTAAATCAGATCTGCATTCTCATTATTTCCTGATAAGCTTCAACCGCCTTATTCCGTACTTGAACTAAAAGTTCTAAGGCTATAGAGGCTTTTTCCATTGCAATAATAGGTTTATGTATGTCATCTACTTTGCCTAAAGCGAATTCTTCCATATCCCTTAAAGCCTCGTTTTGAAGCTTATTTACTTCTCCTACAGCGTCATTCAATATCTGAGAAAAGCTGCTCCCTCCTGTATTCTCATTTTTCTCTACAGCAGGAGGTAAGAGAGAACCTATTTTTTCAGTAGTTACCCGTCCAACCATAATTCTTATCGCTCCTTTTTAGCCTCTGGCTATCTCTAAAGCCTTCGCTGCCATAGCCTTAGCGCTATTAATAGCAGTGACATTAGCGTCATAGGCCCTAGCAGCTGTAATCATATCTACCATCTCCATTAAAGTGTTTACATTAGGCATAGCCACATACCCATCAACATCAGCATCAGGATGGCCAGGATCGTATATCATACGAAGAGGTGATGGATCTTCTTTTATGGCTACCACTTTTACTCCAGCTTTAACAGAGGTTCCACCTTTATCAGAATACTCCTTAATTGAGAAGACAGGAACTTTACGTCTATATGGTCCGCCATCTTCTGTCCGCGTAGTCTCAGAGTTAGCTAGATTCGATGCGATTATATCCATCCTTAAACGCTGAGCTGTTAAGCCTGATCCACTTATGTCTATCCCCGAAAGAAAACTCATCTTTCTACCTCCTTAACGTTCTCTTATAGCTGTGCGTAACTGGGAAAAGTATTGATAAGTTTGGGTAGCAAGGGTATTGTAATAAATACTGTTCTTCGTAAGTTCTGCCATCTCTACATCTACATCCACATTATTTCCATCAACCCTCATAGAAGTGGTTTCATCCTTCTTTACCTGAGGACTAGGTATACCCTGTTTTAGTCCCGATACATGTTTAGGGTCTGTTGTAACCAGACTCTCCGTCAACTGGGCTAAACCCTCTTCAAAGGAAACCTGTAGTCTCTTATATCCTGGCGTATCTACATTAGCTATGTTACTAGAGATAACTCTATGACGTAAACCCGCTCCATTCATAGCAGACTCTATTAACGAAATAGTGCGTCCAAACATTATACCCCTCCTGCCTTTTTAAATACTAAAAGCCCCGGGTTGCCCCGAGGCTTATAATGTACCATGGAAGGAATACACAATTGCACCGTCGCCAATGAAACAGCACGATGGAAAGCGTTCCGTCATGATAGCATCCCTCTATGGCAACCCGGCCACCATAGCCAAAGAATTTTTTGACCTTAGGTCCGTAGGCTTTGTGTCTCCATCTTTCAATGGATTTACCTTTAACGCAAGGATGTATTATGAAATTATGGACCGAATACTCCATAACTTATTTTTCTATTACATTCTTCTACATTTGTTCCCAAATTCCTTCTTGATCTGACAAAAAATTTTAAAAAATCTTAAATTTTATTTACACTTTATCTTAAAAACCTTCTATGGTGTCTTCTCGTTGGCCTAATCACCACAATTCTATTCTACAGGATTGGTCTTCTTCTCTGAAAGATAACTGCCTATAGGAATGCAGGAAAGATGTGGCCTATTCTATAGAAAGTGTTTCTAGGGATATGTGCTCAGTATGGTGCTTAAGTATATGTATCTAAATTCGATGTTTCTATATTTACGGATGCAGAGAAAGCTATTATTGACAGCGTTATTTAGAACCTTTGCTGTTATAGTGGAAAATTACTGAAGCACTTCACACACACTGAAACGCCTTGGCTTAAAACACGTGGTGATATAAGTAAAGAAGTTATTCGCGGGTATTTCGTTGCTGTAAAGCAAAAGCACACTATGTTAACGCCTACTGACATTGAGAACTATGCTCAGACCATGTTTAAAGGTCAATTAAAAGTTTATGCGACCATAGTTAATCTATAGAACAGCCCCCTCCAGGGCTGTTCTATTAAACCTTCTGCTAAACTCATACCGCCTATAACATTTAACAGTCAAAAGTTCATAATCATTTTTATCTTTACGTAAGCTTGATACACAAGAGCATCTCATATGGCTTGTTATTGACATCATTTTAGATACCTAACTTCTAATCAGATTTTTTTATGGTTTTATCAAATTCGCAATCACAAAAAGTACTTGAATGACATTTATTTTTTCTTTAACACCCCATAATTATTAGAGAATCCTCTCTAATAATTCATTAGTAGTAGCTAAGTCAAAATACTCTGGATCAAAACCCTCACCAACCCATTCTAGGGTATCTTCGTGTTCTGGGTGCTCTGGATCACTAATAGCCTCAAGGAACTCTTCATAACCCCAAGGACCACCTACATCTTCAGGGGGACAGTTTCTTTTTCCTTTTATACAGACTGGGCATTTTACTCCTTTTTCTACTTGTAACACTTTCTCTACTAGTATTTCGTGTACCCAGTCATCTCCAAAATCATAAACGTATATAAATTTTGTTTTAGGCTCAAAACGATAATTACTTAGTTTTATACTGCTAGCGTTCTTAATCTCAAAAAGATCTTCCCATTCATCATCTTTCTCTCCAATTTGTTCTCCATAAACATCAAACCCATACAGATGATACCCCTCCCATCCCATGACAGTTTGTATTATTCGATGGAACTGATAAAAGGTAATATCATCCTTTACTAATACCCTTCTCCATATAGAAGGTTTTATGTCTTTTAAAATGATTTTAATCTGTAGTACTTCTGTACTCATCTTTTAAATTCTCCTTAAGTTATAATTCATTTGTCTTAGGTTCTTCCCACCGAATCCATTTTATTCACAATATAAGATCATCATAACAAATATGTTAAAACTATCAGAGGAACTCCCATCTCATTACTATAAACCAGATGGTGATTACTCAACTCCAAGTGCTTTAAAGACACAATCTTCTGGGCTATTATAAAAAGAAATTTGAAACCTTGAAAATAGGTCAGCGGGAACCGTCGATATATCCACTGCAGAGGACATTGGTATGAGTACCCTTTTTGCTCCTGAATCAAGGCAAACCTGTAGGACACTTGCAAGCTCCTCTACTTTGGTAATCGTCCCACCTATAGTCATTGAACCTAGTATAACAAGTTGGCTCTGGACAGGCTTTTTCAACGAACCACTGCATAGAGCAACGAATCCAGCCAGAGCAAGCTCATCCGTTATTCCTACACCCTGTAAGTCCTGTACGTGCATGAGAAAATCAGTATTTTCTATATGTACTATAGTTTTGCAGTAAAACAT
>DIRN01000080.1 GCA_002426645.1 Firmicutes bacterium UBA5435 | reverse complement strand
TAACTGTCGAAAACAGGAGTATATCACATTTATGTAAAAATTACAAGGTTATATGAAAAATTATTTATTGATTTTGATCAAAGAAAGTATACCTTGTCTTGCTAAACCTTTTGTGATAAAATGATATTAATGCAAGATAATACTAGTTAAGTATGGTTCTATAGGACATAGTCCTCTTTACGATATCTATCTTATAGAAAGGAGTCTTTTCAATGAAGACAGTTTGTTTTGGTGAGATTATGTTACGTTTGTCTCCTCCCGGGTATAAGCGATTTGTGCAAGCAGATTCCTTCGACGTGATCTATGGTGGGGGTGAAGCTAATGTAGCAGTTTCATTAGCAAATTACGGATTAGATTCGTATTTTGTTACTAAGCTTCCGAAACATGAAATAGGTGACGCAACAGTAGGTTTTTTAAGGAGATATGGAGTTAAGACTGATAAAATAGTCCGCGGGGGCGACAGAGTGGGAATATACTACTTAGAGGTAGGAGCTTCTCAACGCGCATCCAAGGTAATATATGATAGAGCGGGTTCTTCAATAGCTACCGCTCAACCAGATGAATTTAATTGGGATGATATATTTCAAGGGGCTAAGTGGTTTCACTTCACAGGGATTACTCCTGCTCTAGGTGATAATATGGCGGAAGCTACTCTTCAAGCGGTTAAAGCTGCAAAGGCGAAGGGTCTGACAGTTAGCGTGGATCTCAATTATAGGAAGAAATTATGGTCTAGAGATAAGGCAAAGAAAGTCATGTCTGGTTTAATGGAGTATGTAGATGTAGCCATTGGTAATGAGGAGGATGCAGAGATGGTCTTTGGTATTAAGGCATCTTCCACTGATGTGACTAAGGGGAAACTTAATAAAGAAGGTTATAAAGAAGTTGCGCAGGAACTCGTAAATAGGTTTGGCTTTTCGAAGGTAGCCATTACATTAAGGGAAAGCATATCAGCATCAGATAATAATTGGTCAGGGATGCTCTACGATGGCGATGGCTTTTACTTTTCAAGGAAGTACCCTATACATATCGTTGATCGAGTAGGTGGCGGCGATTCCTTTTGTGGAGGTCTCATATACTCCTTATTAAGTGGTAAGGATAGCCAATCAGCTGTAGAATTTGCTGTGGCTGCATCTTGTCTCAAACATACAGTATTCGGCGATTTCAATCTCATGTCCCTAGAGGAAGTTGAAAGATTGGCTCAAGGGGATGCTTCTGGAAGGGTTCAGAGATAATAAAAGGCGGTTAAGGCTATAATCTTCAAGCTAGGAGGCGTATTTGTTATGTCTAAAGATAGTAATCTCCAGCGTATGATGGATACAGGAATAGTGGCAGTCATCCGAGGAAAAAGTTCTGATGAGCTCTTAGATGTTATAGAGTCTATAAAGGCTGGGGGTATAGATGTTATTGAGGTCACAATGACCACACCCGGAGCGCTTAAGGTCATTAAAGAGGTAAGGGAGAAGCTAGGAGATGAAGTTCTAGTAGGCGCTGGTTCAGTACTAGATCCTGAGACAGCCAGAGCAGCAATGCTGGCAGGTGCCGAATTTATTGTTGGTCCGGTTATAAATAAAGATGTGATATCCATGTGTAAACGTTATAGCAAGATAGTTATTCCAGGAGCATTTACACCCACAGAGATCTTAACTGCCTGGGAGGCTGGGGCAGATGTGGTCAAGGTCTTCCCTGCCACTAAGTTAGGCCCAGGGTTCTTTAAAGATATATTAGGTCCTCTTCCACAGGTTCGCTTAACGCCCACAGGCGGTGTAAACCTAGAGACAGCAGCTGATTTTATTAAGGCGGGTGCGGTATTTTTAGGAGTTGGGAGCGCCTTACTTAATAAGCAAGCTATTGCTGAGAAGAAGTGGGATGTACTCACTGACCTAGCTCAAAAGTACAGAAAGGTAATATGTGAAGCTAGGGGCCTTTAATATTAATATATAATAAATTTTATGGAAATAAGCCTATGGATTTAATCCGTAGGCTTATTTCCATTTACAATATATAGAATCAGTGTATGAGACTACAAGAAATTTTGAAAAAGTGGGAATTAACATAATATATGATATATCCGCAAAATATTCGGCTATTTTCCCAGTTTAAAGCGGGTATTGTAGGCTGACAGAACCTTTAATTTTATGTAAAATAGAGACAGGACACCAGATTTGTCATAAAGGTGATTATAGACTTTTAAA
The DNA here is from genome assembly GCA_002426645.1 of Firmicutes bacterium UBA5435. GTDB lineage: Bacteria > Bacillota > UBA5435 > UBA5435 > UBA5435 > UBA5435. The sequence goes on along the minus strand of DIRN01000080.1, from coordinate 9,693 downwards.
ATGTGGGAAGGAGTCGTTGGAATGAAAAAAGTTAGATTAATAGTCTTTATTCTCTCAATAATCTTACTTACCACTCTAATTCCTCAAGGTCATATTCAAGCTAGCCAGATCCTATATTTAGATTATAAGGTGCGATCTGCTGATACATTATGGCTTCTGTCAAACCGCTTTGGTACTACAATAACGGCCATCAAAGATGCAAGTAGGTATTGGTCTAATAACCTCTATATAGGACAAAAACTAGTTATTTCAGTATCTAAAGATAACCCAGAGATATATGTCGTTAAAGCAGGAGATACACTCTGGAAGATCTCACGACAATATGGTACTACAGTCGCAAATTTAAAAGAATTAAATGCTCTAACCTCTGATTACCTTTATATTGGACAAGTCCTTCTCGTTCCAAAAAGCAGGAGTCTTCCACCTCAACCTAAGAAGCCTGAGATCCCAGGCTTACGCCTACAGCTAACCTCAGAGCAAATAGAACTTTTGGCAAAGGTAGTTCAGGGAGAAGCAGGTGGAGAGATATATGAAGGACAGGTGGCAGTGGCTGCTGTGGTCATAAATCGGGTTAAAGATGAGAGATTTCCTAATACCCTAGAAGGGGTCATATATGAACCGTGGGCCTTTGAAGCAGTCATGAATGGTTGGTTTAACCAGTCTCCGCGGCAACAAGTTTATAATGCTACATTAGATGCTCTTCGTGGATGGGATCCTACTGGCGGGGCTCTCTTCTTCTATAACCCTGATTTAACGAGTCATCCTTGGATGTTAAGTAGGCCCATTATTAAACGTATAGGAGCGCATGTCTTTACAAAATAGAAATTATATGAGTCTCACTCCTTTCCCTTTACACAAACGCTTATTAGTTCTCATATAATATGAGGGAAGAACCTATATTGCTAGTGGATTAGGGGAAGGGGTGATAACATATGAATAGCCAGAGATTAGCGTTGGTTTTATCAGGCGGCTCTGCACGTGTTGTTACTCAAATTGGAGTAATAAAAGCTATGGAGGAGAGAGGAATTGTTCCTGATGTAGTGGTGGGGACTTCGGGAGGGGCCATTGTAGGTGCACTCTATGCTACAGGTTCGAGTTCAGAGCGGATTAAAGAATACTTCTTGAGGGTTGGCACGAATAAAGCTGCCTTTATTGATATAAATTTTCCTGAGATTTTAAGAGCTATATTACAACTTGATATTAAAAAGTTGAGTGGGCTTATATATGGAAATAGGATCGAAAATATACTTTGGCATGCCTTAGGCAACATCCAGACCTTTGGAGAATTGGAAAAGGCTCATGATGAAGCGCCACAGCGCTTTAAATTACTCTATATAACTGCAGTGAATTTGCAAGATGGAGCAGCTACGATATTTACAGGTAGCAGGAGCCATCAAGGTTCTAGTGACGGTTTTTATAGGATATGCACTCAACTTTCCATACGCGAAGCAGCCCATGCCAGTTATACCATACCTGGAATTTTTAAACCCTTTGCTTGTGAGTGCACGGAGCGTTATGATTGTCCATGTCCAAGGGTTCGGGCACTTGCTCCAAATGTTACATCATATAAGGAATATTATGTTGATGGAGGGGTTAGAGAATATTATCCTATAGCAGTAGCAGTTAAAGTAGCAGGAGCTCAAAGAGTTATAGGTGTTAATCTGGGGTATTCTGGACAGAGGAAGCCAGGGGTAATAGATGGCGGATTGCCAGAGATCCTCTCGCAGGTCTTAGATATATTTGAGGTGGATCAACTCTATGGGGATATAAATGATAAAGACGTTTCAAAAGCAAAGCTTATTAATATTACTCCTAATATCTATGATGTGGGGACCTTTGAATTTCACCGTGCTGATGAACTTATAGATAAAGGATACGCCTTGGCATCCAGTATCTTTGATAAAGTAGGGCTAGTTAAATCTGTTGATTATGGTGCGCAAAACCAAGCTCGACTCTTCTCCAATGTAAGCACAATGATCTTTAGACGAGAGAATCGATTCCGTAGGATTTTCCGCCGTTAAGCTATTGACACATGAAGGAAAAGATAGTATAATTACTTTGTAAAACTAATTATATGACATACAAGATATATTTATGGGAAAGCATTTTTTGGAGGGATTCCCTTGCGAGAATTAAAGGATGAGACTTATATAGGAGAGATCGAGCGGCTTTTTCGACGAATAAATTATATTATATTTAGAAAAGGTAGAAATGTCTTATCGGATTTTGGTATAACTCCTCCTCAATTCAGTACCCTTTCTACAGTTTCTTATCATGATGGTATTACCATGGGTGAACTCTGTGACCATCTTTTTTTAACCTCTGCAACCGTAACCGCACTAGTAGATCGCCTAGAGGAGAGAGGGCTTTTGTTTCGCGATAGAGATAAAGAAGATCGTCGAGTTATAAGACTGCACATAACCCAAGAGGGCAGGCATGTTCTAGAAGAATCGTTGAAGACGCGGCGTGCTCTCTTTGCAACTTATCTTGAAGGATTGAATGCAGAAGAAAGGGAACAGCTAAAGGAGCTCCTTGAAAAATTGTTTGCCAATATAGTGGGAAAGGGAAAGAAACAGGAGGATAAATGATAAAACATATAGTGTTATATTTTACATATTAGGAGGATGTCATCAATTTAAAACTTGATGGCTTCCTACTTTTATTTTAAGGACTTTGAGCGCTTCGTGGGGGTGGAGAAACTAATGAAAACATTAAAGAAGCTCTTGAAATTTGTTGCACCTTATTGGTTTTTGATTTTGGTTGTCATCGTAATTATGCTTATGGTAACCGGAATAAATCTTTTAGTACCTCGAATTACAAAGATTATAATTGATGATGTGATCCCATCTGGAGCGCGTTCTGATCTTATACTGATGGCACTTGCCGTTCTGGGATTAGCAGCTATAAGTGGAGGGCTTACTTTTTTACAACGGTATACAATGGAGTATGTGGCGCAGAAAACCATATATCTAATTCGCAATTCTTTATATGATGCTTTACAACGTCTTCCGTTTAGTTTTTATGATTCAGCGCAAACGGGAGAATTGATGTCTAGAGTCACTGGTGACGTAGAAAGACTTAGACGTTTCTTTGGTTTTGGGATTATGCGCCTTATAACGAGCATAGTGACGTTTTTAGGGGTTCTTGTCTTGATGCTCAATATGCACTGGAAGTTGACGCTTCTGTCGTTTGTAGTAACTCCTTTTATGCTCTATGTGATACTTCAATTTTCAAGAAAGGTACGACCTGCATACTTTGAAGTGCAACAACAATTAGCAAATCTTACTGCTGTATTGCAGGAAAACCTTACAGGTATACGGGTGGTACAATCATTTGTCCAAGAAGAGAAAGAAATTGAAAAGTTTAAACTTGAGAATGAGGCATACTTGAAGAGAAATATAACGGCTATTCGGTTAAATGCGTTCTACTCTCCTCTCTTAAACTTTCTAATTGGCTCTGGTGTTGTTGTTATACTTTGGTATGGTAGTAGGGAAGTAGTAGCCAATCGACTTACTGTAGGAGAATTAGTGGCCTTCAATAGTTATCTCATGATGCTTTTAACTCCTTTGCGGTTTTTAAGTAACATAATTAACATGTACCAGCAGGCTATAGCATGTGGAGATCGTATATTTGAAATCTTAGAACGGCCTTCTGAGATTACCAATGCTTCAGATGCTATTGAGATTGAAAAGGCAAATGGATACGTAAGGTTTGAGGATGTTTGGTTTAGTTATGATAAAGAAAATTTTGTCCTTAAGGGGTTAAATATAAATGCAGAACCAGGAGAAAAGATAGCTATTCTTGGGGCTACTGGTTCAGGGAAGAGTAGTGTAATAAATTTAATTCCAAGATTTTATGATCCTATGAAAGGTAGAATAACACTGGATGGTATGGATCTTAAGAAGATAGATCTAACGAGCTTAAGGCGGAATATAGGTATGGTCTCTCAAGATATTTTCCTTTTTTCTACTACAATAAGGGAGAATATTGCATACGGTAGACAGAATGCTACTTTTGAGGAGATCGTTAACGCGTCCAAGGCTGCCAGGGCTCATGATTTTATAATGGCTTTGCCCAAGGGTTATGATACACTCATCGGAGAACGAGGAGTTGGTCTTTCTGGGGGGCAGCGTCAACGTATTGCTATAGCTAGAGCACTGCTTATGGATCCCACGATTCTTATTCTAGATGAATCTACATCTAGTGTAGATGTTGAGACAGAACGTCAGATACAAGAGGCACTTGAGATCTTAATGGAAGGACGTACTAGCTTTATAATAGCTCAACGTCTTTCTACTGTTAGAAATGCTGACAAGATATTAGTCTTGGCAGATGGCACTATAGCAGAGCAGGGAACACATACAAGCCTCTTAGAACAAGACGGTGTCTATAAGGAGATTTATGAGTCTCAATTTAGATTGCAGGAGATGGCTCTAGAGATTAATGGGGAAGGGAGAGATGTCTGATGGGTTATGGCTTAAGAGGGGGTCCTAGGTTTGCACTAGATAAAGAGGAAGTTGATCTTAAGAATTATGATTATAACCTTATTCGTCGTCTTGTCCGTGAATATGTTAGACCATATGTTAAGCATATCTTAATAGCAATTTTTCTTATGGTCTTTATTTCACTGATGGGACTCCTCGGACCGTATCTAATAAAAGTTGCCATTGATACCTATATTCCCAAAGGGGATCTTAATGGAATTGCACTCATCTCCATTTTCTATCTTTTATCTAATATGGCTATATGGGTGGCTTCTTATTGGGAGACGTATAATATATCGTGGACTAGTCAGAATGTTATCTTTGAACTTAGACAAAGGCTCTTTGAGCATCTGCAAAGGCTCTCTCTTGGCTTCTATGATAGAACTGAATCGGGAAGGATAATGTCTAGGGTTACAAATGACATTAATGCTTTGAGTGAGGTTGCAGGTCCAGGGATGGTTCGGATTATAGGAGATTTTTTCACCATATTTACAACAGCTGCTATAATGTTGACTATGAATACTAAGTTGGCTTTTATTTCGTTTACCACTATACCCTTTATCATAATACTTATGACTAGCTTTAGGACGCGAATTCGTAAAGCATATCATACGGTGAGAAGGAAAGTTGCTGATGTCAATGCTAACCTTCAGGAGAGTATATCAGGGGTAAGGGTAGTACAGACTTTTTCAAGAGAGCAGACAAATCTGCAAAAATTTGACTCTACTAATATGGAAAATTTCCAAGCTAATATGCAGGCAGCAGGCTTGCATGCTCTCTTTATGCCTTTGGTACAGTTCGTTGGGTCTTTAGGCACTGCGTTAGTTCTTTGGTATGGAGGATTGCTTGTAATAGACTCTGAGATTTCTCTTGGAGTTGTAATAGCGTTTATAAGTTATATTCAAAGGTTCTTCTCTCCTATTGCAAACTTGAGCGAAATATATAATATGATTCAGGCAGCTTTAGTCTCAACTGAAAGGGTCTTTAGTATACTCGATACCGAACCTGAGGTTAAGGATATTGAAGGTGCCATTGAACTCCCGCCTATACAAGGCCGTGTAGACTTCGAAAATGTGGTATTTGGCTATGATCCACAAAATCCAGTTATTCATGGTATAAGCTTTCACGCGGAGTCTGGAGAAATGATAGCATTAGTAGGTGCTACAGGCTCAGGAAAGACTACTACCATTAATCTTTTAGCACGTTTTTATGAGGCTCAAGAGGGTAGAATAACTATAGATGGAATTGATATAATGACGGTAACTTTAAGTTCCCTTCGCCGACAACTAGGTATAGTTCTACAGGATAACTTCATTTTTTCAGGGACAGTGAAGGAGAATATAAAGTACGGTAGACCGGATGCTAGCGATGATCAGGTAATAGCAGCAGCAAAAGCTGTTAATGCGCATGATTTTATAGTTCGTCTTCCAGAAGGCTATGATACTCAGGTCCAGGAGAGGGGTTCTCGACTTTCAGTAGGGCAGAGACAGCTTGTTTCCTTTGCTAGGGCTATCCTAACTGATCCTAGGATACTAATACTCGATGAAGCTACATCTAGTGTAGATGCTTATACTGAAATGATAATTCAGCAGGCCCTTGAGCGCCTTTTAAAAGGACGTACTTCCATTGTTATAGCTCATAGGCTTTCTACCATATTAAAAGCAGATAAAATTCTTGTAATAGATAAAGGCAAGATCATAGAAGAAGGCACACATGATGAGTTATTGGCCCTAAGCGGAAAATATAAGGAGCTTTATGAAGCCCAATTCAGATAGAAAATAAGGTAAAACGTGTGTCAAATCACCTTGCTTTTAGTCATTTCGTATGTTATAATAAATTCGAGTTAAGATTGAGTGGGGCACTAGCTCAGCTGGGAGAGCGCTTGCTTCGCATGTAAGAGGTCAGGGGTTCGATCCCCCTGTGCTCCACCATTAAAAGACCAGCTAAACCACTGGAAAAGGTGGTTTTTTTAATACCAAAAATTAGGATGAGTAAATATCTGCAATGGTGGTGTAATCCTCATGGATAATTAATTCCTATTCAGCCTCGGCTTTTATATCAACTATAATAATTTTATTTGTCTATATTAAACTTTGTTAATACCAGTAACTCTCTTCTCTGTATCACCTCTCACCAAACTAGGTAGTAAAACCCCGAAAATAGTAGAATCCTCCTTAGATTAGTATAAAAAGAGCTATTTATTTCTATAATATTAGTATATGGAAATAAATCAGCAAAAATCCACTAATTATTTCAGAAACAAAAAATAATTGAAATAAGCTCTATGTTGTTATATAATTAATTCAAAGGAGTGAAAAGACATGAAGAAACCATTTAGGCCAGACTTCTTACCAATAAAGCTTACAGATAGGGAAATAATTGAGGTTTTAAAAATAGAAAATGAGGCTCGGACTAAAATAGAAAGATTTAATTCTATTTTAGAAAGATCGCCTATAAAAAGAGAACTCCTTATGTTATTTACTATGAATGAATCCGTACAATCGACAAGGATAGAGGGAACACAGGCAAGTTTTAGCGATGTTATTAAAGCAGAAGCAACTGGGAAAAAGAATAAGGATACCGTGGAGGTACTTAACTACTTTGAAGCACTAAAACAGGTAGAAGTTTTACTGGATCAGATACCAATTTCCAATAGAATGTTTTTCAAACTACATAAAACCTTGCTAACGGATAGTAGGGGGCGGAACAGGAGCCCTGGGGAATATAGGAAGGTTCAAAACTTTGTTGGCCCTACGAACAACATTAAAGACGCAACTTATATTCCGCCAGAACCACATTTAGTATATGAGTATATGCATAATCTGGAACGATATATAAATGATGAATATGAAGACGATTTTGGGACTATAGCAAGAGCTGGTATAATTCATGGGCAATTTGAGACCATACATCCCTTTCTGGATGGAAACGGACGTATAGGGAGAATTCTAATAATGATATACCTCTTAGATAAAAAGGTAATATCATCTCCAACTTTTTTTGTTAGTGAAGAACTAGAAAAGAGCAAACATAAATATTATGCTCTACTAAACGGATTAAGACTAGATAAACCCCAATGGAAAAATTGGCTAATATTTTTCTTAGATGCATATATCAAGCAGGCGGATAAATATATTGAAAAGCTAATAACTGTTGAAAGTTTGTATAATAACTTAAGCGAGTTTGCAAAGAGCGAAAACATAAAAAAGGATGCAATACTTTTTATTTTTCGCAGCCCTATATTTACAATAAAAAGGATGCAAAAAGAATTGGGAGTAAGCTATAATACAGCAAAGAGGTATACTAGTAAATTAGAGAAAGGCGGAAAGATTTATAGCGACGATAAAAAACGAAACAGAAACTATATGTTTTATGATCTAATTGGGATTTTTAATAGGTTTTAAGGAGCTACTAAAAAGTGGCTCTTTTTGTATTTATAGTTTTATAACGGTCTAAGTACTTAGGAGTAAATGATATTGTCCGTAGTAAAAATCATACCATGAATCTTTAATAGGGAAATGTAACAGATGTTTTGTAGATCTGCGCCAGGAAATCTTCAGAATATCGAGATATGAAAATAAAAGAAAGGTGGTTCTATGGAGGAAAAAGTGATTTTACTCTGTCTAGTATTTCTACTGACTTCAGCAGGGAGGGCCTATTCTTGCGTAGGAGCTAGAGCGTTGGGAATGGGAGGCGCATTTATAGGTGTAGCTGATGATGTTACTACGGTTTACTGGAATCCTGCAGGACTAATAAATTGTAAAACCATTGAAGGACATGGGACTATAACCTTGAATAGAAAAGACCAGATGGGTTACAGGATGTTTTATGCATATAGTAACGGGGCAGTGGGTATTTTTCATATAGTAAGGCAGCGGGAGACGGGTGTTACGGAAAATTGGTATGTACTCTCAGGAGCTACGAATATAGAGTCTGCACCGGGATTATCTATTGGTTTAAATCTTCGTTATGAACACCATAGTAATAGAAGTCGTGAGACACAAATGGATATAGGCGCGCTTTATGGTAAGGGTCCCTGGGGAATTGGAGTTATGTGGCAAAGCTTAAATAACCTTAGACTAGGGATATCATATAGAGTTAATGATATTATGGTTGTATCAGCGGATATATACAATACCCTTAATAATCCTCGTATTATGCTAGGAACAGAGGTGAAATATAAAGCGTTTGTCTTTAGAGCAGGAGCATACGCAGACGATCCTACGATGGGTATAGGATATAATTATAAAGATGTGCAGATAGATATTGCTATGATGTTTAGAAGAGATAATATAATTATAGCGGGTATAACTTTAAAGTATTAAAAGAGTGGAAGCAAGGCTAACAAGTTTACTTTAAAGGACAAATTCGACTCTCACAGTCATTTTTGCGTTATATTAGTTCGTATAATAAGAAGAATATAACATAAGCCTCCCGATATAATGCTAATTAGCTTGCGAATTAAGACCATGTAAGTTCAAAACTGCCGTCAGCTTTTTTAAACTTCAATATAAGGTAATATCTTTCTGCGCAGTGAGCATCTAAAACGCCATTTCTATGAACGGTATCAAGTACCAAAACAGTCTCTTTGTGTCTATTTTGCACTTCAACAACAATATCACCTTTAGAGATGGTACAATTAAAAATGAACTGATATTCTCGGCTTTCTTTAAATTTTATTACTTTTTTTATGTAACCATTACAAGCTAAAAAGGTTGCTTTGCTTCTGTTTTTAAATCTGCCTATTGAGCCTATGAACGCAATAGCACTAATGGATTTTATGACCATATAACCGTTTATATATAAAACGTAAAACAAAACACCAATCAATAAGATAATAGTTATGATAGTTGATAGCTTTTCCATAGCACACCTCGCAAGATATAAATAGTTTTTGTTTCACATTATTCTACAGTTCTGAATTAAAACTGTCTTATTAATATTATATTTCTACTTGTGAAAATTTCCTATCACTTAAACATCTTAATCAGGTAAAATGCATTATGTTATTATAGTTAAATTGTTTATTAGTAATGCCTATTCTTTGTACAGGAGTTAGTAATTTACCATTGTTACTCCTTAAGGTAAGCGTCAAATAACGTATACTTATAAATCTTAAGAAAGATCATGTATTATTATGTAGTCGGCACTCATTGGGTAATGTAGACGACCATGGGAGCAACTCAGAGGATGTCCCAGGGCCCGTGGA
>DIRN01000069.1:89916-118279 GCA_002426645.1 Firmicutes bacterium UBA5435 | reverse complement strand
GTTATAAAAGTGCGGGAATTCAGGTTATATGAGAGAATAAATGTGACTCTATATTCAAAGTGCTCTTAGCTGAAAAGAGCGTGACTACATAATTCTTAATAGAAGTAAATACTGTATTCCCTAAAACAGCGAAGAAGCTCAATAAAGCATATAAAAGTAAGGTTTTGAGGTTTTTATCCTCAATTGCAAAGAAGGCCCGACGCAATGTCTCTGCCGCTAAAGGAGATATAAAAGAAAGTGTGAGAGTAAGCCCTAAAGCTATAACCACCAAGTACCAATAAGGGACTATATACCTCAATAACCTCTTATACATTTTGACAGTAGAATAGTCTTTTTGCAATGTGTGTCACAACCCTTCGTTACCTATCTTCTGCCTTTGATGATATTCATTGCTTTCTCTTTGTATTCATCAGCCACATATATTACTGTCTTACGCATCATAGCTCCAACTTCGTTCTTATCTGGTTCTACTCGTTTTACTTCAAAGGGTATACCAGCCTTTTCTAAGGATTCTCTTATCCTATCCAAACGTCTTATATCATTTGGATAACCGCTAGCTACCACGATCCTGTCAGCGCTCTTTCTTTTTCTTACTTCATCTCTGGCTACGGCATCTCTTTCATTTATGATAGTCTTCCGGTTCACTAATACATTTCCGTATTCCACTAAGAACTCATAAGCCTTGTTTATCTTCTTAAATTTCTCCTCTGCTTGAGGATCATTAGGATGCAGATCAGGATGTGTGTCTTTCACAAGCTTCCTGTAAGCCAGCTTTATCTCTTCAATAGTAGATTTAACACTTACTCCAAGTATCCTTGCTGCATTCTCTAAGAGTTCCTGGGTACCAGGTTTCTTAAGTTGAGTTAGCCTCCTTGCCGTCTCAGCCATCATCATTCTAAACTCTTTCACTGACATGCCAGATTCTGAAAGATAGATCTCAATAAAACGGCGAATAGGAATTGTAAATCCTTGATTGAGTTTAATCTTTGCTTCTATTCCCGCACTATGCCCAGCATACCAACTTCGAGCCAACATATTAAAGTATAAGTTCCGTTCGAATTCAAAGAGTGGCATGTTAAACCTTTTAATGAACTCTTCTACTACCCCCACCAACTGGTCTATTTCTTCATATGTTGGTTCCTTATACATAATGATCCCCCTTTCAATTTTTTTGAGACACTTGCATGTTTAACTCAACAATACTCTCCCAACCACTTATCTACACTATGCAATTACAAGTAGTTAACGCTCTGAAAATATCTCTTCATATTTACCTATCATAGTTTATTGGGTAGACCATCATTTCTTCTTTTGGATCATAGACCCTCTCAGTAATACTCATAGTTGAATTTTTAGCTGTAATAAAAACATAGGGAAGGCCTTAATAACTCCAGCAAGATTAAATAATAAAAACCAGGACTATATTTACCGACTCAATACTTCTCCCTTTTCAGAAAGGGAAGATCCCAGTTCTATCTGAGGTGGAAAAGAGTATGAAAGCTGTATCTATTAATATGAGTATGATCGTTAGAACCATCGTATTATAATATTATTGCTCCGTGTTATAGAAAATAAAGCTTTATCATTGTATTCGCAACGAGTTACATTAATAAAAAAACAAAATTACTGATAATATAGACCAACTCTAAAGACTTATAATATTAATTCTGTACGTATCGCAAAATTCCTTCTAATTTTCTGGAAATTAATATGGGATTTAGTATATTTTCTAGTGTAGAGAGTTATTATGGTTAACTATATGTAAAGGAGCATAATCTATTTACAAATATCAATAATTGTCATTTCTAATTCTAGTCTAGGATCTCTTTTACCAGTCTTTATATTAACATCCGCCTCTTGTAGACGTTCTAAAGCTAGAGTCAATTCATCTAGGCTGAAATTCCTAGACTGCTGGGTGAATTTTTCTGCCTCATAAGGACTTCTTATAGGGAGAGACTTTAGAATATCAGATGAACGTGTTATCCCGCGTTCTATAAGCAGCTTTGTACGTAAGAGCATCCTAATTTGACGGACTAACATAAAAAGAAGCATAGTATAAGGCTGACCCTCCCTAAAGAGTTCACTTAGATTACGAAGCGCTAGAGATTTATCCCGTCGCGCTACTGCATCTATAAACTCAAAGATAGTACGCTCTAGAGTCCTAGGACTTAAAACCCTTATATCCTCTGGAGTTATCTCCCTACCATCCTCACCTAAATAAAGAAGAAACTTCTCTATTTCATTATCTAGACGCGTCAGATCGTTTTCTACAGTCTCCATGAGCAAAGAGACTCCTTCTTTAGAGATCTCCTTTTTAGCCTGGCGAAACTTCTTATATATCCACGTCTCTATCTCCCTCTTAGAAGGACTATTAAACTCTACTAAAGCACCTGCCTTTTTAAGGATAGAAACTAGTTTTGTACGTCCATCTGGTTTCTTCTTACCAACTAATATAAGGCAAGTGGAGATGGGCACATCCTCAAGGAATGAAACCACCCCTTCCTTCTCCTCAGTAGCCATAGAATCAAAATCCTTTATAACTACTACCTTTCTCTCATTCATAAGGGGAAGAGACATAGCAGCCCCAATAGCCTTCCGCGCAGTAGCCTTCTCTCCATCTAATATAACTAAATCAAAATCTCTAAACTTCTCATCTATTAAAGCATCTATAAGCCTTGTAAAATACTCATCAAGCAAATACGACTCTTCTCCACAGAAATAGTATACCCGAGAAAAATCCCTCTTCTTTATATGCTCTTGAATGATAGAATACCCCATATTTAACGTCCCTCCAAAGATTAACGTACAGTCCTAAGAGCTATCCTCTTCCCATTGCTTCGAACGATAATAGCTCCATTTATATCAGTTCGATATATCTCTATATTCTCCTCCATAAGTCTACTCAATGTAGCATCTGAAGGATGACCAAATGGATTAGGCCCTACTGAGATTATACCATACTCTGGCTCAGTATAGCGTATGAAATTTGTACTTGTTGAAGTATTCCCACCATGATGAGCCACCTTTAAAAGATGACTAGTAAACTTTACACCTGATCTAATAAGCGCATCTTCCCCTTCCTTTTCTATATCCCCTGTAAAGAGGAAGTATGTATCCTTATACCGCAGTCGTAGTACTAGCGAATTATTATTAATATCACTCTTCCCCCCTGTTATAGGAGTACTACCGGGATGTAGGACCTCTAGTTCACACTCTTTATTTATAAATACCCTTGTACCTGCGCATACCCTTGTTAATCTTATATCGCCCTCTTTTATTATCTCTCTAAAACGTCTATATGCATAAGGATACTTCTCTTCTCCCATATATAAAGGATCGTACTCTAAGACCTGTCCAGTAGTGAATTCTTCAAGCACAGCGCAGAGCCCTCCCACGTGATCCTCATGAGGATGACTAAGAATAACCAGATCTAACCTGCGCACACCACGCCTTCTTAAAAACGGCACTATGATCTCTTCGCCAACATCAAACCCACCCTCCTGTGAGCGTTCCCTACCTCCCCCATCTATGAGAACCCTAACACCTCCTGGTGCTTCAATTAATATTGAATCACCCTGACCTACATCTATAAAGGTTATAATAAGAACAGGCGATAATATCTGTATACACTGACCCCATATGAGAATAGTAATTATGATACAAACCCCTATAAACGATCTCTTACGGACGGTAAAATCCTCTCTTTTAAAGATATGCGTATATAAAGAACCAGCATATATCCAAAAGGATATAGCGTAGTAAATGACGAGAAAGAAATGAGAAGGAGTTCCAACATAGCACCATGCAAAAGGTATAAGGCTAAAGAATCGAGAGCACTTAATTATTAAAGCTAATATTAATTCATTAGCAGCATTTATAGCCATACCCAAAGGAAGAATAATCACCCCTAGAAAATAAGCTAAAAAGCCAAGTTGGATAGATAAAGCAACCAAAGGTGATATAATGAGATTCGCAATGGGAGAAATAAATGAGATTTGATTGAAGTAATAAGCTACAAGGGGTGCAGTACCTATCTGAGCAGCAAGGGATATAGAGAGCCCAGCACAAAAGCAATTCCAAAGAAAGGATCTATTAGCCTTACTAAAGATAATAGGGTTAAAGAGCATTATGCTCAATGTAGCAATAAAGGAAAGTTGAAACCCTACATCAAAGAGAGCTAATGGAGATTTAAGGAGGATTATAATAGCAGCCAAAGCTAAACTCGTATATGGACACTTGTCCTTTTTAACCAACGCACCAATGAGGCCAGTTCCCATCATTATACTTGCCCTTATCACAGACCATCTCCATCCAGTAGCTAACACATAAATCACGAGAAAGAATAAGACCAGGGGAACCGCAACTTTCTCTATAAGACCTATCTTACGTAATATGGCAAGGAGAAGGAGGCACACCACGCCTACATGTAATCCTGAGACAGCTAAGACATGATAAACACCGCACTTTCGAAAGTCATCCTTTATATCATCTGGGATATGGGAATCATCCCCCAGGAGAAGACCGGTTAACAGGGCATCATAAGGAGGGCTAGTAGTACTATTTATTATTTTTCTAAAAGAGTCTTTTATAGCGATAGCAATAAGGAGTAAAGGATTCCGTCTAGCATGCCTGATCTTTTCTATATGATATGCCTTATCCACATATGCTACTGTTAGAATACCCTGACGTTTAAGATATGCCTGATAATCCGCGTCACCGGGATTTCTTTTGCCCTTTGGAATCCTTAACCTACAATAAAGTTTTATCTCATCACCATATTGGAATTCCCTACTTTGGGGTAAATCAAGGGTTACTTTGACACGTCCAGTAACCTCTCTTATAAGCCCTTCTTCTTTTATGTGTTTAACAGCCACAACTAAGTAAGTACGATCTCCACTATACTCTGGCTCCCTGCATATGCTTCCTATTAAATTTACATGCCCATTCTCAGCCAAGTGAATTATATGAGAAGCAGGGGGAGAAATATTTCGTACAGCAAGGTTAAAAGCGCCTAACAAGATTATGAGCGATATAATATAAAGATTCCTAACAGGTACTATGAACGTACGCATCCTTTGTATGCTAAGGACAATAAGGATAAAGAAGCAGATGATATAAAGGAACAAAGGAGCATGTAAGTAATGCTCGATAATAATACCTAGTATATAAAGTATGGCGATATGTACTAGAGAGAACCTCTTATAAGGGTCCATCTTATGACCTCCATTGATGGATATTGGCCTTAGCTCTAGCTAAGGCCAATATATCCTGTTATTCTCTAGACAATGGAAGGCTCCTTTGTTCCTATTAAGTATACATTAGGATATACATCGACATAGGAACTTACTTTCTAACGCGTTCCGCTGCATTCCTTATACCTTTTATCATGTTATCTAATTCTTCTTTTGTAAGTCTTGGATGCATAGGTAGATTGGTTTCTCTCTTATAAAAGAACTTTTCAGCGTTAGGGCAAAGACCAGGCTCATAACCTAGCTTCCTAAAACCAGTAAAGTCATATGTAGGTTGATAATGAAGGATCCCCTGAACCCCTTCTTTATAATATAAGGCCCTCATATAATCATCTCTGCTTGCACCAAGTATTTCCTCTTCTACACATAAGGTATAGAGATGATATATATGTTTACAGTTAGGATCTTCATATACAGGAGTAATACCTACCACATCTTTTATACCCTCATTAATGTATCTGCCTATCTCCTGACGTTTAGCATTTAGAGAATCTAACTTCTTTAGTTGAACCCTTCCAACTGCAGCCTGTACTTCATTCATCCTATAATTACATCCCCATTTACCATTTACATCTACCACATCAAAATGTGAGGGGAGCCAATATTCAGGCTGATTCTCGTGATCCTGTAGATTCATGCATCTTAATTTCTGTATCGCATCTACCAAATCATCATTATTAGTAGTTATCATACCACCTTCACCGCAAGTGGTCATGTTCTTAAGTGAGTGGAAACTAAATGCTCCAATATCTCCAATGGTACCAGCTTTCCTCCCTTTATATTCTGCACCTGGAGTATGGGCGCAATCTTCTAACACATAAAGACCGTACTTTCTGGCAATCTCCATAATTGGATCCATATCACACATCTGTCCACCGTAATGTACAACATAAATTGCTTTTGTCTTATCAGTTATCTTTTCTTCGATCTTAGCTGGGTCTATATTATAGGTTCTAGGATCAATGTCCACGTATACTGGACGTGCACCCTCTTTGACTATGACTAAAGATGTCGCAACAAAAGTATTAGGAGTTACTATTACCTCATCGCCTTCTCCAATTCCAAAAGCCTGAGTAGCAACGTGCATAGCTGTTGTGCAGTTGCTAACAGCAAAAGCATGTTTACAGCCACAGTACTCGGCAAACTCATTCTGGAAAGCTGCTACTTGCGGACCCATTGTAAGGGTATCTTGCTGCATAGCTTCCCACGCAGCTTCCTTCTCCTCATCATCATAGATGCTACCAAAGAAAGAATACCTTACTTTAAGCTCTACACCATCGCCTGTGTCATAACTACTTGTTATACCGCCCTGACTCTTTTCTTTTTCGTCTACCATCTTTTTTCCTCCTTCTTTTATTTGTTTATTCGATGAATAAACAAAGATTATAAAAAATAAGACCTTACCAACATCACTCCGACGTTCCGTTTATACTCAATCCGCCGGTGGCAATGTCTATAGCTACTTTTATCGCTCCTATGACCTCAGCATCTCCCCCTAATTTAGAAAGGGTTATTGGAGGATGCTCTGGTATCACTTTAGCCACCGTCCGGCGTATTGGCTCTAAAAAAAGATCCCCTACTGGCACTATCTCACCGCCAAGGACTATTATTTCCGGATCCAAAAGGCTTATCAGATTAGCTATAGCCAATCCCAATACACTTGAAATCTTTTCAATAATCTCAATAGCACCTTCATCTTTATGGTACGCAGCTTTAAATACTATCTCATAGGTGACCTCTTCAGAAAGTCCATCTACTAATTGAGCCATCTTAGAATGGGGATTTTCTGCCGCATACCTTTGACCAAATTTCTGTATAGCTAGCCATCCTGCTCTTCTCTCTAGGTGTCCGCGTTCTAGATCCGTCTCCCAATCTTTATAAGTGATTATCATATCGCCAAGCTCACCAGATGAGTATTTACTCCCTCGGTATAACTGCCCATTAATTACAATACCTGCTCCTAGACCTACACCTACTGTAACTAATATCATATTAGAGAGCTCTTCACCTTGATTAACCCACTGTTCGCCTAGGGCTGCCATGAACATATCATTATCAACTTTAACTGGAACCCCTAACTTATCTTGAATCACTTGAGCTAGAGGGTAATTTTCCCAGCCTTCAATGTACTTAGAAAGCTTTACAATCCCAGTATCAACATCTGTTATTCCCGAAACAGCTACACCAATACTTTTCAGTCCATCTAAGCTGGCATCTTGTGTATTGAGACATTCTTTTATCTTTTCAACAATAGTATCAATAATCCCCTTCTCCCATTTAACTTCATCTGTAAATAAGGAGATACTAGAGAGTATCGTACCGCTAAGATCAGCTAATGCGACCCTTATAGTGACCTCTCCTATATATATTCCAACCACATACCCAGATTTATAATTAAATTCAAGGAGTATTGGTCTTCTACCACCGCAGGACTTTCCTTCTCCTATCTCAAGGAGTTCATTCTCTTCAATGAGGGCTTTAGTTATATTTGTAACAGTTGATGGACTCAAATTTAAATGTTTCGCTATATCTGCCCTTGATATAGGGCCTTCTTTACGAACTAAATCTAATATTATAGTCCTGTTAATTTCTTTAATGAGTTCAGAGTTTCCCGTATACTTACGCACCAGATCCGCTCCTTATAAAGTTCATTCGTTCGATGAATAAAGTATCCTAATTATACTATTCTCCATAAATTAAAAAACTCCTTCTTTTCTTTGAAAAAAAGAGAGAGATAGTTAATATACCTCTCTCTCAAAAGAATCTCCTTCTTAGTCGTACTTTTCTAGTATCTCCTTTATCTTATCTGGGGTTACCTTACCGTATACATGGTCTCCTATCATCATAACAGGAGCTAATCCACATGCACCAAGGCACCTGGTGACTTCCAACGTAAATTTTTCGTCTTTAGTGGTACCCCCTACTTTAACACCCAATTCTTCTTCGAGTTTCTCTACAATAGCAGCAGCTCCCTTCACATAACAAGCTGTGCCAAGACATATTGATATGCGATGTTTTCCTCTAGGTTCCGATGTAAATAGAGAATAGAAAGTAGTAACACCGTAAACCTCTGATAATGGTAATCCTAGCCCTGCTGCTACCCTCTCCTGGACCTCCTCAGGAAGATATCCAAAGAGCTGCTGGACTTCATGAAGAACAGGGATTAGTGCTCCTTCCTTACCTTTATATGATTCGATTATCTCATCGAGCTTCTCGAATTTATCTCTTTGTTCTACACCCTTTCCACACCGACATACGCCTGTACCCACAATTATTCCTCCCCTTCTGATTTAAAAAAGTTACTCCAGCGCCTGATCAAACAGCAGTTTTTACTACCTTTATCCCCTTTTCTTCAGGTGTCTTATATGATGTATGCAGGAGATGATGGGACTTAGGGCTACCAGGTTTACCAAGGAATTCGTCATAAAGTGCCTTCACTGCTGGATTTTCATGAGACTTACGTAGTTCCATGGACCTATCTTCATCATAGAGAGCTTTGGCTCTCAGTTCCTTCACCTCTAAACCAGCGTTCCTTGGTTGCCCACCTCCGCCAATACAACCAGAAGGACAGGCCATTATCTCAATGAAATCATAACTCTTCTCACCTGTTCTCAGGGAGTTTAGCACCTTTGCTGCGTTACCTAAACCATTTGCAACTGCTACACGTACCTTTTTCCCATTTAACTCTATCTCTGCTTCCTTCACACCTTCTAAGCCTCTAACGCATTGGAACTCAATAGAGTCTAAATTCTCGCCAGTTACTACTTCATAGACAGTTCGTAATGCTGCTTCCATAACCCCACCTGTAACACCAAAGATGGTGCTAGCACCTGTAGATATGCCAAGAGGAGCATCAAAGTCCTCATCAGGTAAATTAACGAAGTCTATTCCAGCCTCCTTTATCATACGCGCAAGTTCTCTAGTCGTGAGAACAGCATCTACATCCTTAAACCCACTAGAATTCATTTCAGGACGTTCTGCCTCATACTTCTTTGCCGTACACGGCATAACAGAAACAGAATAAATCTTACTAGGATCTATTCCGAACTTAGATGCATAATAGGTCTTTACTAGAGCACCAAACATCTGTTGTGGAGACTTACATGAAGAAAGGTTATCCACGAATTCTGGGAAGAAATTCTCGCAATAATTGATCCATCCTGGACTACACGATGTTATGAGAGGGAGCCCGCTTCCTTCTGTAAGGCGCCCTATAAATTCATGACCTTCCTCTAGTATGGTAAGGTCAGCTGTGAATTGTGTGTCAAAGACCTTATCAAAGCCTAATCTGCGCAGGGCTGCGGCCATTTTCTTAGTCACACTAGTTCCTGGCTCGAATCCGAACTCTTCGCCAAGTGCGGCTCTTACCGCTGGTGCTACTTGAACCACTACATGTTTCTCAGGATCACCTAGAGCATTCCAGATATCCTCAATACTATCCTTTTCATAAATAGCTCCTACTGGACATACTGAGGCACATTGCCCACATGTAACACATGGCCCTTCTCCAAGCCCTCGTTTAAATGCAGGCTCTACTTGAACTTCTGGACCTCTATGAGTAAATCCTAGTACACTTACGCTCTGGACCTCAGCGCACATTCGTACACAACGGCCGCAGAGCACACACTTCTCTGGATCTCTAACCAACGAAGGACTTGAGGTATCCCTTGCAAAACTTTTAGGACTTCTTTCAAACCTTATATCTCTAATACCAAACTCCTCAGCTAACGTCTGTAGCTCACATTCGCCATTTCTGGTACACGTCAGGCAATCCTGTGGATGTCCTGCAATTAATAGCTCTAAAATCGTCTTCCGTGCTTCTCGTATAGCCGGTGTATTTGTTCGAACTGCAATGCCTTCTTCTACAGGGAAGACGCAAGAAGTAACTAACTTTTTAGATTTCTCCAGTTCAACTAGGCAAAGCCTACACGCTCCCTCGTTCCTTAATGCTGGATGATGACACAGAGTTGGAATCTTGATACCAGCCTTCTTAGCAGCATCCAAAAGCGTTTTGCCCTTCTCTATCTCTACTCTTTGACCATCTATAGTCAAAGTCACTGTTTCCACCGTCACCACACCCTTCATATTATTAAAGTCCTTATATAATTAATCTCCATGTGCCAGAGATATTTTATCTCTCAGTTCGGATAGCATTAAAGGGGCACTTTGCCGCGCAAGCACCGCACTTTATACACTTTTCCTGATTGATCTTAGGTACTGGTCTTTGTTTTTTACCGCTCTCAACAGGTTTTTTAGCCTTTAAATCCTTAACCTCTACGGCTCCCATTTTTTATTCATCACCTTTCTTTTTTAAAGGTTTTCATCTATTCAACTGCTCCTACCGGGCAAACCTTTATGCAGAGACCACATCGTCTACATTGATCAGTGACTACCTCGTAACGCACCAAGCCAGGGCAAACCCCTGCAGGACACCTCTTCCTCTTTATATGAGCTTCATACTCATCTCGGAAGTACTTAATTGTACTAAGAACTGGATTAGGAGCTGTCTGTCCTAACCCACATAGGGCAGTACGCTTAATGGTATTACCTAAAGATTCTAGAAGTTCTATGTCTCCTTCTTTACCCTTACCTTCAGTGATTCGCTCTAGGATCTGTAACATCATCTTTGTTCCTTCTCTACAAGGAACACATTTTCCGCATGATTCATCCTGGGTAAATTTGAGGAAGAACTTAGCTATATCCACCATACATGTATCTTCATCCATTATTATGAGACCGCCAGATCCCATCATAGCACCTAACTTAGTAAGGGATTCATAATCCATCTGAACGTCAAAGTGTTCTGCGGGGATACAACCACCTGAAGGTCCCCCTGTTTGAGCTGCTTTAAATCTCTTACCACCTGGAATACCTCCGCCTATTTCCTCCACAATTTCCCTCAAGGTAGTTCCCATAGGAACTTCTACAAGGCCAGTATTATTTATCTTTCCTGCTAGGGCAAAGACTTTAGTGCCTTTGCTACTTTCTATTCCAACAGATGTGAATTCTTCAGGGCCATTTAGGATTATAAAAGGGATATTAGCATAGGTTTCAACGTTATTGATGAGAGTCGGGCAGTCCCATAAGCCCTTCTGTGCGGGGAAAGGTGGTTTAGGCCGGGGCATACCTCGTTTACCTTCAATTGACGCAAGGAGTGCAGTCTCTTCTCCACAGACAAAAGCACCTGCACCTACCCTAACATCCATATCGAAATCCAAACCCGAACCAAGGATATTTTCGCCTATATATCCTGCTTCTCGCGCTTGAGAAATAGCAAACTCCATACGTTCTATAGCTAGAGGATACTCAACCCTAACGTATATATAGCCTTGGGTTGCTCCTACAGCATAAGCCGCTAAAATCATGGCCTCTATAACGCTGTGTGGATCACCCTCTAGTACACTACGATCCATAAATGCTCCAGGATCTCCTTCGTCAGCATTACAAATTACATACTTAGGATGGCCTTCAGCTTTAGCAGTGAATTCCCACTTAAGGCCAGTAGGGAATCCAGCTCCTCCACGTCCCCGAAGCCCTGAACGTTTTAGTGTATCTATAACATCTTCAGGAGACATCTCCTTAAGCGCCTTCTTTAAAGCCTCATATCCACCTCGATCACGATATTCATCGAGGTTTGTAGGGTCAATTACTCCACAATTTCTTAAAACTATCTTCACTTGCTTTTTAAAGAAGTCCATCTCATCAATGGTTTTAAAAGGTTCACCTGTCTTTAAAGAATGGGGATGTAACCTCTGCACTGGTTTCCCTTTTATAATGTGTTGCTCTACTATTTCAGAGACATCTTCTGGGCGTACCTTCTCGTAGAAAAACTCTCCTGGGTTTACAACTACTACAGGGCCCAGATCGCAAGATCCTATACATCCAGTCTCCTTTACTTCTACTTTTTCACTTAGTTCCTTTCTGAGCAATTCCGTACGTAATGCATCTCCTACAGCTTTGCAACCTGAAGAGACGCAGCCAGTCCCTCCACAGATTAATACCTGTGGCCTCTCCTTCTCCACTTTCATTTCTCCTTTCATATACGAGCTGGCTTTTAGATAATGCCGGCTGTATCGCCTTTTGCGGCAGCGAATATATGTGAAATAATTCACAAACTCCCGTAAAAATAAAAGAATCGTCTGATTTACATAGACGAATTTGAAAGCTTCCCACGTATAAACTGTGAGATATTATAAATTTTATCTACTTAAAAAATATGATAAAGTCAGTGGACCAATGGAAAGATCTTCATTGCAAACCTCAACATCAAGGGGCACATTTATCTTTTCTGGAGTGAAATTCCATATGCCTTTGACGCCAGCTGCCACTAAAAGGTCCGCTCCCTCCTGGACCTTGGAAACTGGAAGCGTTATAACTCCCATCTTTATATCAAGATCTCGGACTACTTCAGGTAAGGAACTGAGTTCTCTTACTATAATCCCATTTATTCTCTTCCCCACCATACTTGATTCATCATCAAAGAAAGCAATTGCACAAAAGCCATGTTCAGTGAGGGGCTCATATTGCGAGAGCGCTATGGACAAATCGCATATTCCTAAAAAGGCCATATTCCACGTTTTCTCTAAACCCAACAATTTCTTGACCATGGAAAGAAGGACTTCTGTATCATAGCCCATGCCGCGCACACCAAATTCCCCAAATAATGCAAAATCTTTCCGTATTTGTGATGACCGAACCCCCATCCTCTTCCCTAATTCATGAGAAGAAATAATGTCAAGTCCCTCTCTTTGCAACTTAGTTAAGTAACGAAGATAGAGAGGAAGTCGCTCTATCACCGCCTGAGGTATTCGGTTATTCGCATAAAGATCCAAAGTATCCACATTCCGATTGTACCATTCTTCACAATCGCCGTCAAATGAAAAATACCTTCCTCTACAAGCATTTACGTGAACAATTTAAGTTTATATGTACCATCCCATGTAAATTGACCTATATCTTCTTTTATCTCCTACTATATATATACTCTATATTTTCTTCTGATCGCACTAGCAAAATATGATATAATATCCTAGTAGTATCGCCTTTAAAGAGGAGGAACGATGAATATGCCTACTTACGAATATCTTTGTGAGAAATGCGGTCGCTTTGAAGAGTGGCAAAAGATGTCGGAGGAGCCCTTAAAAGCATGCCCTACTTGTGGAGGCCAAGTGAAGCGACTTATAAGTTCTAACGTATCCATATTTCCTAAAACCAGCCACTTCAATAGCAAAGACTACTCACCCTCTAAAATAATAGAGAAGGCTAAGAAATATCAAGAGAGTACAGGAAAGAAATTAAAAGGATATGGCGATATAATCGAATCACATGGTAAGAAATAAAATCTATTAAGGAGATCTGATGAGGTTAACCTCATCAGATCTCCTTAATAGTTATATAGCTGAGGCCTGTAATCTAGCTTTGCAAACTCTTTCCCATTCTTCATGTGTCAATGGCCTATCAAAACTACGCAATCCAGCTAGCTCGAATCCATGCTTCGCAGCTAACTCCCTGGTATATGCAACTGACTCCATTGAGAGCTCAGGACCAATACTAAAGTCCTTATAATGATGCTCCAAGCCTAACATAAAGGTCTCAGACATACATGCATAAGCTAGACCTTTACCAAAACCAAAATCCCAACCTAGTGAGGGAAGTCCTGGTACAGCCACAACACCACCGTCAATGACGAGTACGTCTGGTCTAGCATCCTTTACCGTCCTACTTACATTGGGTGGACGTGACATATCGCAAACAATCGCGCCAAACTTTAACATCTCAGGCATTATAAGTTCACATACTGAGCTGGTGGCAGTAATCGTCACATCAGCCATAGGCAGAACCTTCTCTAAGGCAGTTGTTACTATAATAGGACTTTGCTTCTTCTCAAGTTTTGTAGCAAAATTTATGAACTCATCAAGAGAGGCATCTGGCTCTGGTAGATATCCAGTTCGTAAGATCTGTCCGCCTATGCTCTTTGCAGAGAACTCTTTACCTTCAGCTATCATCTTAGCTAGATGCTGATAGATCTCTGCAGCTACCTTAAGAAGTCTACGTTTGCTCCCTCGTACAGACTTAGGATTCCCAATAAGGAAAAGCTGTTGTACTTCTTCTGCTAATAGAATTGCTGTAAGTCTACCTATTGCTCCTGTAGCACCTACCACTGCTGCTTTTACCTGTGAAAGAGATGAACCAAATCGTGTGAGACCTTCTAGGCAAGCATCTATTGCAGACGCTGCAGTATAGCTATTACCGGTAGTAAGGGCCACATCCATATCCTGTAGTTCCTTTCCACCCCTTGTAACCACTGATGTATATGCTCCTAATCCCACTATACGCGCACCACGTTCTACAGCCAACTCCGCAGCAGAACGAACAAGTTCCACTGATTCCTTTCTTCGTAGAGCTAGGAGGCTATCTGCAGTATGAGGTAAAGCTATAAATTCTCCATAAGCCGTTTGACCTGTTATAGATCGTATCTTTGTTGTACCTACTACGAAAGGATCTACTAGGTCATTCCATCGATCTGAAAGTGCTAAAGTCTCTTCCTCACCAAAGACAGTAAGAGTCTTATCAAACTCTGAGTAATTACTTATACTTACAGGATGAACTAGAAAAGCAAATCGACCTTCTTCTGGATCATCGGATGGATATGCTTTATTCTCCGGCTCAGAGACTGACTCAACAATAGAAGAATTATTTAATACCCTCTCAACAGGAACATCTATTAGGTGACTTACAAGACCTGCAGTGCTCCCCTGTCCAAGGACTGATAACATCCTCTCAAAGCCATCCAGAGCCCACTGACATTCCTCATATGTTACATTAAGAGAAGGTTCAATACGAATTACGTTACTCCCATTAAGAGTTGGTGCTACCCGTAATCTTTCAACGTTCAACAGATAACTGGCGAGAACGGGTGTGAGTATTTCTTGTTCAGCCATAATTCCAAGTAAGGTCTCAGGGAAGGTATCCTCTGTTACGTCAAAATCTACCCCTATCATTAATCCCTTACCTCGTACTTCTCTAACCACATGGGGGTACTTCTCTGCCATACTCTGGAGCCCTTTCTTTAGCATTTCGCCCTTCTCAGTAACCTGCTTTAAGAGGGAGCAATCGTCTTTTGTTAGTATATCAAGGACAGCTAGACCTACCCTACAAGCCAAAGTATTCCCGGCAAAAGTAGAAGAATGCTTCAAAGCAAACTCTTCATTATATGCTTCTTCAGTAGAGAGGCATGCACCTATGGGAAGTATTCCTCCTCCAAGGGCTTTTGCCAAGAGCATTATATCTGGTGTAATACCTTCTTCTTCACACGCGAAAAGCCTTCCTGTACGTCCAAGGCCAGTCTGAACCTCATCTAATATTAGAAGTACTCCTGCTTCTTTACAAGCCTCCTGGGCTGCGCGCAAGTAGCCAGGAGGTGGAATGATAATGCCGCCTTCTCCCTGTATAGGTTCGACGATAAAGGCAGCATATTCATTATGTGCTAGACTATTCTTTAAAGCCCCTATATCACCATATGGTATAAGATCAAACCCTTCTATAGGTGCTCCAAAAGCCTCCTGATACGAAGCCTTCCCAGTGGCAGAAAGAGCGCCAAGGGTCTTACCATGAAAACTATTAATCGTAGATAGTATCTTAAACTTTTTAGTAGCTGATCTAGCTAGCTTTATAGCAGCTTCTGTAGTCTCAGTACCGCTATTGGTAAAAGTTACATACCGTAGGCCTGGAGGAGCTAACTCAATTAAACGCTTAGCTAGAGCTCCTGCAGCCTCCAAGGCTGAAGGTTGTATAAAGCTAGGTTCCTTTGAATCCCTTACCTTTAAAATAGCATCCCATATCTCTGGTGGATTAAAACCAAAGGGTAGAGCACCATAAGATGCTATGAAATCAAGATACTTATTCCCATCTACATCATATAGGAACCTATTTTCCCCTCTCAGGAATTGTTTATCAATATTTAAACGCTGAAGCTGATCTCCTAAATACGGATTAACATATTCAATAAACGGATGCACCGAATCTCCTCCTTCTACATGATAACACCATTACTATTCCCTGCCCCATTACGGATATTCTGCTATAATCTATACTATAACAGAATACTTCCAATACGTCACTTGGCGTGAGAACAAAAATGTGCACAAAAATGTGCAAAAGAATAGGTATAAATACTTCCTTCTCGTGAATTCGTTTAAACGCTCCTTCGTGCTTGAACTTAAAACGACAAAGACTATCCTTAAGCTTTATCCTCTGGAAGTATGTGGGTGATGGGTTGGGTAGAAACTATAGTAGATATTGCGTGCTTGTATACCATTCCCTGCCTATTCGTATCAGTATCATCTAATATAACGGTAAAGTTATCAAATCCTTTAACAAGACCTTTAAGCTGAAATCCATTGACTAGATAAATAATAACAGGTACTGACTCCTTTCGTAAATAATTCAAAAAACCATCTTGTAAATTTATCTGTGGTTTATTCACCCAATCAGCTCCTTCCTAAGAACTATAATATCTATAAATATTCTCCAAATATTCATAATTTCCTTCTATGAGTTTTAGTAGTTTATCTACGATTTCTTCAATATTTTGCGATTTATCCAATGATGCCCAGTTTATTCGTTTATCTCGTTTAAACCATGTCATTTGTCTCTTAGCGTATCGCCTAGTCTCTCGTTTTAGTATCTCTATGGCATTCTCAAGACTATACTCGCCTATTAGATAACCTATTATCTCCTTATATCCTAAAGCTTGCATGGAAGTTAGTCTTTCAGAGTATCCTAGAGAAAAAATCTGTTTCACTTCATTTATGAGGCCCTCTCTGATCATATCATCTACCCGTCTCTCTATTCGTTCATAAAGGGCCTCCCTTTCCATAGTCAAGCCAATGATAAACGAATTATATCTAGGTTCGTGAGAATCCCAGCCTCTTTGATGTTCAGATATGGGCTTCCCTGTAGTATAAAAGACTTCAAGAGCCCTTATGATCCTACGCAGATCATTCACATGGATTCTTTGAGCTGCCTCTGCATCTACTGCCTTTAACTTATCATGAAGGTGCTGGTTGCCAAAAGAGTCAGCTTCGTGCTTAAGGGTCTCACGCAACTTCAAGTCCTTACCAGAGTCTGGAAAAAGGAACCCGTCAACTACAGCTTTTATATATAGCCCTGTACCTCCTACAAATATAGGTAAATGGCCCCTACTATAAACATCTCTAATAGCATCATCTGCCATCCTCTGATACTCAGCTACATTAAAAGGTTCACCCGGATCTAGTACATCAATTAAATGGTGAGGAACTTCTTTCCTCTCCTGAACCCTTGGCTTAGCAGTCCCTATATCCATATAGCGATATACCTGCATGGAATCGGCAGATATTATCTCGCCTTTTAAACGCTTAGCAAGGGCTATAGATATGGAGGTCTTCCCTACTGCTGTAGGGCCAACTATCACCACCAAGGGAATCTTATTATCGTTCTCCTTTTTCTCTATTCCTAAGTCCATAAAAGATTCTTTCTCCTTTAAAAGTAAAACTCCCTATTATTCTGTCTCCTTACCCATGTATCCTATTCGTAATATTTAAGTTCTTTTAAAGAGTTTTTCTAAATCATAAAGACTAAAGCTCACTATTGTTGGTCGACCATGAGGACATGTATATGGGTCCTTACACTCTAAAAGTTCTGCCATAAGAGCCTCAATCTCTTTATGATGAAGTTCATTTCCAGCCTTTATAGAAGCCCTACACGCCATAATTATATGTAGATGATCCTCTCTCCTATTTTTACCCCCGCGTATATTCTTTGCATCTTGTAACTCATCCACGATATCCTTTAAGCCATCCGGCAAAGAAAGGCGGCGTAAAAAGGCCGGTATTGCCCTTAATATAAAGGAACGAGTGCCAAAATACTCTAGATCGAATCCTATATCCCTTAAAGTATCCATGACCTGGAAGAATGCATCTACCTCACCAGGAGCTAATTCTATAGTTATAGGAGCAAGGAGCTGTTGTGCCTCATAACCAGTTCCATTCTCATTCCTCTCCTTGAGCTTTTCAAAGGTTATCCGCTCATGAGCAGCATGCTGATCTACTATAAAGAGTCCATCTCCGGTCTCAAGAATTATATAGGTTTTGTGAAGCTGCCCTAAGATCTTGTACTCACCAAACTCCTTTTTATCTTGAATCGGTACCTCTTTATCATCTGAATCTTGCCAGGTACTCATTTCTTTTATAGGGGTAACTTCCCGAGCCTCTTCCCTGAATGTTTGAGGTTTATACTCTTTCGTTTCCTTAGTAAAGAGGGGTAAACGCTGCTCTATTCTCTCTGGCATATGGGGCTTTGAATCTTCTTTAGGTGCTTCTTCCTCAACCTTTTCCGTTAAAACTGCTCCTGCCTGTGGTATAAGAGTATTACTGCGAAGCCCTTGTCGTACTGCATTGAAGACTCCTTTAAAGATGAGAGATTCATCTGCAAACCTTACTTCTGCTTTAGTTGGGTGCACATTAACATCCACTTCTTCAGGATCGATTTGAATTACAAGCAAAAACACGGGAAATGTACCAACAGTAAGAAACGTATCGTATGCTCTTTCCACTGCAGATCGTATAAGATTATCGCGTACAGGTCGACCATTAACTATTATCTGCTGGTACCTTCTATTTTTCCTAGCAATTGTTGGAGAACCTACGTACCCGCTTATCTTAATACCCTCTAGACCAGCTCCTACCATATGCATCTCTCTTGCTACTTTTAAACCATAAACAGCGGCTATTGAATCAAGGAGCTTACCACTTCCTGAAGATTTTACTACCTCTTCCCCATCTCTTATGACGAGGAACGAGACCTCAGGATGGGATAAGATCATCTGGTTCATCACATCAAGGACATTCCTACCCTCTGCAGGTGACCCTTTTAGATACTTTAGACGTGCAGGAGTATTGAAAAAAAGGTCTCTCACTACTGTACTGCTCCCTGCAGGAGTTCCCACATCCTCAATGCTAATTATTTTACCACCTTCTGTAAGGATACGAGTTCCAATAACGTCCTCCCATCTTTTTGTAAGCAACTCTACGCGGGAAACTGCACATATACTAGGAAGTGCCTCGCCTCTAAATCCAAGGGTTGTAATGGCAAAGAGATCATCAGCGTCTCTTATCTTGCTTGTCGCGTGGCGTTCAAAGGCTATAGAGGCATCCTCACGAGACATGCCGCGGCCATTATCAGAGATTCTTATAAATTCCTTACCACCATCCCTTATCTCTACTTCGATACGGCTGCTTCCTGCATCAAT
The DNA here is from genome assembly GCA_002426645.1 of Firmicutes bacterium UBA5435. GTDB lineage: Bacteria > Bacillota > UBA5435 > UBA5435 > UBA5435 > UBA5435. The sequence continues at coordinate 98,740 of DIRN01000069.1, read as the reverse complement.
GGAATTTTCAACTAGTTCTTTTACTACTGACGCAGGGTTCTCAATTACCTCTCCAGCCGCTATTTTATTAGCAATATCTTCACTTAAGATCTTTATGCTCCCCGCCATTATTCTTCCTCCCGTAAATAAGAGTAATTTCTCTTATTTCTTTAATAGCCCCTTAATTTCATATAACTTTTGTAGAGCTTCGATGGGCGACATAACATCTACATTTAAGTTGGCAAGGGTCTCAAGGGTTTCCTTCTCTTCCACAGAGACAGTACATGCAACCTCTGAGTCCTCTTTATTCTCAATACTACTTACTAACGATATCTGATGTGCTCGAGAAGGACTCTTAGCTTCTAATTCCTGTTGGATCTTTCTCGCACTACGTATGATCTCCCTTGGTATTCCTGCCATCTTAGCCACATTAATGCCATAACTTTTATCAGTGCTCCCAGGTAGGACCTTGTAAAGAAAGATGAGTTCACCATCTCTATCTACAGCTGTAACATGAAAATTGCGAATCCCCTTAAACTTCCCTTCTAAAGTCACTAGTTCGTGATAGTGCGTTGCAACTATAGCTTTAGCACCTATCTTATCATGTATGTACTCTATAACAGCCTGGGCTATGGCCATTCCATCATATGTGCTTGTTCCTCTGCCCAATTCATCTATAAAAATTAAACTTCTAGATGTAGCTGAAGTGAGGATATTGGCTGTCTCAAGGAGTTCTACCATAAAGGTACTATGACCACCAGTTATGTCCTCAGATGAGCCTGCTCTGACAAAGACCCGGTCCGCTACAGAGAGCTTTGCACACCTAACAGGCACAAAAGAACCGCATTGAGCCATGATCTGTATCAAGAGGCATGACTTCCCGAAGGTACTCTTTCCTGCCATATTAGGACCTGTCAATACAATAAGGGAATTCTCCTCTTCGCCTAGGAAGAGGTCATTGGGGACAAAACCGCCTCCCCTTATGAGTTTCTCTACTACAGGATGCCTACCATCCTTTATATAAAAAGAGTTGTATTCATCTGAAATATCAGGTTTTACATAATTATTCTCCACTGCTACCTCTGCAAAGGAGAGGAGTACATCAAGTTCTGCTATTGCCTCAGCGGAACGCTGTACCCTAGCTACTTCTTTACCCACCTCTTTACGTATATCAATAAAGAGTTGATACTCTAATTCTATAATACGTTCCTTTGCTCCAAGGATCTGAGATTCCCGTTCCTTAAGTTCAGGGGTTATAAATCTCTCAGCATTGGCTAGAGTTTGTTTTCTTATATATGATTCTGGAACCATATCAAGGTTAGCCTTTGTGACCTCAATGTAATAACCAAAGACTCTATTAAAGCCCACTTTTAAGGATTTGATACCTGTCTTAATCTTTTCAGATTTCTCAAGAGCAGCTATCCACTTCTTTCCACCACCCATGATCTCTCGTAATTCATCGACTTCCCTATGGTATCCAGTTTTAATCAGGTTTCCCTCTCTTATACTTACAGGTGGGTCCTGAACAATAGACTCGCTTATAAGGTTCACAATATCACTTAATTCATCAATAGAATCTCTGAGCTCTATAAGGTGTGATGAAGATACTCCTGAAAGTTCAGCTTTTACCATAGGAAGGATCTCCAGTGATTTGCTTAAGGCTTGAAGGTCACGAGCATTTGCGCTCCCTAAAACCACCTTACTCATAAGCCTTTCCATATCATATATATCCTTAAATATCTCTCTCAAGGTACCACGGAGGACTATATCTCCGAAGAACTCATCCACTGCATTGAGGCGCATATTTATCTCTTCACCATCTATTAGCGGCTGGTCTATCCATTTACGCAGCATTCTTCCGCCCATAGAGGTGATGGTTTTATCAAGAACCGCAAGGAGACTCCTACGCTTGTCACCTTCTCTAATGGTCTGGGTAAGTTCTAGGTTTCTTCGTGTCGCTGAATCAAGTACCATGTACTTAGATGTTGAATAAGTAGAGAGACTTGTAACATGGCCCAGTGCAGCCTTTTGAGTCTCTTGAAGGTAAGATAAAAGAGCACCAGCAACCCCTATGGCAAGAGGAAGCTTTTCGCACCCAAATCCTTCTAAAGAAGTAGTGCAAAAATGCTTGGTAAGGCCATGGTACGCTCTATTTCGTAAGAAATGGGTCTCCTCATACCATGTAATTCTCTTCTCTCCCAGTCCATCTAAGAAGGAGATAAGTTCTTTATCCTCCTTGAGGTTAGGATGGAGTAGACACTCTGAAGGTTGTACCCTACTCAGCTCATCAAAGATTCGACCCCTTACATTCTTTCCATCTAATTGGGTAACCACGAATTCACCTGTTGATATATCTACATATCCAAAGCCCCATGATTTTTCCCCACCCATGAGAGCTACCAGGTAATTATTGGACTTATCTGGTATGGCAGATGGATCAGTTATGGTCCCTGGAGTGATGATCTTTACTACGTCACGTTCCACAAGACCTTTAGCACTAGCTGGGTCCTCTGTCTGCTCACAAATGGCAACCTTATAGCCTTTATTTACAAGCTGAGCTATGTATGAATCTGCAGCATGGTAAGGTATCCCTGCCATAGGGATCCTCCTGCCCTTCCCTGCTTCTCTTGAGGTGAGAGTAAGTTCTAGCTCCCTTGCACCAATCTCTGCATCTTCTTCAAACATCTCATAAAAATCTCCTAATCTGAAGAAGAGTATGGAATCCTTATATGCTTCTTTTATCCTGTAGTATTGTAAGAACATAGGAGTAAGTTCATTTACTGACATCTCTTTGCTCCTTCTCTAGATCTAAAACTCCTTTTGATGTCCATGGCCCTGTTTCTATTACCTTTACATTAACGAAGCTCCCGAGGAGTTTATCTTTATCACCGGGAAAGACAATTATCTTATTCGTTCGCGTCCTTCCAGATAGCATATTATCATCGTTCTTGCTGACGCCTTCTACTAAAACCTGAAACGTCTTGCCTTTTAATTCTTCGTTAATCTCTCTTGTTATATTATTTTGTACCTTTACTAGTTCTATGATCCTTTCGCGTTTTACCTCTTCTGGGACTTGTTCAAGCATATGCGCAGCCTTTGTACCCTTACGTGGTGAAAAGACAAAGGTATATGCTGCGTCAAATCTGATCTCCTTTACCATTCTAAGGGTCGCCTTAAAGTCATCATCAGTCTCCCCAGGGAAACCTATCATCAAATCCGTTGTTATACTGCTTCCGGGAATTCTTTCTCTGATCCTTGAAACTAAATCCGAATAATAAGATGATGTATATCCCCTATTCATCATCTTAAGAACTCTATCGCTCCCAGCCTGAAGAGGAAGGTGAATGTGTTCACAAACTTTATCTAAACTAGCTATAGTATTTATAAGTTCATAAGAGAAATCCCGCGGATGAGAGGTCATATATCTGATCCGTTCTATTCCAGGGATCTCATTTAAACGGGTTAATAGGGTTCCAAAGTTCACACCCTCACCAAGGTCCTTACCATAAGAGTTTACGTTCTGCCCTAAAAGGGTAACCTCTTTATAGCCTTCTCTACCGAGTTCAGCCACTTCTTCAATGACTTTTTCCATAAGCCTGCTTCTCTCTCTGCCACGGACATACGGAACTATACAGTATGCACAGAAATTATCGCACCCATAGATGATATTCACCCACGCTTTTAATCCATCCTCACGACGAACTGGTAGATCTTCAACTACTTCTCCTTCGTCTCCTCTATCCCAAACCTCGATTATCTGCTGCCCTGTAGCGATGACCCTATGCAAAAGCTCAGGTAGCCTATGAATATTATGAGTGCCAAAGACTAAATCTACCTGGGAATAATTCTTCTTTATATTCTCTAGCTGTGCACCTTGTTGAACCATACAGCCAGAAACACCTACAATTAAATTAGGCTTTTTTTCTTTGATATGTTTCATTTCATCTAGTCTAGACAAAACCTTACGTTCTGGTTTTTCACGAACGCAACATGTATTAAATATTACTATATCAGCTTCCTCGAGGTTCTGAGTAGACTCATACCCTATATCCTCAAGAAGTCCTGCTATTACCTGTGAATCATGAAAACTCATCTGACAGCCAAAAGTAGTTACAAGATATTTTCCAGGCTGCTGAGACATGCCATTAAACCCTCCATATCTAAAACCCTTTATTATACCTTATTATATCATTCCTATCTTATCTTATCAACCGCCTTTGAAATCCTCAGACCTCTACTAAATTTAGTAGAGGTCCTCTTGTAACTTACTTGTTAGTGGATTTGGTGCTCTTAAAGCCGCTCCAGCCTTTAAAGGTCTCCACTTCTGAACCCACAGGATTTCTAATAACTGCTGGGATGCTATCCCAACCTAAACGTATACAAGCTCTTAACCTTTGGTGTCCTGCAATGACAGTATATGAATCATCATCCATGTTCCTACTCACTACTAAAGGTTGGAGAAGCCCCTTCTCATTTATGCTCATAGCCAATCTCTCAATGGCATCATTATTCCCACTTATACCATCATCCATATAATCAGCTATATTCCGTATATGATTTATATTAATATATTCTATGCTATCCTTAGTTTCAGAGGCCACCATACCCCTCTTGAAAGAATATACATAAGGTATAGCAAAGTCCACATTCTTATTATGCTGAAATTCTTTAAAGATCTTTTGTATTATCTCATATGATATCCTTGGGCGCTCTGTAGCTAGTGTCATATACCTGAGCCTTAAATAAACTCCATAATCGTATATATCAGCTCTGATATATGGTTCCTGTCCCGTCTCTTCAATTATATCCTCTGTAACATCTTTTGCTGCTTCTAGCAAAACCCTTTCAGCAGTGTCCCAGTCAGAATCGTAGGTTATCCGAATGACCACTTCATCTAGTATATAGGCGGCTTCGCGCTTTACTGTGTAATTTATAACTACAGTACTGAAGAGCATAGCATTTGGTATGAGCACGTTCCGTCCTACTGCTTCTTCACTTCCAATGGCACCACCAACCTGATCTAGTACTGTGTACATGGCACTTATCTGCTTCACATCACCAGTCAGACCTAAAGATGAGAACTGTACCCTATCTCCTATCCTGAAAGGTCGTTTGAGGGTCACCAATATCCATGCTGCCACACCGCTAACAGGAGCTTGCAATGACCAGCCCAGGAGCATACCTCCAAAGAGGGAGAAGAATGTAGTAAACACATTAAGGCTTCCTCGCATATAGACTATAGTCACTATTAAAGCAAAGACCATGAGCATCTTATAGAACCCTGCTAACATTAGAACTTCTCCAGGAGAACCTTCTTTATGCTTGATAATAACCTTAGTCAAAGCCACTAGGAGATAATAACATGTTATAATAAAGAATACCACGGCCAAGAATTGGCTTAGAAAATATCCTTGAGTTATCTCTATGAGACCAAAACCTAACCGATTCAACGCTATAAATCCAATTGATAGAAGAGCATAGGCTATCAGAGCAACGTTGTTTCTGTCCATACCCAATCCCTCCCTGACTTTAATAGTCACTATTATATAGCATCGGTTGATTCTACGATCGACTCAGTGAAGTTCTTTAACTTCTCCATCTCTATGGGACTCTTCTCTATATCTCCTGATTCTCTAGCCAGGAGTTGTACTCTACCTTTGATCTGGGCTCCATAGACCCGAAGCCATGAAGACATTATATCCTCATGAGTTTCAAAACCACTATCAGCTGCTACGCTGAGAATAAATCCTTTCTTCCCTGACATGGGCCTTTGGAATCTACCCCTATATATGGCATGGGTTCTATCTATAAAATCCTTCATTATACCGGGAGGGGAGTTCCAATAGATAGGGGCCGCCTCTACTATTATATTAGCAGCTAGCACTTCTTTGAAAGCCTCGTCAAAGTCATCATCTTTTATGGAGCACCAGTCTGAGACCATACATCCACGGCAGCCTATACATGGTTTGATATGCAGATCTCGCAGTACGATCTCATTGATATCAGCATTCTTTAACGTCTGATTCAATTCTGATATCGCATAAGAGACGGCAAAATCAGTATTTCCTCCTCTCCTAGGACTTCCAGATATAAATACGATCTTCATCATGACCTACTCCTCTCACTTTGATAAATAACTTTGCATCCTGTCTTACCACTTTAAATCTTTTAGGATAGACCATATCCACACTCTCTAAGGAGTCTCAGGTATTCACCATGGTTTACCTTCTCCTAAACTTGTAGGGAACCTACTGCCGTCCCTAAAACCAAAGGTTCTATTAATGATAATAACGCGGTTTGACTATCAAGATCTTATCTCCCTGTACATGAATTTATCTCTCACAAGAAAGTATCTCTATATACTTATTTCTCCAAGTATAGACTAATTCCTTTACTCCTCTATTAAAAGATCTCCCACCTCGAAATTCACTTATTCTGAAGATAATTTTTTTATAAGATAGCATAAAAACCACATCTTTTTAAGATGTGGTTTAGAGCTAAATATATTTATCGGTATAACCGCACTATTTTAATTCTTTACGATACAGGTATACTACTAAATATAAAACCGGCTATTTCCATTTGAAAACCTCCTTAAAAATCGTATTATCCCTTAATCAACCAGCTTGATTAAGGGAACCAGCACCGTTAAACTGACTGTTATAAAGGTCTGCATAGAAATCGCCTTTAGCTAGGAGCTCATCATGGCTCCCCTTTTCAATAATACTACCGTTATCCATGACAAGTATCACATCTGCCTTGCGAATTGTGGATAGTCTATGGGCAATAACAAAGCTTGTTCTTCCTTTCTTAAGTTCAGTCATGGCCTTTTGTATAAGTAATTCAGTTCTTGTATCAACACTACTTGTGGCCTCATCGAGAATAAGGACTGTAGGGTCAGCAAGAATAGCCCGGGCAATAGTCAGAAGTTGCTTTTGCCCTTGAGAGATATTGGATGCATCTTCATTTAGTATTGTATTATAGCCGTCAGGTAGGGTTCTAATGAAGCCGTCAGCATATGCTGCTTTTGCCGCGAGAGCAATCTCTTCGTCAGTAGCATCCAGGCGACCATAGGCTATATTATCTCGTATAGTGCCATTGAAGAGCCATGTGTCCTGAAGTACCATGCCGAATATACTGCGCAATTCTCCACGTTTTAAATCTCTAATATCAATGCCATCAATGGTAATTTTACCGCTAGCTATTTCATAGAAACGCATTAGTAGATTCACAAGGGTAGTCTTACCTGCACCAGTTGGTCCTACAATAGCAACGGTCTGTCCCCTCTTCACATCAATATTCATGTTGTTCATTAAAACCTTATCCTCATCATATCCAAACTTGACATTTTGGAACTTTATCTCCCCACTTAGGGATGTTATTTCCTTAGAAAGGGCACTATCTGGTATTTCTTCATCCTCATCAAGTAATTCAAAGACACGCTCTGCTGATGCAACAGTAGACTGAAGGATATTAGCTATATTGGCAGTTTGAGTTATTGGTCGAGTAAACTGCTTTGAGTATTGTATAAATGCCTGAACATCACCAATTTGCATAGTCCTTCTAGTTACGAAAATACCGCCAACGACGCATACCAGCACATATCCAATATTATTAATAAAGCCCATAAGCGGCATAATGATACCAGAAATAAACTGTGCTTTCCAGCCCGCCTCATAGAGCTCTTCATTGATCTCATTGAACTTAGAGATAGATTCTTTTTCTCTGCCAAAAACCTTTACGATTTTATGACCAGCATACATCTCTTCAATATGTCCGTTAAGGTCACCTAAGACCTTTTGGTTCGCTGCAAAGTATTTTTGCGAGCGAGATGCTATAACTTTTGTTACCACGACTGAAGGAGGCAATGTTAAAAAACAGATCAAAGTCATCAATGGACTTATCGTCAACATCATAATGAGAATACCAACAAGAGTAACTACAGCTGTAATCAACTGTGTGATGCTTTGCTGGAGCGTAGAGCTGATGTTATCAACGTCATTTGTAACTCGGCTTAAGATCTCCCCATGCGTGCGTGAATCAAAGAATTTAAGTGGCAGGCGAGAAAGCTTATCATTTATATCCTTACGCATGTCAAAGACGGTTTTCTGTGCAACAGTAGCCATGATAAATTGTTGGATGTAGCTAAAGAATGCACTAAATGTATAAAGCCCGCCTAAAATCAAAAGAATCCGCACTATATAGTCAAAATCAATGCTAACACCTGGAATCATGATACCTTCAAATAACTTAGTTATAGCTTTACCCATGACCTTCGGACTAAGAATGCTAAAAACTGTGCTGAGAATCGCCATAGAAAAAACAACAAGGAATTGAAATTTGTGGGGTCTCAAATAATGAAGAAGCCGTTTCATTGTACCTTTGAAATCTTTTGGCTTTTCCACTGGCATCCTCATATGATGTCCCCCTCGAAAGCCTCCTCTACGACCTCTAGGTTTATCTTCTCTCAGTCCTTTATTCATGCTATTTCCTCCTCTGAAAGCTGTGAATATACAATTTCCTTATAGACTTCACATGTCTTTAAAAGTTCTTTATGTTTGCCAATCCCTACAATTCGGCCATCCTCTAAAACTATAATCCGATCAGCATCCATAACAGTACTGACCCTTTGAGCAACAATAAATATTGTAGACTCTGCTGTCTCCTCTTTAAGAGCTGAACGTAACTTTGCATCAGTCTTAAAGTCAAGTGCTGAGAAGCTATCGTCAAATATATAGATTTCAGCCTTTCTAACCAACGCGCGAGCAATGGAAAGACGCTGTTTTTGTCCGCCTGAAATGTTAGTGCCCGCCTGTGCTATAACAGAATCAAAACCATCTTCCAT
>DIRN01000069.1:0-89911 GCA_002426645.1 Firmicutes bacterium UBA5435 | reverse complement strand
CTTTGCATCAGTCTTAAAGTCAAGTGCTGAGAAGCTATCGTCAAATATATAGATTTCAGCCTTTCTAACCAACGCGCGAGCAATGGAAAGACGCTGTTTTTGTCCGCCTGAAATGTTAGTGCCCGCCTGTGCTATAACAGAATCAAAACCATCTTCCATCTTAGAGATAAACTCAGTCGCTTGAGCAATTTCCGCAGCATGCCTAATTTCTTCATCTGTAGCCTCTTCTTTGCCGTATCTTATATTGTCAGAAATGGTACCAGTAAAGAGAAAGGCCTCCTGCGGAACAAAACCAATTTTAGCTCTAAGACTTTCCTGCGTCATCTCTCTTATATCTATACCATCAATTAAAATGCTTCCGCTATCTATATCATAAAATCGCGGTATAAGACTTATTAGCGTGGACTTTCCTGAGCCAGTACCACCTATAATGGCAGTAACCTCGCCAGGACCCGCACTAAACGAAACACCGATTATAGCTGGCTTCTCTGCGCCAGGATAGCTAAAGGTGACATCTCTAAATTCCACAAAGCCTCTTTTATCTGTAACATGCTTAGGTTCTACTGGATCTTTGATATCAGACATAGTCTCGAGCACTTCGTTAATTCGCACTGCAGACGCTGAGGCACGGGGTATCATAACAAACATCATTGAGACCATAAGAAAGGAGAACATTATATGCATGACATATTGAATAAACGCCATCAAGTCCCCTACTTGCATATCTCCATTGTTAATACGGATACCGCCAAACCAAATAATCGCAATTGTTGTGTAATTTAGCATTAGCATCATAAGAGGCATTGTAGCAGCCATTATTCTATTGACCTTAATAGCAGTATTGGTTAAGTCAAGGTTTGCTTCGTTAAAGCGCTTCTTCTCATGATCAATACGATTAAAGGCACGTATCACTCTAATACCAGTAAGACGCTCACGCAATACAAGATTTAATCTATCAAGTTTTTTTTGCATAATCGTGAAAAGAGGCATGCCCATACTTACTATGATAGAGATAACCACAGTAAGTATAGGAAGTACAACAACCATAATCAGTGACAACTTTGCGTCTTTTGATACAGCCATAATAATACCGCCAATACACATCATAGGCGCCCTAATTAGCATACGTAGGACCATCATTATAACCATTTGAACCTGTGTAATATCATTTGTAGTTCTTGTAATTAAAGAGGCGGTACCTATCTTATCAAACTCATAGAGTGAAAAATCCTGAACATGCGAAAAGACCCTACTTCGAAGGCTCTTACCAAACCCTGTTGCTATCTTTGATGATAAAAAGTTAGTTAAAATTATACATAACGTACCTACCGCTGCAACAAGCAACATTAATCCACCAACTCTTAGAATATAGTTAGTCTCGCCAGTAACTATCCCTATATCAACTATATCCGCCATTAAAGTCGGTAAATATAATTCTGAGAGGCATTGCACTAATGTAAAGGCTAAAACAAAGAGCACAGAGACTGAATATGGTTTTAGAAATTTAAGTAGTTTAGTCAAAAATCATCATCTCCATTTAGCTAAGAATCTCGAAACTCAGAACCTATTTCACATTTTACTTTGTGTAGCAATTTATTAGATACACTAATTATATAGGCATACAGAACTAGTGTCAATAGGAAAAGTATGTATTTTTAAAGACTTTGGGTGGCTTGATACTTGATTCAAATTGATATATAATACTATTATGTAAACTTCAATCGCTTACTCAACTATGCTTTTTGAAAGGAAGAAAAGACCCATGAAAAAAAGTTTAAGCTTAAATCTATGGCTCACCCTTATAATTCTATGTATCACTTTCCTTCCAGCTCAGCCCATGTACGCTTCTTCTCAACCAGTCAACGAGTTAGAGCTTTTAATGGGTGCCAATGGGCTTGTGGAGTACTTCCCTCAGTTAGAGGCAAGATACACACGACAGTTCTCTCCAGAATTCTCTTTAGGGATAAGCTTCTCTCTATCTAACCCTATTCTCTTACAAGCGACTGGTAGATATAGGTTAACTAGTAATATGAATGTCTATGCTCTGGGTGAAGGTGCTGTAGGCGGAGGGCTCATGGCTGATATCTATCCAATACGATACTTCGGAGGTGGGACAGGTCTCAGGCAAGAATACGGAGAATACGAAGTTGAACTTAGCACCACTGCTGGGCTTTACGAAGAATCGCCGTGGCACTTCAATGGGAATTGGCATAAGTATATTAAGACTCAAGTAGAAGCAAGTAAAGGATTAAATGAAGGGCAGAGTCTAGGCGTACGAGTATCAGCTCAACAGGTACACGATAGCATATCTTACGTCATGAGAAGGTTATATGCAGGAGTTTTCTACTCACTGAGATTCTAAAAGATCCCCGGAACAGCCTCCGGGGATCTAAAAAAGATAATAAAGTTATTCCCCCTTAATTTTATATTTAAGGGAAACTATAGCGTGACTAATCTTGACTTCAAATTCGTGCGTGAGTTCATCAACGAATCTGTTGATGGAATCTTTTATCTCTTCAAGCTCCGCATCTATGAGTCTACTCAATTCATCTATCTCTTCCATGTCTTTTCCTCCTGTATGGCAACGAGAACCGGGCAATTTGCGTTTTCAATGACTCGTTCTGTAACATTTTTAACAAGGATCCTTCTTGGGCCTTTCGGTCCCATACGTCCTATAATTATCAATGAAGCATCACGTTCGTCCGCTATCTTTACGATCTCTTCATACGCCACGCCAAACCTTAGAACAGTTTCAACCTCAACGCCAGCCTCATCCGCCAATTCCTCAGCAAACCTTAAATATCTAAGGCCATTCTTCTCAAGGGTTTGCTCGATTTCATTCCTTCCTTTATTCTCAAGCCTTGCCATCTCACTTACAAGATCTCTATCCACTACATGAAGCACAATTAACTTTCCGCCATAATTCCTGACTCCTTGAATAGCTGTGTTTAAAGTAGCCAACGAAGAATCAGACCCACCTACGGGCACAACAGTAAGCGTAAAAATTTTTCCCGGATCCCCATTATCATCCATACCAGCTTCTCTCCTTTCAACCTTCTGGAAGAGCATCAAGTCTCCCTTTACTTAATTTTCTTGCGTACATTTCCTCTCTTTCCCTCTCTTCCAAGGTTTCCTCGATATATCGGATTGCGTGGCTATACTGGGGGATAAAGACGTTTTCTAGAGCATTAACACGGATCTGCGTTTTCTTTGCCTCTTCTGCTAATCTACTCAAAGAAGTATATATCTCTGCCATTTCAATTACTTTAGCGAGGGCTCTTTTAAAAGCATTACGAGCGATGTCTAAAGCTGCACATGTTCCAAAGAGACTATAATCTAATGGATAATCCTTAAAGCACACCTCAATTTCAGGAATTACTACTCCCATTACGCTATTCTCTTTAATGCTTACTTTAGCTTCAGCACCAGAAGCATAGGAAACTCTCCTAACTGGCGTCATACCCATAACTATATTAGCTTGTTTTAGGGCTTCAAATGCCTCTTCGAGGACTTGCTGTAGTTCCTCGCGTATGTTTTCAGCGCTCCCTATAAGATGGAACACCTCGCTTATTAGAACTTCTCTCTTCTGTTCAAGAAGTTCATAGCCTTCTCGAGCAAAATCTATCTGCTTTTTAAGGCGCAGGAGATTGCTCCTAGTGGGCGAAACTTTATAACTTGCCATCCTTCAGATCATTCCCATCTCTATTTAGAGTCTCCATAATACTCTTTAATCTCTTCCAAGCTTAACCGATGAAGTTCGCTAGGAGGAAGGATAGAGAGTATTCTCCATGCAAGATTTAGTGTTTCTTCTAAACTCCTATTCTCATACATACCTTGCCTAACAAATCTGTCTTCAAAAGCATCACCAAATCTCAAATACTTACGATCTATTTCTGATAATCCATCCTGTCCAATGACTGATGCCAGAGACCGTACATACTGAACATGGGAATACGCTGCATAGAGCTGACTGGCCAAGTTGGGATGATCTGACCTGGTATATCCCCATCCAATAGCATCCTTCATTAATCTCGAAAGAGAAGAAAGCAGATCAATTGCCGGGTATATACCTTTATGATTTAATTCCCTGCTCAATACTATTTGTCCTTCAGTTATATAACCTGTCATATCCGGAACAGGATGTGTCATATCATCGTTAGGCATGGTAAGTATAGGGATTTGAGTAATGGAACCAGGCCTTCCTATTATCCTTCCTGCTCTTTCATATATAGAAGCAAAATCACTGTAAAGATATCCAGGATAACCTTTTCTACTGGGGAGTTCCCCTTTTGAACTGGCTATCTCTCTAAGAGCTTCAGCATAATTAGTCATATCTATGAGTATGACTAGCACATGCATGCCCTTTTCAAAGGCAAGAAACTCCGCTACTGTTAAAGCGCTCTTAGGGGTAACGAGACGTTCTATAGGTGGATCATCCGCTAGATTTATAAATAATACACTCTTTGATATGGCTCCACTCTCTGTCAAACTCCTTTGGAAAAACTCAGCGATATCATGTTTTACTCCCATAGCTGCAAAGACTATAGCGAATTCCTCGTCATCATCTGGAACCCTAGCCTGCCTGGCAATTTGCACTGCCAATTCATTATGAGGTAGTCCTGCACCTGAAAATATAGGTAGTTTCTGCCCCCTTATAAGGGTGTTCATACCATCTATCGCTGAAATACCAGTCTCAATAAAATCACGCGGATACTCTCTAGCTGTAGGGGCTAGAGGTAATCCATTTACATCTCTAATATCCCTACTTATTACCTCTGGTCCGCCATCTAGAGGTTCTCCTAAGTAATTAAAGACCCTCCCCAGCATATCCATTGAGACAGGGATCTGTAACGGTGTACCTATAAACCGCACCCTAGTCTGGTTAAGAGAAAGGCCAGTAGTACCTTCAAAGACCTGAATGGCAGCGAGATCATCAGATACCTCTAGAACAGTACCTCTTCGGAATTTAGTATCAAAACCAATGACCTCAACCATTTCACCATAACCTATACCTTTTACGCCCTTAACAAAGACTATTGGGCCCTCTATTCCTGATAAGCCTAGCTTTTCTCTCTCATAAACCTTGACCATGATCTAACTCCTCCCTATACTCCTCTTCTAACTGGGAGAGGTCCTTTAGTAGCCCATCCTGCAAAGCATCAAGCTTGTCAATTTCATCGTTGGACAAGGTATTCTTCATACGCCTTACCTCATTGAGGGAATCTATAGAGATAATTTTAACTATAGGGGCTCCTTTTGCGATTATACGTTGTGCATTTTTGTAAAAGTCAAATATTATCTCCATCATCCTAAATTGTTTATAAATGCTGCAGTATGTATCTATAGGATCTAAGGCGTTCTGCTGGAGAAAACCGATCTTTATTAGCTCAGCAGTTTGAAGTATAAGTCTTTGCTCGTCAGGGAGGGCTTCCTCTCCAACTAGCTGGGCTATCTCCCTATATCGTTCTTCTTCACTCAATATTTTAAAGATAGCGTCTCGCATCTTATTCCACTCAGAATTCACGTTTTCTTCAAACCATTCTTCCAAGTCCCTGATATATTCGCTATAACTCTCCATCCAGTTGATGGCTGGATAATGTCGAGCATTCGCAAGTTCTTTATCTAAGGCCCAGAAAGCTCTCACAAAACGTTTAGTATGCTGAGTTACAGGTTCAGAGAAATCGCCACCCGGAGGTGAAACTGCTCCAACTATAGTTAGAGAGCCTACGCTATCATTATTTGTCTTGACTCTCCCTGCTCGCTCGTAAAACTGGGCTAATCTAGTAGCTAGGTAAGGGGGAAATCCCTCTTCGGCGGGGAGTTCCTCTAACCGTCCTGAAATCTCTCTAAGAGCTTCAGCCCACCTAGATGTAGAGTCTGCCATAACCGCTACATCGTATCCCATATCTCTATAGTACTCGGCAATGGTTATTCCCGTGTAGATACACACTTCCCTTGCAGCCACAGGCATATTAGAAGTATTAGCTATTAAAAGAGTCCTCTCCATCAATGAATGACCGCTCTTTGGATCTTCAAGTTTAGGAAAATCAACTAGAACCTCAGTCATCTCATTTCCTCGCTCGCCACAACCTACATAGACTATTATATCAGCATCTGACCATTTAGCCAATTGATGTTGTGTTCGGGTTTTCCCTGTTCCAAACCCCCCTGGAATAGCAGCAGTGCCACCCTTTGGAATAGGAAAGAAAGTATCGATAACTCTCTGTCCTGTTACAAGAGGGGTACTAGGGGTTAACCTGATCTTATGTGGTCGCGGCACTCTCACAGGCCAATCATGGGTCATTGTAAGAGGGATTTCCTCTCCTCTTCTCGTCTTAAGAACCGCTATTACGTCATTTACCTTAAAAGTTCCAGAAGGCTCCACGTGTACTATAGTCCCAGAAAGTTCTGGTGGAACCATAATCCTATGCTCAATAACGAGAGTCTCCTGAGTTACTGCTATAATTTGGCCTCCAGATACTTCATCTCCCGGACGAACTCGGATATGGACCTCCCACTCTTTACCCTCATCTAAAGGAGCTAACTGCCCACCCCGTTTTAAAAAAGCACCTTGTGTTTCTGCTAGTCGAATTAAAGGACGTTGAACGCCATCGAATATCTCGCCAATAAGGCCGGGACCTAATCTAACAGAGGTGGAATACCCCGTAGCATAAAGGGGAGCACCAGGTTTGATACCTACAGTATCCTCATAGACCTGAATGACAGCTTTATCATCCTTTAAACGAATAACCTCACCCATAAGACGTTCCTCGCCAACATAGATAAGTTCCATCATAGACACATTATGCATGTCTTTTCCCCTAACTATGGGGCCATTTATATTTTCGATTATACCATTTATATCCATAAAGCTCACCAAGTCCTTCTTTTACACTACTTTTAATCCCTACAGAGTCATAACCTATGAAGACAAGGAATTAGATTTGAAGAGTACATTGTCAATATATACATTAACCTGCTTTCGCATACGTTCTAAACGTCTCCTCAAAGTGTTATTATACATTATCCCAGTCTTCTTATCCCTTACCATCAACCCACCAATTATATCTATATTATCGTCTACCGTCAGAGTAAGATGGATCTTCATCCCCAATTCTTCCTCTACCTTTGCCTCAGATTCTCTAAGGAATTCTTGGGTAAAGAGATCTATATCGTCCCTGGAAATCACTAGCTCCACATCATTCTCACCCAGGGCCTGTATGCCTTCGATTATATAACGTTGAAGGGCATCAGGATAACGGGGATCCATTCTTAGCTTTACGATCTCTAGTTCGAGACGCTTGTAGACTTCATCCATAAGCTCTTTTCTATCAAGGAGACTATCCTTACTCGCCTCTCTCCTAGCTATAGCAATCTGCTCTTCCTTCTTCTCTTTAATGTCCTCTATAAGCTGGCCTATTCTACTCATAGCTTCGCTTTTGATTCGTTCAGCAGCGCTCTCAAGACGACGGTCCCCTTCACCGCGGAGAGTCTCAAACTTCTTCCTTATCTCTACGGTAACTTCATCTGCAATTGCTTCCATTAACCTTTGAACCCTGGACTCAATCATGAACTGCGCAACGCCAAAACCCTAAGGCATAGGCGTTGCTTCCTCCTTTTCCACATTCAGTTCCATAGTTCAGGAAATGTGACCCAAACCAAATAGCTTCCCTATATATTCACCAAGAGACGGTATATCTATGGGGCCAGTACTTCCTGGAATGACGATTATAACAGGTAGGGTCTTCTTTCTAGCCTCTTCAATGAGATTAGCTAATCTTTTAGCCAATTCTTCAGTTATTATTATAAGGCCTACATCCTCCTGATAAACCACTTGTTTAAAGATACGTTCTCCCTCTTCCAGGCTACTCACTTCAAAAGCATCAGCACCTGCAAGTCTGAACCCTACAGCTGTGTCTCCGTCACCTATAACGACTATCTTCAATCGTCATCACGTCCTTACCACTATATTTTGCTAAGGATCATGATACCTATAATAAGGCCATAGATTGCTATACCTTCTGCTAAACCTACGAAGACTAGTACTCTACCAAAAAGATCAGGCTTTTCAGCCATAACTCCAATAGCGGAACAACCTACCGAAGTAACAGCATATGCTGCTGCGAACGATCCTCCTGCAACAATAACAGTCAATGCAACGTAAGGCCAGATGTTTGATGCGCCCCCAGACGTGTCAACACCTTCTGCAAAGCTTAAGGCGCTTCCAAGAATCAGTACTGTACTTATGATAAAGAGTGCAAAGATGACTCTTTTTACTGTTTTTTTATTCATATTAAATAACCTCCTAAGTATCAACAACTTTTTCTATTTTTAGTACTTAAACTTCATGGGTTCGTACTTAATACCACTACCGCTAAAGAATTTTGAAAAGAGTTCATAAAACTCCAGCCGCAATGCTTGAATTCCTACTATCATACCTTCTAAGAGTATTATAAATAAGTTCCCTATTATAGCTACTATAAGCGCCCAAACCGAACCCATAGGCAAGGCTATAACTATATCAACTATTTGATAAATAGCTACGCCAAGGGCTCCGTGGGCAAGAGCAAAAGCAGAGAGTCTAGCAAAGGAAAGGCTATTTGTAAAGTAAGATAAGATAGCCTCAAAGACACTAAAGATAGTCTCCAGATAATCTATATCATCCTTTCCTAGAGCTTTACCTGCAAGTAAGGGAACCAATACCTTCAAAGCAAGAGAGATACCCGCTCCTACTAAAAAAAGATATCCTAATGAAGTACGACCTGAAAATAAAAAGGCGGCACCTCCAACTATAAACCAGTACATTAGAGCACTAAAAAGACCATATCCGTCGAAGAAAAACTCGAAGTAGCTCTTATCCTGCAACAGGTTGAGCATCCTCATTATTAATCCTCCACTTATCATTATAATCCCAAAGGAAACGCCAATGATTATAAAGAACTCAAGGTCTCTCATGGGACTAATCCAAAGTGCTGGTATAAGATCCTCTCTTCCAAAGAGACTGCCATATAAAAAACCAAAGACACTCGCTGAAAGTCCTATCCCGACAAGAAAGAATCCTGTAGATTGAAAACCTCGAAGCATCTTAATACGACCTGAATTTAGCAAGAACCCAAATAAAATGAGGATGAGCCCTTGTCCCACATCTCCAAACATAACTCCGAACATGAAAAGGTATGTTATGGTAAAGAATATACAGGGATCAAAATGCCCGTATTCTGGATACCCATAGGTTGTAAGGAGTCCTTGAAATGGCTTTAAAAACTTAGGAGTTTTAAGGACTGTCGGCGGTTTTGGATCTTCCTTCCTGGGCTCTCTAAATTCTATGAGTGCATTCTCACCAACCACAGTACTTACTGACTCTTGGGCATCCTCTGGTATATAACCAGATATAGACACTAGCCTACCTGTAGCACTAAGTCCATGCTTCCAAGTTAAAACCTGTTCGCTATTGGCAAGCTCCCTATAGATCCTTATAAGTTTCGTAGCCCACTTACTCTTTGTATCCTCCAAAGACGCCTTTAGGGATCGTTCCTTATCATTGAATTCTTTATCCCTATCAGCAAGGATCAGCATGGCGTTATCTGGAAGTTCGTTTATCTCTTCAGGAATCTTAAGCTCTATAAAGTATGCTCTCTTCAGGGCGTCCTTTAGAGTCTCAGACTCCTCCACCATAGTAGCAATTAATAAATAAGCCGTTTTGCCATCATTTCGGTAAGGAAGGATAAAATGAGGAATGTCCTTTAAACTCTCTTTCAGACGATTTATTCGTTCTGTAGGAATCTTAACAATAGCCACATATGAGAATTCAAGGAGATTTTTAAACTCCGCTTTTAGTGTTCTTAGCTCCTCAATAGAATTTGTAAGAAGCTTATTCTCCTCCCTTATACTTTCCACATCCTGAAGAGAATCTGAGATCTTAAAGACTTCTCTCTCTACTTCTTCAATGACCTCAGAAGCCTCTTTTATTATAGTATTTATATGGAAATTCTCTGGGTCACATTGGCCTTCTTCTAGATCTATTGTTAGAAGGGTCATCAGCCTATCTACTTTCTTTGTTAAGTCTCTTATTAAGGATGACTCGTTGCTTAAAGTCTCTAGTTGCTCACTTTCTGCTATACTAGGAGACTGTAAGAGATGAACTACACCAAGCTTTGCAAGGTTTGTAATGACTGTAGTCATCTCACGTTTTAATACAAAAGCTTGGAAGAATAACATCTCCTCCGGTTTCCACATGTCTCTCACCTCAGTTTCACCCACGCGCCTATATAAAGCGCGAGGAACAGCTTCTAGTTCACCTAAAATTCCGTGTCATCCCGGATTATATATCTACGTATATCCTCTTTAGGCATTCCATAACGTTTGCATTCTAGGATAGATATGATCTCATCTGTCTCCACTCTCTTAATAGAAAGATACGCAAAGATTATACCGGGATTTATAGGCCTTCTATATAAGGCCTCTACTGCTTTTTCATAAATATAGTGCCAAGAGGCTACCTCAAGACGGGTAAAGTCTATAAGTCCATCATTGAGACTATTCTCAACAATACGTCCATAAGCCCGTGGTAGGCACTTTATAAACTGCTCTATTTCTTGAGCTTCTGAAAGCTCATTCAAGAGCTCCTCATCAAGGAGATATCCTTGATGGATGATGTGATTATATGTTTGATGCGGGGGTAATTTAAAGTTAATTCTGAATCGCAAAATCCATTGTATCTGCCTAAGATCCATTTCTGTACCCAGGACAGAGAGGATAGAATTACGCTTTCTAGGACTCATGAGGTTTATAGAATCCCATAATTCTTCGAAGTGAAAAAGATCTAGTGCGTTTTTAAGGGTGAAGAGAGAGTTATCCCTTTGATAACGCTCGTATGCATTCTGTAGAGGAGGCCCATAGCGGGTATCTTCTAAAGCTTCTATAACATCACTTATAGAATGGACATTTAAAAGTTTAGAGCCTTCTATAGTCTTAAATTCCCTCATGTCCAATAGAAAAGCCTGACTAAGGGATTGGTCCTGACCGCTGTTTATTATATTTAGTATTGTTTTTATGTTGCTCAATTCATATCTAGCGATTATCTTCTCTACAACGCAACGAATATCATCTGGAAGGAACCTCTCTATACGCGAGGCGTCATCAATGATACTCTGATTTAAAAGCCGTTCGATTTTACCTATATCAACTGGCAATTCATCTAAAGCAGAAAAAAGGAGCTTATTGTAGTACGGAAAGCTCCTCAAGTAATCTAAGACTTCTTTTATGGTTCCTGCTTCGCTTAGCCTCGTTGTTCCCTTCAAATCAATTAGATTACCCTTTAAAGCCCTGGCAAATCCCTGAGCAGTAGCTATCTCTACTATTCCCATAGCTTCTCATCCTCAGGAAATTGACTTGTCCCTAAAATCCACCCTATGATCTCATCAATAACCTCATCAATCTTATCAATGGCACCTTTCTGTAGAGATTTCGTCTTTTCTTTAACTTCATCCTTGATCTGATTAATAACAGCCTCTATCTCCTGTCGTGATTCTTCTTTGGCTTTCCGTTCTCTATCTACAATTAACTTATCAACTCTATCTTGAAAATGACGGATCGCTTCATCACAGGCTTTATTTATCCTAAAGGCTGCTTCTTCAGCTTCCAGAGAAATCTCTTCTAACCTCTCTTCTGTCTCATTGAGTACCTGCAAAGCCTCATTCATTACCATATCAAGCCCTCCAGGCATTAACTTATACGATATAGGACACTTTCTCACAAAATACGTGTCCTCTTATTTTGAAATTCGTTCTTCCCAACCGCATTCTATTCTAACATTAATTTACCTCTAATGTCAATAGTTTTTGTAGGGAAAGAACATTTTTTTTGTTAACCTTTGGTTTTAGCTTTAATTTTATGGATAATAGCATTCTACTTTTTACTACTATGTAAACTTATGTTAAATATATAGATTTGGGGCAACTTTTATTTATTTTCCTATTTCCTACTTTGTATAAAGAATGTTTAAAAGGAATACCTATAACTAATTTTTTTATACTTTACATCTAAGATGCAAAGTATATATTAATGGGTTTGTTACCATTCAGGGTTCAAGTAAATAGGACCTTGACATAGATATTCAGAATCTAATCACATAAATCCGTGATGCGCCTAATGTCTATGAAAACTTATAATATGGGTAAATCCACTTACAACTCATCTCTTAACAGGGGCCATTCACATGGCCCCTATGCCTATTGCTTTATCTCTTAAAATGAGGGGATATTAGCTTTAAGAGACCATAAGCTAATGCTGAGTTTATTGATGTTTTTACAAGGTTAAATGGAATAATGGCTGGCCATAGGAGACCTACAACCACGCTCCTAGGTACTCCTATATATAATGGTGTTAAAATCAAGTTCCAGAGAACCATAGCCACTGTGGTACCTAAGACACCAATAATGGCTCCCATTAGATAACGCCCTTTACTATCTCCTTTTCTATAAAAGATAGTAATCATTGAGACCAAGATTCCAGTGGATATGATGTGCATCACAATCCCTATAGGGCCTCCATGACCAGTTATAATAGCCATTATAATCGATGTAACCGTAGTTATAAGTAAGCCTGGTCCAAGCCCTAAGAATATACCTCCTAATATTATTGGTACATCGCTGGGTTCATAGAGAAGAAAATCCGTAAACAAAGGTATTGGGTAGATACAGGCCAACAAAATGCTTACAGCTGTCAAAAGACCACTATAGGCCAGAACTACCGTACTATTTAATGTATAAGTTGGACGCTGCAAGATCTTCTCTTCATTAACTTTAGACATGTTTTAAAATCCTCCTTTTATCTCTAAAATAATAAAATCCCCAGAGAAACCCTCCGGGGATTTAATCGACAAAATAATGGATAGCACTTCCTTCTTTCATCCGGACTATACCGTCGGTCCTAGAATCTCACTAGGTCAACCCAAACTATGGGCTCGTGGACTTAAGTCATTAATGACTATCACCACCGGTCGGGATTTAGCATTAGCTTCACCCTGCCCCGAAGGTACTAACAAATATTCTTCTTTTCAAAGGTTATTATACTATAAAAACTAAAAAAGTGCAACCTTTTTTAAACGCGAAAATAAGTGAAGAAGACCGATAGCGCTAGGTGAAGAATGAGTATGAGCACAGCTGTGTATTTTATAGCCCTGTTCACTCTCTTACGGGTAAGAACTTCATAACTTATTACCTGGCATATCACGGCTCCTATAACATATAAGAGTATATCCAATAGGAGTATACTTCTATCTATAAAACTAGTATACAGATAAAATCCTATAACTATCAATAGCTGAAGGCTTAATATCCCTGCTACTTTTGCTGTTATAAAATTATTTATATAATCCCGGATAAACCAATACTCTATAAGTGAAAAAAGAGCCACAGACCAAAGACCAAGTTTATGATGTTCCCAAAGGCTCTCATTTATCGGACTAAAGATAGCAACTATTTGAGAATGATTTGACCACTCATATAAAAAATGTATGAGTGAACCTCCTACTATAATGAATATAGCGCCAATGACTTCCCATATTAGTACTCTTCTGAGTCCATCTCTCATTTATCATCACCCTACAATCTATATCCTTTATAGATTAGCCATAATGGAGTGATAAATATTCCTATCGTTAGATTTGCATTACTATACTAATTCCATTCTTCTTAAGCCACTCTCTTCTCTCCTTGTAATCTGGTAGTATAGAAGCCACCATATCCCAGAATTGCTTTGAATGGTTTTTATGGACCATATGACACATCTCATGCACTACAATATAATCTACAATTGGCAAAGGAGCCATTATACATCTCCAGTTAAAGAGGAGGGCGTCGTTGCCAGTACAACTCGCCCATCGCCTCTTCTGCTCCTTTACTCGAACTGCTCTAGGCTTACATGGAAATTTAGGTCCATAATATGTTATTCTATCTTTAATCTTATTAAGCCCTCTCTCCCTATACCATATCTCCATAGCATCTCTAATAACACCTTCATCATTTGATGGAGTCCTAATATAAAACTTACCTTGCTTTAACTTAACTTCTGGTCTCTTGCATTGTGGCTCAATTTGAATCTGTAGGGGATAATCTCTCCCAAGGTACATAAAAGACTCACTATTGACAAAGTGCTTCTTTATATCCTTATAGAAAAGGAGTTTCTCCGCTATCCAGGAGGCTTTATCCCTTACCTTCTCTATAATTATATCTTTTGGTATGCCCTCAGGTACAATTACACTCACTCTACCTGGTGGCTCAACGCGGATTTCCATTGTTCTTCTGCGCCTATATATAATATTAAAATTAATGGTTTGCCTTCCGTATTCAAATGATAGCTCCATAAATTCCACCTTATATCTCGTCAAAGCCTAATTCCTTAAGATACTCATTAAGCTTCTTCCTCAGTAGGATCATAAAGTTTATCGCCTCTTGAGGCTTTATAATCTTAACCCATACACGCGCTACCCCCTCTAGGGTATAAAACTCTCCACCTTTCCCGCCACCACTATCAGCAAACTTTTTAATCAAATACTAATATGCATCATCTAATTCAGGCCCTATCTCTTCTTTCTCTTTGCTCTACCGGCAACTCATCATTTATTCGTTTTAAAAATAGAAAGCCAAAGATATAATCTTTATACTCTGCTGCGTTCAATTCTATCAGCTGCCTTCTACAAAGTTAACTCTAATTGCTGTAAGGTTAATTTACTCATAAATGCACAGCCTCATATATTCATTTAATGCTTGGCTCAATGATACCATGACTGCCTTTAGATTTCAATGGTTAAGACTACTCTTAATGCTATGATTATATCCGCAATTAGTTAATTCTCTGGCGTGGCTTTTTTTCTTTTAGTTTTTCATCCTTAGGCTCATCTGGCTCTTCAACAATTGCTATATTACAACAACAAGATGATTTTTTAGGCTTAAAGATTTTAGAAAAAATAGAATCCTTCTTTTTACTCATATTATCACCCCTTTCCCTTCCTACATTACAATATTAAAGGCATAACCTGTAACGATAGCAACTAATAAAATTGAAAGAACAAATGCAATCATCATTTTCTTCTTAAATATAGAACTCAATAACGATAGTTCTGGAATACTTGCTCCTGCACCGCCAATTATAAGAGCTACCATGGTACCATGACTCACGCCTTTATCAATCATTATTCTAGCTATTGGTATCATCGTTTCTGTCCTAATATACATAGGTACGCCAACTATAGCAGCGATAGGTACAGATAGTATTTTAGACTTACCAGAAAAATTTGATAATAAATCTTGAGGAACAAATTCATAAATGAAAGAACCTATACCCGCACCAATAAGTAAATATGGAAATACTTGTCTAAAGAGGGATAGCGATTCGATAAATGCGTGTCGGAAAGCTATCATATTTTTGGCCCAGAAAGTTCCTTGAAGTTTTTCATATACCAACTCATCACCAATATCCCCTCTTATACTAACGTTTTTAACCTCTTTTTCAAAACCAAATCTATCAAGGAGCAACCCTACTATAACAGCAAACGCGAAGGTGGAAGCAGTATATATGATAGTAGCTTTTAACCCCAAAAACACTAGAAACATTCCTATAATAGCAGGATTTAATATAGGTGAAGTCAATAAAAATGATAATGTACCTGAGAAGGGAGCGCCACTTTTTAATAATCCTACTAAAATAGGAACGGTAGAACAGGAACAAAAAGGTGTAATAGCCCCTAGAAGTGCGCCTAATATACTATTTATCCCCTTCCTTTGGGTAGTAAGTATTCTTTTAATTCTTTCCTTTGATAAATAAATTTGTATAAGGGCTATGAAGAAACTAATTCCTATAAAAAGTAGCATTAGCTCTCCCATAAGAAATAAAAACATCTTCCCTGCTCCAACTAAATTATTCATTTGAGGCATTATCGTCCCACTCCTTTGTCCTTACATCTTTAAGAATTTTCTCCAAGAGATTATAAACATCACTATCTCGATTTAATGAATAATAGTTCCATACAGCGACCTGCCTCTTATTAATAATCTTTGCATCAGATAATATTTTCAAATGGTAGGAGATATTAGACTGACCAAGGTCAAAATAATTTCCAATATGGCACACACATCTTTCGCCATTTACATATAAATACAAAAGAACTTTAAGGCGTAGTTCATCAGCCATAGCACTAAAGATTTGAGCATAATCACTTAATAGCTTCATTTACCCATATCCTTTCCTATAAATCAAAATAGTTTGATGTATATATCAAAAAAAATTGATGTATACTTGATATTATATGCATAGACATTCAATTTGTCAACCAATGAAACGCTAGGACATTAATGTTGTAGCGTTTCATCTCTTATAGATTTAATCCCTTTCTATCTTTTCCAGGCCATCGTTCCAACCCACCATGTGAATAGGGAATACGCTCTTCAAAGCGACCTATAGCTGGTAACGGCTTTGTTCTTCCAATTTGATACCAAAATGCTGTGCTAGTCCAATCACCCTGTTTATCATTGGCATGACCATGTTCTATAGAGAATTTAAGTGAACGTTCAAAGTAAATAGGATCCTGGATATGGAACCTGTACTGAGAATGCTTACCCGTATAATCTATATTACCACGAAAATGATAGCCAAAGTACGGTGTACAATAGGTCCGATTAAGCCTATTGTAATTCCATGCTCCACAAAAGTAATCTTCAGTGCCGGTTCCATGGAGATCAGGAGGCCATTTTTCACCATCAATAAAGAACATATCATCCCCCTCTCCCCACCAACCCGGTTCATTAGTATCAAGGTTCAGGAAGCATCCCACATAATGGCCCTTGCCAGTAACATCTAGGATCACATAGTTACCATCACCTGTTATATTAAGTCTCTCATTTTGACCAAAACGATTAGGGCCCTCAGGTGCATTATCCTTAGTTACAAGTTCTCTTCTCCAGTTAGCATGGAAACGCGCCAAATCATACTGAGGCTTAGCCCACTCCTCATAATCTACATAATAATAAAGGAAACTATCCTTATCAGAGTCATTAGAGACTACTATCTTAGCACCTTCGCTATATGGCATCGGAAACCAACAATTTAACCCTAAGTAAAATGCTTGTATTGGAATTGAATTAAGATATACAGCCTTTGCATGTCCAAGACCAAAGAAATCACCCAGTGGAGAAAGAACAGAAGGATTAACTTCTCCATCCCAATACATCTTAAGAACTAGACGACGTAGATTATTATCATCCTCCGTTGTAGTCATCCATACATGTCGGATGCATCCTGGACCACTCATTTGAGCTATATCTACTTCGCTATTAGCAGGAATGGGTATAGAATCACGATTCCCACCAGTAGTATCATACGACGAAAACCTCCTTGACTTTATACCATCCTTAAGCTTAGCTAAACTTTTAAGTTTATCCATAAAACCTTTCCTCCGTATTATTCGTTATTACTCCTCAAGACTTTACTATACATGATCCTGAATTGGTATATGAAGAGGCACAGGAAGTAATCTTCCGAAGAGCCCCAAAGGTTTGTAATCCAAACAAGGCCTACCTAAGAGCAAGGATATTAAAAGCCTTCCATCTACTTCAACGTATTCATCGCAATGACGACCTTCAGATACCTGCATATTACTTCCGTCCCATATAACTGTGGCAACTTCTACATCTGGCTGCCATTTGCAACCTATAGCTATAGAAAAATCAGATAAATCCCATGCTCGTTCAATTAAGATAGGCCTTAGAGCAGTTAATAACCTAGGCCAATGGATTATCCTGAACATTCCTTGGGGCATCGCGCTCCAATAACTAGCTACATGAGAAGTCGGTCCGCGCGTTCCCCTTCACCAGGCTCTAACCTTAAACTAGCAGCTGATCCAAACGTCCAATTTAAGGCTCCTAAGATTAACCCCGCTTCTTGATGAGTTGGAGAAACTATCTCATGGATCTCTAGATTACCTGCTTTTTCATTGCGTGATAGAAGATATCCGTCAGGTCCTAAAAATACTCTTACTTTATACTTAAGGAGTCTCAAATCAAAGTGTTTTGGTTCAACTCTATAAGGAAGTGTAGAGTGTAACTGGTGTATGCGCTTTATCACATCTTCATCCTGAGGATCTACTTCTTCTAGAGGGACAGGCTGAACCTTGAAATGTTCAAGAGATATTCTATTTATAGTTAGCTTATACTGTATATCACATGTTTCATAGCCAAAGTTACTATAACGCTGTTGATTCCCCCATAAAACAGATATATGATATCCTTCTTCTCTCATCTTACGCAATGATTCTTCCATGAGTTGCGACATATAGCCCTTGCCACGTTCTTCTGGATGGGTTGCAACCCCTCCTACACCAGCACATAAAATACGCGCTGACCCTATAATTATATCCATAGGATAAGTACCTACATGAGATACTATACATCCATCTCGCTCCACTACTAGATTACAACGAATAGCATCTGGATTATGTGGTGCATGAGAGCTTTTGAAAAACCCATATTTGTGTCCATAAGACCGTTCTAAAAAACGGTTAAAGGCTTCCAGTTCTTCAAAACGCACATTCCGAATAATCTCCCCCATAGCCATCCCCTTCCCGAACTCAATTAGTTCGTCTAAAGAATATGTCAAATATATACTTCGAGAAATAATAGTTCTTTCCTTCAAAGAACATACTCTTTCATTGATTAAAATATATATATCTATAGGAGTTTAGTCCTAAATAAAATAAAGGAGAAGGAAAAGAGTGAAATACGTCGTTCTAAGTCTCTTCATTCTCATCCTTGCTGGGGGTCTTCTTGTAAGCTTTTATATACCCTATACAATAGATAGAGATTCAGAGACTCTTAAAGTCACCTTGAATTTCTTTTTATCTGTTAAAGATGGAGAGATCAAAAAAATATTAGTAAGTTCAGACTCTCCGTGGACTCAGATGAAGATAGTATCAAAGTGGACCACCCCATCCACTTTAGAACTTACAATATCCCAAGAAAGGCCTATAAAGTGTGGAGAGATCTACATAAGGATCCAAGGAATTAAAATGAAGATGTGCCCATTGAAAAAATGGGGAATTATAACCATTAAACAAGAGGTTCCGTTAGAGATCTTAGGTATATATCCTACTGTAGATCCCCCTACATCAGGACCAATAATCATAAGATTCAATAGTCCAGTAGATCTTAGTTCTTTAAGGGATAAGATATCTGCTAATGCGGATGGTAAACTCCTTCCGACAATCAAATTCTTTAACGGTAAAGAATATCAAGACTATACCCAATGGACGCTCTTACCAACTGAAAGGTTAGAAAACCATAGGACTTATAATATATACATAAAAGAAGGAATGACCTTGTCCTTTAGAACAGCTGCTAAACCTCAACCTATAAAGATCTCTCCAACACCTGGTTCAAAAGGAGTAGGACTCTATCGTCCAATAGAGATAAGTTTCGATGAACCAATTGAAGAAGGTAAGATAAGTGTATCTAATATGAATGGGGTTACGCTAGTAGAAGATAAGAAGCTAACCTTTAAAGAGGCATATCTATTCAAACCAGGACATAAATATGATGTGATGGTAGAAGCCACCTCAATAACAGGCGAACCAATAGATCCTATGAGTTTTTCCTTTACTACCATGGAAATCAAAGAAGATACCTTATGGGTTGAAGTAGACCTCTCTGGGACCCATTTAGTAATAGTACGACGTGGTAACGAGCCTATAAAAGTCATGCTGGCTTCAGGTGGAGCACCAGGGCGCGAAACTCCACCAGGTATATACCATATAGTTAATAGAGGACTTCAGTTTTTCTCCTATAAATACGGAGAAGGGGCAATCTTTTGGGTACGTTTTATGGATAATTACCTCTTTCATTCCATACCAAGAGATAGTGACTGGCGCCTTAAAGAAGAAGAACTAGATAAGTTAGGTGGTCCTGCTAGTCACGGATGTGTTCGATTAAAAGACGAAGACGCTAAATGGTTTTATGAGAATGTTCCTGATGGTACCATGGTCATCATTCATGATTAGGAGGTAAAAATATGAACTTAATATTCTTTTTACTCATAGTGGGAGGAATACTTATAGCTGCTGTAAACGGTAATGTCGATGTCGTAACAAACTCCATAGTCTCATCAGCAAATGGAGCAGTAGAAAAGGTAATCGGTCTCATTGGAATAATGACGCTTTGGTTAGGCATGGCAAAAGTAGCGGAAGAATCTGGTCTCTTAAAACGAATGACAGACCTAATTTATCCCGTTATAAAATTTCTCTTCCCGTCTCTTCCAAAGGGACATCCTGCTATGGGTTGTATCCTCATGAATATCTGTGCAAATATGATGGGATTTGGTAGCGCTGCCACCCCTTTTGGACTGAAAGCAATGAAGGAGCTACAAGAACTTAACGAAGATAAGAGCACAGCAAGTGAAGGTATGTGCACCTTTCTTGCCATTAATACTTCCAGTGTAACACTGATCCCAACTACCCTTATTGCTATGCGTGCTGCATCAGGGTCTGCAAACCCTAGCGAGATCGTAGGGACTACTCTCTTTGCTACCAGCTGCTCCACAGCAGTAGCTATAATTGCAGATGCCATATTCAGAGCAAAGAATAAACGAAAAAAGCAAGCTGAAATAGCACACAAAAATCACAATGTACATAGGAAGAAAAGGAGGTGAGTCTAGGTGTTCTTTTCCCTTATAACTCAGGCATCGCGGTGGGCCATACCCATCTTCATGTCCCTCATCTTAGGCTATGGTTATTACAAAAAAGTAAGAGTCTTCGAAGTTTTCGTTGAAGGTGCCCAAGAAGGTTTTTGGACAGCCATAAAGCTCATCCCTTATATGGTAGGCCTCTTCATAGCTATAGGGATCTTCAGAGATTCCGGGGCTATGGAGATTTTTACTAATATCTTAAGCCCCATCCTCGTCCCTTTAGGTATCCCAGCAGAAGTGGTTCCACTTTTTATCGTAAGACCACTCTCAGGAGTAGCATCGTTAACTATGACAGTAGATCTCTTTCATACCCTTGGTCCTGACTCGTATGCTGGACGTCTTGCCTCTACTATACAGGGCAGTACTGATACTACAGTCTACATTTTAACAATATACTTCGCCTCAATTGGCATAAAAAAGTTTCGCCACGCTCTTACTGTAGGTTTAATGGCAGATATAGCAGCCTTTATAGCTGCTATATCCATAACAAGATGGTTCTTTGGTAGCTTCTAATTTGTTAGTGCCCGTGTTGGTGCAGGAATACGGCCACCCCTTCTGACAAAAGATGATGAATCAAAGTCGCTCACTGGCATTACTGGAGCAGAACCAAGAAGCCCTCCAAATTCTATAATGTCCCCTTCTTTCTTGCCAATAGCAGGGATTATACGTACTGCAGTAGTCTTATTATTAATAACTCCAATAGCCATTTCATCTGCTATGATAGCGGAAATTGTCTCGTCCGAAGTATCCCCAGGAACAGCTATCATATCCAGGCCAACAGAACAGACTGAGGTCATGGCTTCTAACTTGTTGAGAGAAAGTGCACCTTTCATTACTGCTTCGATCATACCCTGATCTTCGCTTACAGGTATAAATGCTCCACTCAAGCCTCCAACATATGAAGAAGCCATAAGACCACCTTTCTTAACCGCTTCATTGAGAAGAGCTAACGCTGCAGTAGTACCATGAGTCCCACAGCGTTCAAGTCCCATTGCCTCAAGGATATTAGCAACGCTATCACCAGGTGCAGGAGTAGGTGCTAAAGAGAGATCTACAATGCCAAAGGGAATCCCCAATTCCTCTGCTACCTTTCTCCCTACCAATTCTCCAACACGGGTTATCTTAAATGCGGTCTTCTTTATTTGCTCTGATAAGTCTCCTAGATCTATATCTGGAAACCTCTCAACAACGGAGCGTACTACTCCTGGTCCACTTATCCCTACATTTATCGTTGCTTCTCCCTCTCCAGCACCATGGAAGGCACCAGCCATAAAGGGATTATCCTCTGGGACATTTGCAAATACCACTAACTTTGCGCAAGCTATTCCTCCATGGGACTGGCTCTGTCTAGCACACTCTTTTATAATTCGTCCCATATGAAGGACTGCGTCCATATTAATACCTGCTTTAGTCGTAGCAAGGTTCACTGAAGAGCACACTCTTTTTGTAGTAGATAAAGCCTCTGGGATAGCCTCTATCAGCGCTCTATCACCCTTTGTATACCCCTTATGAACTAAAGCAGAAAAACCACCTATGAAATCTACTCCAACCTCACAGGCTGCATCTTCCAAGGTATGAGCTACCTCTACTAATGCTTCTTTATCATAGGAACCCCCTACTACGGAGATTGGGGTAACAGCGATTCTTTTGTTTACTATAGGTATGCCGTATCGTCTCTGTATCCCTTCTACAACAGTACATAGTCTCCCTGCAACCTTTACTATCTTATTATAGACACGTTCTCTAAATAAAGCAGGATCTTGATGAACGCAATCCTTCAGGCTTAGACCTAAAGTTACAGTACGTATATCTAGATGTTCTGCTTCAACCATATTTATAGTCTCAAGAACTTCACTAGGATTTATAAGCATATTATATCCCCTCCAAGTACCTACTTAAAACACTCTGTCTTTACCTACTATAACTAAAATTTCTGAATATTTTATACTCCCACCATAATCAATGAGCACAGGTGCATCTAGAATACCAGCCAGTTCAGTAGTTAGCTCCCTATAGCCTACCTTATCTATTATCAATGTTTCTTCAAAGTCAGAGCTCCATGCATCTCCAGCACCTACTACATTGAATCCATTATCTATAAGCAAGTCACTGACCTTCCTAGCAGCTCCTGGAATTCCATTCCCGTTCAATACTTCTATACGTGGTCTTTCCGTCCTACCCTCACCATAAAAAAACTTACCTACAAGGGCATCTATCCTATCTTTATCTGGTATCCAAAAACTTATGTCATCTACGTAACGTGCATCTCCTGGAAGTTTAGTGGCAAAAAACTTCTCTGTTTTAAAGTGTTTAGCAAAGCCAGCTAAAGCCATTAGTGTAGAAAATGACATATCAGTACGAATCCCTTCTCGCAATGCAAAGAAAAGAGAGGGAGCCTTCCAAAGGAAAGAAAGTTGGACCCACTGTTGGGCAGCGCTACGCATAAACTTTAGTTGACGTCCTATGCGTCCTAAATCTCCATCACCATCAGATCTAAACCTTACATATTGTAGAGCCTTTTCTCCATCTAACTTCTGAAAGCCAGGTTCTAAATCTATGATAAATCCAGCTGTCTTATCCTCATAGTGCATCTGCTTTTCAACCTCTATATCTACCCCACCCATTATATCTACTATCTTCTTAAACCCATTGTAATCCAGGAGTACGTAATGGTGAAGGGGTATATCTAAAAGTTCAGACACGGTTTTATAGGTCAACTCTATACCACCATAAGCATAAGCATGTCCAGCTTTATCAAGTCCATAGTCTTCTATATCTAGCATGGTATCCCTAGGCACAGAAAGAAACCAGAACTCATCCCCATCTAAATCAAGAGAACTAACGATAATAGTGTCAGAACGTTTTGTACCTTCCACATCATCTATACCTAGAATAAGAAGGTTTATCCTCTTATCAGTAAAATAGTCAGGGCCCTGAAGAAATGGATATATTATAACTTTCCCTATAAGGAATACTATGATTAGAAAAAGGGTAATAAAAAAGATCCTTACCTTCAAATTCATTGACCTCCATTACGGTTTATATATAATTTAGATAGAAGGAAGTTTCTACCTTCTACCGTAGCTGGATGTATCAATACCTTCCTTTCAAGGAGATAACTTAAGGTATGTTCAAAGGCTTCTAAGGTGCCTAAATCCAAGTTATTCCACGTAGCTTCTCGTATCTTCTGGACACCAGGAAAGTCCCTGCTAGGTTCTATGTAATCAGCAACATATATTATCTGCTGCAATAATGTCATACTTAAAGTACCAGTAGTATGATATGATATAGAGCTCAGAACCTCATCATCGTCTATGCCAAGCTCTTCCTGAACAAGCTTTGCTCCAATACGACCATGGAGTAATACTGGCGCTAACCTCTCAACCTCATTAATAGACATACTAAAGTCTATAGATTTCTTTAAGAGAGATGAATTTTCAAGATCACGAGCATAGTCGTGAAGAAGACCTGCTAAAGAAGCTTTCTTCACATCAGCACCGTACTTTGCAGCTAGCTTTTCAGCAGTATCTTGCACCCCAAGAGAATGAAGAAATCTTTGGGGAGACATTACTCTCTTAATTGCTTTGATTACAAGTTCTTCATCCATTTAAACGCGTCCTCATTGGTTCTCCATAAAGCCCTTTCTTTGCTATATAATCCTCAACAGCCTCAGGTAAAAGATACTTAATGGGTCTACCGCTCCTCACCCGCTCCCTTATATCAGTAGATGATATAGCAAGGGCAGGAACATTTAAATAATATATATTAGTCCCATACCGCTCTCTGATGGTATCGATTATCCCGTTGAGTTTCTCTCTAGAATATCCTGGGCGTGTTGCTGCAACAAAAGAGCAAGAGGACAAGAGATTCGGAACGTCTTTCCATGTAAAGATCTCTAAGATAGCATCCGCGCCTGTAATAAAATAAAGTTCCACGTCATCTTTATATTTCTTTCGGAAATCTATGAGGGTATCAACTGTATATGTAGGTCCTTCCCTCTCTAACTCAGTTCGGGATACTTGGAAGTTCAGATTGGTTATAGTTGCTAGCACAGTCATTAAGTAACGATCTTCACCTTCGCTCACCTCGTATTCGTGTTTATGCGGCGGACGTCCTGAAGGAACGAAGATTATATCTTCCATATCAAATTCAGCACGCGCTGCTTCAGCAGTTACGAGATGACCATAATGAATAGGGTCAAAGGTTCCACCCATTATTCCGATCCTACGGATTTTGTTATCTTTAATTACTTTCACAGAAGAATGTCACAATATCCCCTAAAGGAATACCGTTCCATATCCCTCCTTTTATGGGATTTATGGCGCATACAATCAAAGGTTCTGTGTGCGCTATTTGTAAATATACCTTACTTTCTAATTTGTCCGTTACCGTAAATTACAAACTTAGTGGTAGTGAGCTCTTCAAGGCCCATAGGTCCGCGAGCATGAAGTTTTTGAGTGCTAATGCCCATTTCAGCACCTAACCCGAACTGATTCCCATCTGTAAATCTTGTAGAGGCATTAACGTAAACAGCTGCAGCATCCACCTCTTCTAAGAACCTACGGCTCATATTATAATCTCTAGTAACTATAGCCTCAGAGTGCTTTGTACTGTACTTGTTTATATGCGCTATAGCTTCGTCTATACCATTCACTATTTTTACTGCTAAAGTCAGATCTAGGTATTCTGTAGACCAGTCATCTTCATTAGCTCTCTTAATATTAGTGACTATCTTACATGTTTCTTCGCACCCTCTAATATCCACCCCTGCTTCCTGAAGGACCTTAACTAACTCGGGTAGGAACTCCTGGGCTATGCGCTTATCTACAAGCAAAGTCTCCATGGCATTACAAACACCAGGTCGATGAGTCTTTGCGTTAAAAGCTATTGCCTTTGCCATCTTTAGATCTGCTGATGCTTCAATATAGGTGTGGCAATTTCCAGCGCCTGTCTCTATCACAGGCACAATGGAGTTCTCAACTACAGCCTTAATAAGTCCTGGACCTCCTCGAGGAATCAAGACATCAATGTAACCTCGCAACTTCATCATTTCCTCTACTGCTTTTCTATCAGTGCGTTCTATGAGTTCTATAGCTCCTGGAGGAATCCCCTTACCTCTTGCAGCAGATTTTATTATCTTTACAATGGCTTTATTAGAGTTTATCGCCTCGGAACTCCCACGCAGTAAAGCTGCATTCCCTGCTTTAAGAGCAAGTCCTGCTGCATCCACAGTAACATTTGGTCTAGCCTCATAGATTATACCTACTACACCAAGGGGAACACGACGCCGGCCGATCTCAAGACCATTAGGGCGCCGCCACATGGAAATGACTTTACCTACAGGATCTGGAAGTTCAGCTACTTCGCGTAAACCATCAGCCATACCCTTTATTCTCGATTCATTCAGTACGAGCCTGTCAACGAGAGCAGCAGGAAGATTTTTTTTCTTCCCTATCTCTACATCAATCTTATTAGATTGTATTATAGTATCCGTCTCCTGCTCAAGGGCATCAGCCATAGCAAGAAGGGCATTATTCTTTACCTCAGTTGAAAGATTACTAAGGAGACGTGCTGCATCCTTCGCCTTAGAGGCCCTCTCAAAGACTTCACTCTTATTCACCTATATCACCTTCTTACTGTAGTCAAGCACACAAGATTATCTCTGTGAATGACCTCGTCATAATACTTGTGTCCTAGGACATTCTCAATATCCTTCGTGCTAAGACCTTTTATCTTCATAAGCTCTTGGTAAGAGTAATTCACAATCCCCCGAGCGAATTCCTTTGCATTTGTGTCAATAATACTGACCACATCGCCAGCATCGAAGTTACCTTCTATAGAGAGAACGCCAGATGGTAGAAGACTCTTCCCACGCTTTAAAAGTGCGTCTCGAGCTCCGTCATCCACTTTTATAATTCCAGGTATATTCAGATTAAAAGCTATCCATCGCCTTCTACTATCGAGCTTATCTACACATGGTATGAAAAGTGTACCGATCTTTTCTCCATTTATAATATCTTTTATAACATTCTCCCTTGAGCCATCTGCGATTATCATGGGTATCCCTGAACTTGTAGCAATCTTCCCTGCTTCTATCTTAGTATGCATACCTCCAGTACCCATAGAACTTCCAGCCTCTCCTTTAAGAGCTTCTAGTTCCTCGGTGATCTCCTTAACAACAGGTATAAATTGCGCATCTTTATGTTTGCGTGGATCTTTATTATAAAGTCCATCAATATCTGAGAGGATCACTAAAAGATCAGCATGGATTAAGCTTGCAACAAGAGCAGAGAGCCTGTCATTATCGCCTACCTTAAGTTCATCAACTGCTACAGTATCATTCTCATTAATAATTGGAATTGCACCATATTCAAATATTTTAATTAAGGTATTACGAGCATTTAAATACCTTTTCCTTAAAGCAATGTCTTCTGCAGTTAAGAGTACCTGAGCCACTACCTGTCCGTATTCACTAAAGAGCTTCTCATAGTGTTGCATGAGTATGCATTGGCCTATGGCAGCTACAGCCTGTTTTTGGGGTATGGTCTTAGGTCTAGCAGTAAGCCCTAACCTTCCTATACCAGCGCCTACAGCCCCTGAAGTAACAAGTATAACTTCCATGCCCTGATTGTGTAGATCTGCTATCTGCCTTATTATAGATTCTATACGGTGAAAGCTTAATTTCCCAGTGGAATACGTAAGTGTACTGGTCCCTACCTTTATTACTAATCTCTTTATATTATCAAATCCATTCATCGCTATATTCAAACTCCGTCCTACCTATTCTAACAGTATCTCCTTGGGAGATTCCGGCTTCCCTTAGTTTGTCTATTATACCTGCGCGTTCAAGATAGCCGTGGAAGTACCATAATGATTCTTCATTGTCTAGATAAGTCATGGATAGGCGTCGCTCCACTGCTTTCCCTCTGATTACGTATACTCCATCTTCTATACTTATAGATAGACCTTCCTCAGGCTCTGATTCATATGCTATATCAGTCAATTCTTCTAAAGGCATGGCTACAGACTCTTTCAATAGTTCCCAGGTACGGAAGAGCAAAGCTTTTACCCCTTCACTAGTAACAGAGGAAATAGGATAAACCTCTAGCCCAAGCTCATCCATTTTTGCTTTGAAAGTGCTCAAATTATCTCCTGCATCAGGTATATCCATCTTGTTAGCAACAATAAGGCATGGCCGTTTTGAGAGAAAAGGATTATACAGTTCTACCTCTTTCATTAATATTTCGACATCCTTTAAAGGATCCCTTCCATCGGTACTAGCAAGATCTATAACATATAAGAGAACTTTAGTTCGTTCAACATGACGTAAAAATTGGTGACCCAATCCTACACCCCTATGGGCACCTTCAATAAGACCGGGGATATCTGCCATGACAAAGCTCTCTCCTTCATGAAGATATACTACTCCAAGGTTAGGAGTTAAAGTAGTAAAAGGATACGAAGCGATCTTTGGCTTGGCTCTAGAAACAACTGAGATAAGTGTAGATTTTCCAGCATTAGGGAATCCAACTAAACCTACATCTGCGATTAACTTTAGTTCTAGTTCGATCCATCTTTCCTCACCAGGTTCACCTTTCTCAGCAAATTTCGGCGCCTTCTGAGTAGCTGTAGCGAACCGAGCATTCCCCCGCCCTCCTCTTCCTCCTTTAGCAACTATCAAGCTTTGTCCAGGAAAGATTAAATCTCCTAAACTCCTCCCAGTATCAGCATCTTTTACTATAGTGCCTAGAGGTACGAAAACCACCATGTCATCAGCGCTCTTTCCAAATTTGTTAC
Organism: Firmicutes bacterium UBA5435; assembly: GCA_002426645.1. Taxonomy (GTDB): domain Bacteria; phylum Bacillota; class UBA5435; order UBA5435; family UBA5435; genus UBA5435. Next base: position 61,384 of record DIRN01000069.1, on the reverse strand, counting down.
TCCCCATACCATGTTCTCCACGAGCCGCCTTATAATGCCTCTTATATTTAAAGTCCATAAGGGTATTCAAACCCTCGCGGGCTTCAAAGATAATATCTCCTCCTTTGCCTCCATCACCGCCATCAGGACCGCCCATTGGCACATACTTCTCCCTCCGGAAGCTGACTACACCGTTACCACCATCTCCACCTTTAACATATATCTTAGCTTTATCTATGAACAAACGTTACACCTCCGTACCACACCGAGGGATTCACCTCATTTTACAAGAAACGAGATAGCATCAAACTGCTTATCTCGTGATCTGATATCTTCAGTATATACTATAAAAAATATAAGTTCAAGGTATTTCCTTATCACTTTGTGATATTGATAAAAGAACAAATGGTATAGCTATAGTAAAACAGGTGCCTTCTTCTAAATCGCTTGTAACATCTACAGTGCCACCCATCTCACTCACAAGGGTCTTTACAATGCTAAGACCCAAGCCATGCCCATCACCATCTTTAGTAGTGTATCCTGATTCAAATATCCTACATATCTTATCTTTAGAGATAGGAGGACCGTTATTCCATATACTAAATACGATTGTATTCTCTCTTCGTTCTACAGTAACCTCTAGCCTAGGTTCAAGTGGACGGTTTTCTTTAAGAGCATCTATAGCATTATCTATTATATTCCCTAAAATCCTTGAAAGTTTATACTCAGAGATCTTTACATCATTTAAAGCCGTTTGAAACTTAAGTGTAAAGGTAAACCCTTCTTCTAAAGCTCTGCTTTTCTTTGTTACAATAAGCGCGTTCAAGATAGAATGGTCTTCAAGCTCAGCTATTGAGCCAATTTCCTGTAAATTCTTCGCGACATCAGATATATAATCTATAGCTTTATTAGTCTTCCCAAGTTGTATGAGTCCCATAAGAACGCTGAGATAAGTATAAAAATCATGACGTTGTGCTCGAAGAGAATCTATGAGCTCCTTACTCCGTTGAAGTTCCACTCGATATAGCTCACTCTCTATTTCAGCATTAGCCATCTCTACCAATCTCTTAGTCATTCTTACGCTAACGCATGACAAAATAATCGCAAAGAATGCGGGAATTCGCAAAGCAATAACGGGAACTTCATACGAAGCTTCAACATCTTTTATATAGACATTTAGAGATAGCCAAAGGATTATGATGGTTTGGAGGAAAAGAACCATTATAATACCAAAGATCTTTGAAAATTCCTTGCGTTGCATAACAAGCCCACACCCTTATCTAGTCATGTTGAATACGAATACACTTATTTTGCTGCCACTTTAGAAAAGTTGTAATAAAGCAACATTAATAAAATAACTTAGCCTTTTACCATAAATATAGCGCAGTATTTATTTATTCGACATTTTTACCATATTTCCTCTTTTCATGTATATCTTTTAAACTTTATTGATTCATGTATAAGTATGACTTGAATTGACTTATAGATGTTCAGCTGTACATTGCTGGACTAAAAAGAAAAAACGTGCCCGCTTTCATTTAATACGAGCACGTCCAGATTTATAAATATATTCTTATGCGTTTATTGCCATCCATTCATCTTCAGAAAGTACGCTTACTTTCCTTCCGTTCCTACCCGAGTGTTCAAAAGAAACATATCCGTCAATAGTGGCAAAGAGAGTGTGATCTCTTCCAAGACCTACATTTTCGCCTGGCTTGATTTTAGTACCTCTCTGTCTTATAATAATGCTACCAGCCGAGACAAGCTCCCCACCATATCTCTTTACGCCAAGGCGCTTTGATTCACTATCTCTACCATTCCTAGAGCTACCAACACCCTTCTTCTTCGCAAAAAACTGAAGATCTATTCTCATAATTGTTCACCTCCATACCAGTTTAACACCGATCAGCCTCAATTATTTTAACGTTTTTCTCATATTCTTCTGCTATTCCCTGTAATCCAAGGATCATGGTTTCTAAAATCGCATCAACTCTCAAACGCATGATACTATCTTCTATCTCTGAAATAGTACATCCTATCATTCCAGAAACAACCTTGACATCAATCTCTATATTAAGATGTTCCTCAAGTCCAAGGATTGCGCTTTGAACAAGAATAGAAACAGCAGCGCATACAATATCCGCGCCGTACTCATTAAATTCTGCGTGTCCAGATACGCGAAATTCCACTATATGATCTTCATCGTCTCTTAAAAACCACACTTCGATCATTTAGGCACCTCATGCTTAAGCTATGGCAATTTCTTCGATGCGAACTTTAGTAAAGAGCTGACGATGACCCTTCTTCTTACGGTAGTTCTTCTTGGGTTTATACTTAAAAACTATTATCTTCTTTCCTTTTCCATGGGCTAAAACCTTACCTGAGACTGAAACATTCTCAAGTAACGGCTTTCCAATCTGTAATTCGTCTCCATTACTATAAAGAAGCACCTTATCAAATTTTACATCTTGACCTTCTTCTACATTTAACTTCTCGATCTTTAAAATATCGCCTTCACTCACTTTATACTGTTTACCACCAGTTTCAATAACTGCGTACATACAAAGTTATCCTCCTCAGAATATACTCGCCAAAGTCAGGTAGATAATCTTTTAAGACCTGCTTCGAGCGGTTAGGCAAAAATATGCTCACGCTATATTTTACTATGTATTGACCCCTTTGTCAAGAAAAAAGCAAAGTATTTAGCTAAGGCTCTTTATTTAGGCTTTGCTAAACCATTTACGAATAAATGGCCAAGACCCTGCCTTGTAATAGCGATGTCCTTCTGGGCCAATATAAAGCTCACAACGTTCAGAGACACCTGCTACTTCATAGATCTCACTAAGGTTTTTGTATGCCTCACGTACGTGCTCAATAGGGAATATCTTATCCTCTACCCCAGCGATAACACATAAAGGTCTCGGAGCTATTAAACCAGCTACCTCGTACATCTCAGCTAACCTTAAGATACCAGGTACATAATTACAGTCACAGTGACGGATAGTACCTATACTCCCCTCAAAGGTACAAAAATAGCAACTGGGAACTGCAACAGAGATCCTCTCATCACATGCTGCAGCAAATAGAGACACAGTACCCCCACCTGAATTCCCTGTAATGGCTATTCTCTCTTTATCAATGGGTAAATTATCTATAGCCCAATCAATTAAACGCGACATATCCCAAACTCGTTCCCCAATAGGTGTACGACCTACCAACAGACCATGCATTAATTGGAGCCTACAGGAACTTACTCTCCCATCCCTTATATCTTCTTCAGTTCGTGTCTCTCCAAATCCTCTTATGGTAGGTGACATAACGATATAGCCCTCTCGTACTGCCTGAACAGCTATGTCGCGTTCTCCTTGAGCTATTGACGCCAGGTCTCGTTCTGTCTTAGCCTCCCCTATATATTTCAGGATGGTTATGGCCATGAGGTGTTAGTACTAAAGGTAAAGGCTCTGATATATCATAGGGTGAGTTCTACCTTAAGGTACCATTTCTCCTGTAGGTAATCACCTTTGTCTACAGACTCAAAGAGTTCAGCTGCTGGTTTATATCCTTTTAGATCCCTCGCAATATTATTAAGGCCTAAGATATTCTTTAAACGCTCGCTGAATGATTTCTTCCAATCCTCAAATTCAGTAGCAGACGTTGCTTTAAAACTAAACTCACGTGGTCTTGCTAATGCATACATGTTCTTAGAATGTTCTATATGGTCAAATTTTTCTTTGGTTTCTGACATCTTATACACCTTCCTTAATTAGGAATATAAGAAATGTATTCAACAATCATAAGCAAAGTCCTTCTATTCAAAGCAAATATCCCCTAGTGTTGCTCCTTGCCTCAATAGTTCTCTTTGAATCTTCCTGTAATCTGCCTGACGCGGTATGGTACCAGAAGCTATACATAGTCCCGCTGCAACACCAGCAGCATGCCCTATTCCAAAAACAATAGGCATCACACGGATGGCAGAGTGAGCTTCGTGAGTAGAGGAGATGGAACGTCCACCAATTAATAAATTATCTACTTTAAGAGGGACTAAAGAACGGTAAGGGATATCGTACCATTCACCTGGTTTTAGCTTTTTAATAACAGTCCCTTCCCCATCTGGATTATGGATATCTACTGAATAACTCCCACAAGCTATAACATCCTTAAATCTAAGGGCACTAAGCAGATCCTCCGCTGTTAAAAGGTACTCTCCAATGACCCTACGGGATTCTCGCACTCCTATTTGAGGAGCTGTTTGCTGAAGATAGGCTTTCTCGAAACCAGGGATATTTCTTATCAACCATTGAGAAATCTGCCATGCCTGACGTCTACCCTCTATCTCTGCAAGGGTAAAAGATATTGGATCAGTGGCATCATGACGGATTATCCGTGTTTGATTAAAATGGACTACATCAAGTTGGGTTGCAAAGAAATACAATATGTTTTCTCTAGGACATTGAATTTCTTCACGTTCCTTGGCCTCCACATATTTAGCTGTAATCTCCGCACGCGAGGGAAGTCTCTGAATGTCAACACCTGCCATACGGAAATTCAACGTCATAGGTTGAGTTAAACCATCTTCAGAACGCCCCTTTTCTATATCTGCCCCAGCAAAGAACGCTATATCTCCGTCTCCAGTAGAATCAATAAAGATCTTAGCCTGTAGGGTCTTCAATCCATCTTTAGTAGCTACACTAATACTCTGAATCTGATTATCCTGAGTTTGAGCATCTGCGAGAAAAGTATGATAAAGTAAGGTCACCCCTGCTTCTCTGCATATCTCTTCAGCAGCTATTTTAAAGGCTTCTGCATCAAAAGCCCGGGGAGCCTTCTCACTCCCATATGCCCCCATAGCTGTTAATTTATTAAGCATTAGTTGAAAGACACCATGGATTATCTGACGTTTCCCAGCAAAGTACGTCATAAAAGGATTAACCATCATTGCCGTGGCTCCTCCACCTAAAAATCCATAACGCTCAATTAAAAGTACATCAGCACCAGCCCTAGCTGCTCCTACTGCAGCACCAATACCACCAGGGCCTCCCCCACAAACAATTACATCATAATTAGTCTTCATCCTATTATCCTCCCTGTCTTATATTTGCTCCTTTCGATGAGCCTAAATTGATATCATACATCATTTATGTTAGCGATAACATAAATGGGTGCAAAACTAACCTTTATTAAGAGATTATTTCGGCGTTAAATTAAAAACTCCTCCTGTAAAAAGATTTAAATATTAATATCTTTCACTGAGGCTCGTTCAAAGAGCATAGGATTTATCTCACGTGCTTTAGGAATATTCGGAACTTCCAAACGCTTTAATAATTCAACTGCAGCTGTATAGCCAAGATCAATATAATTAATACCTACAGTTGTTATAGGAGGGATATATCTTCTTAGGAGCTCTAAATCGCCATAAACAATAACGGAAATATCGTTAGGTATATTAACCTTTGCATCGGAAAGTTCATCAAGGAAACCTATACCAATTTGGGCATGTGTAATAAAGAAAGCTCGTTTCATGAGTTTCCCGCGTTCTAAGAGCTCTTTTGCACAGTTTTTGCCAGCTTCATAAGGTGTATTCATGCAAAATATAGGTTCATTAACTTTTAGCCCTGTTCGTTTGATTTCTGATAAAGCACCATGGAAACGCTCTTGATGAACTCGATTTTTGGCAACACCTATCACGAATATGTCTTTATGCCCCTTTTCAATAAGATGTCTAGCTGCAAGCATTCCCCCTTCTTGATTTGCAGGTTCAACTGCACTAACAGTATCAGGGAGTTCACTTAAAGGTAGATAGCGACTAGTTATTACTATTGGTAAGCCTTCTTCACTCAATGCTTTTATAAAGGATGGTGAGAACGGGGCTCCCATAATAATAGCCCCGTCTATCTTCCTTTGTCTAAAAGATTTTGGTAGATCGCTGTCATGGCTACCTGTAGTGGCTTCTATCAATGCATGATAGTCTGTATCTACAAGAGCTCCTTGAATGCCATCAATTATCTCTCCCATAAAGCTTTCAGTATAAACATGCCCTTGTAAAGACCTAGAGATTAAAATGCCAATGTTAAAGTTCTTACGCTTGCTTAAAGCGCGGGCATTGGGGTTGCGTACATATCCTAGTTCTTTAACAACTTTTAAAACCCTTTCTCTAGTCTCTTCCCTGACACAATCCTCTTGATCTAAGACACGCTTCACCGTCATCCCAGAAACACCGGCTATTCGAGCCACATCTGCTATTGTCAAATGTTTTCTCTTTTTATCTGTGTCTCGTGCCAATAACCTAACCCCCAGTTTTAAAGTAACTTAGCCTTTGCATAGGTCCTGAATGCCTTATTTATCTCTACTTTTGCCTTCTTGCCTACGAACTTTCCCCCGTCTTCTATATCAATGACATAACCATCAACCCTAGCTATACCGTTGCCACGATTTGAAACGTGAGACTCTTCTATCTTTACTTCCATTATTTGTCCTTCTCTTACAGGAAGAGCCTTCTCCTCAACCTCAAGCCTGGCTCCAACACTAACTACTTTAATACCATCTGTGCTTAATTCCGCTGACCCTTTTATATATACATACATTCCGGTTTCCTCTTCTATCTTACGAAGATTACTCCCACCAGAACCTATGAGAAGCGCTGCAACCCCTGGATGAACTTCTATTAGAATTGCTTCTGACTCCGCTTGTCTGGCTAATCTCCGTATTTCACGTTCAGCTCTTATTGCCGCAGTCTCTTCAGATAGCACCTTTCCCTTTCCATCACAGCAAGTGCAAGTGCGTTGAAGTATATCATCTAGCCCTTCTTTAGTCTTCTTTCTCGTAACTTCTAAAAGACCTAGGCGAGTAAATCCCAGCACATGAGTTTTGGTCTTATCTTTTTTAAGCTCCCTCTCAAAGATCTCTACGACCTTATGCTCATCCTTTTGAGATGCCATATCGATAAAATCAATTACTATTATACCACCAATATTGCGCAATCTCAATTGTCGAGCAATTTCTTTGGCTGCTTCTAAATTAGTCTTTAGAACTGTATCAGCAAGATTAGTAGTACCTATGTACTTACCAGTATTTACATCTATGCTAGTTAGAGCCTCTGTTTGATCAAAGATCAGGTATCCTCCACAACTTAGCCATACCTTACGTTTCAAAGCCTTATCTATCTCAGATTCTATCCCGAAATAATCAAAGATAGGGGCGTTCTTCCGATAAAGAGTAACCCTCCTCTTGAGATTGGAACCAATTATATTTAATAAGCTTAAGACCTCTTCATATTGAGACTTAGAATCTATTAAAAATCTATCTACCTCAGATGTGAAAAAATCTCTTACAACCCTATAAAGCAAGTCATGATCTTCATAGAGGAGAGCAGGGCTCTTACTTCTCTTGGCGGTATCTCTTATCCTACGCCATACTTTAAAAAGGAATCTAACGTCATTAGTCAATTCCTTCTCATCTTTCCCTTCTGCCACAGTACGCACTATTAAACCCATTCCTTTTGGCCTTATGGACTTAGCAATCTTTTTAAGGCGGTCCCTTTCCTTCTCTGAAGATATGCGTCTAGATATCCCTATATAATTTACTGTAGGCATTAAAACTACATATCGACCGGGTAAGGTAGTATGGGTTATAACTCTAGCGCCTTTAGTCCCCATAGGCTCCTTTGTAATTTGAACTAGAATATCCTGCCCTACTTTAAGCACATCTTTTATAGAAGGTGTCTGTAAACCATCAATATCATCATGACCTACTGAACGAAGCTCAGCAGTGGCAAGAGCATCGTCTACATATAAAAAGGCGTTTCGTTCAAGTCCTATATCTACAAAAGCCGATTGCATTCCTGGTAATACGTTAGTGACCCTACCTTTATATATATTGCCGACGATTCGACGATTCGCAGTCCTCTCAATAAACAACTCAACAAGGGTTCCATTTTCTATAATAGCAACTCGGGTTTCGGCGGCATCTACGTTAACCACTATATCCTTTGACATATTTATCTTTCAACTCCCCGATAAATTCTCAAGAACTATAAAAGAATATTCAATTGGCGAAATTCGTCTTCTTCCGTCTTGGATAGTTATAAAAAGTTCATTCCGATGTATATTAGCTATTTCAAATTCTATTCCTTCAATTTTCGTGAAAACGGCTGATATAACCTCTTCTGGTCTAACAACTCCTCTTGTACCAATTGGTAGCAACATCTCAAGGAGAATAGATTCGGATCTATGTTCCGAGATCTTCAATCCCTCTACTAATCCAGCTATATTTATTACTCTCCTTTTTCCTCCCTTAACTTGGCGTTCCACAAAAAATTCCGGGAGTTCAAGAAAGGAGATAAGTTCTCCCTTAAGATCGTCATAAGAAAGGGGAACATGGTGCGATCCCCTACTAGAATACCTCACTTTTACATTATATGAGGCGGTATCTATAAGGGAGCTGAGCGATTTAACATTACTTGAGACTTTACAAGCTTTAAGTATATTAAGACCTTTAGGGAGGGCGCTTTCCAGTCTAAAAATGAATTCATTTAAATCCATTTCACCTAATAGCTCTATGTCTAAATATTCACCTGAGCTACTTATACCAAGAGATAGAGCTGGACCAAAGGCGAGCTTAGGACGGGGATGATACCCCCTAGAAAAAGCTATAGGCAAATTTGCCCTTCGCGCACTTCTTTCCATAACTCTTACAAGGTCCAGGTGAGACATGAAGACTGCTGGTCCTGTCTTTGAGAATTTAGACCATATTCTCATTCCATATCACCGCCCCTTCTTGATGATAGAAGAGGTTTAACACGAAACTCTCGACATATCTCGCAGCCATGACACTTATCATAACGACAATCCGGCGTCAACTCACCTTGTAATGCCTTTTCAAACTCATTCTTAAGAAAAGCTTTACTTACACCTGTATTTATATGATCCCACGGAAGGAACTCATCTAGGTCCCTCACCCTATTACTATAATATGTAGGTTCAATACCGCTTTTATGAAAAGCCTTCTCCCAAAGGGAATAATCGAATTCTTCAGACCAGCTATCAAAGGTGCAACCCATCTTCCACGCCTGGAAGAGCACAGTTGAAAGCCTCCTATCGCCGCGGGCAAATACTGCCTCTAGAAAGCTCAGTTGTGCATCATGCCAGTTAAAGGTTATACCCTTTCCTCTTACATTCTTCTTTAAAAACTCAATTTTCTCTGTTATTGTGCTAATAGTGTCCTGCGCTACCCATTGAAAAGGAGTATGAGCTTTAGGCACGAAGATGGATACGCTTACAGTAACTGCAAGACCTTTCTTAATCTTAGCAACCTTTCTGGCTAATTCGCCAGTGCCTGCTAGGTCTTGATAAGTCTCTGTTGGTAATCCCATCATAAAATAAAGTTTTACATTCTGCCAGCCAGCTTCTACCGCAGCGTCAATGGCTTTTAACAGATCATCTTCTGTAACGCCTTTGTTTATTACATTTCTTAAACGTTGCGTACCAGCCTCTGGAGCAAAAGTTAGCCCTGTCTTTCGAACTCGTTGTACCTCACGGGCTAGGGCAACTGAAAATGCATCAGCTCGTAAAGAAGGTAACGAGATAGAGATTTCCTTCCCTTCGTACCCATCCATCAATTCCCGTATAAGTTCTTCGATCCTAGAATAATCAGCACAGCTGAGAGAAAGTAAAGAAATCTCCTCATACCCAGTCTTCTTTTCTATCTCTTCTGCCAGGCTCATAAGGGTTTCTATGTTTCTTTCTCGCACAGGCCTATAAATCATCCCTGCTTGACAAAACCGACATCCGCGTGTGCAACCTCTTCCTATCTCAAGTGCTATACGATCGTGTACTACCTGAATAGTTGGGACAATAAGATCCTTTGGATAAGGAGCGTTATCTATATCTTTTACAATACGTCTCGTGATTCTTTCAGGTATACCAGAAACTCTAGGATTAATTCCTTCTAAAGAACCATCTTCCTTATAGCTCACTGTATAAAGGGATGGAACATATACCCCAGGGATCTTAGCAAGGCTCTTTAACAGTTCTTCGCGGTTAAATGTCGAACGCACCCTTTTATATTCATCAATAATCTCTAATATGACCTCTTCACCCTCACCAATAACGAAGATATCAATAAAGTCTGCTAAGGGTTCAGGATTAAATGCACAGGGCCCTCCCGCTATAATAAGAGGATCATCATTTCCGCGTTCTTGGGTAAATAGAGGTATACCAGCCATGTCTAACATATTCAAGATGTTGGTAAAGCTCATCTCATATTGTAAACTAAACCCCATGATATCAAATTCTCTTACAGGCGTCATGGATTCAAGAGTAAAAAGAGGCATATTCTCATCCCTCATAAGTGCTTCCATATCAACCCACGGAGCAAAAACCCTCTCAGCTACTACATCGTCTCGTCCGTTGAGAATATGATAGAGTATCTTTAGTCCTAAATGCGACATGGCTATTTCATAAATATCTGGAAATGCCAGGGCTATTTTAATCCTGTTTTTATTTTCTTCTTCGCCTCCCCTCTCTTTTTTATGAACAGAATTCCATTCAAATCCTAGATATCTACCTGGTTTAGATACCTTCGGTAGTATCTTATTATATAATTTATCTTTTATGATCAAACTTCTACACTCCTAATTAGTCTTCCCGTATTTCATTGACTTTTCCGCTAATACTTCACGAATTTCATTAATTCGCAACCTAAATTGGCTAGCCCCTCTAGAGAGATTCTCTCCTACTACGTGACTTAAAGTCTCGCCTAATTGGCCCCAATCATATTCACCTGTAACCACATATTCAACGAATGACATGACCCTATGCTTACCAGGTAAAGAAAGTCTCTGAAATGCGAGAACACACGCTAAAATCAATAAAGATATAGCAAGAGATCGCAAAAAGTTCTTCATCAGCCCTCAGACCTCCGGAAAAATAATTTGTTCTTCTCCTTATATATTTCCCAAATGATCTGATTAAGCCTCTATCTTCTTTTAGAAAATCTCGCACTAATAAGTTTAAAAAGTTCACTCTTTAAGTAAGAAATACATGTTTTGGTTAGCTTTTAAAGAAGATCTTAAAGGGGTCCTTAATCACTTAAAGACGAGCTTCTTCCTTCGCATTCCCACGTTTACCAAAAGTCCTATACCTATTAAATTCGCTAACATAGCACTGCCTCCATATGTCAAAAACGGTAATGGCAGGCCTGTTACTGGCATTATTCCTAAAGTCATTCCAATGTTTACAAATATGTGAAAAGCAAATACAGATACAACCCCTGTAGCTATAAGGCGGCCGTAATCATCTTTAGCCGAGGCTATGATTAGAAGAGCGCGCCACAGAAGTATAAAGTATAAAAAGAGAATGCAAACGGAGCCAATAAATCCGAACTCTTCTCCAACTACGGAAAATATGAAATCAGTGTGTCTCGCTGGCAAGAAACTCAATTGCGTTTGGGTCCCTGCGAATAGCCCTTTACCTAAAACCTTTCCAGAACCGATAGCTATCTTAGACTGTATTATATTATACCCTGAGACAAGACTATCAGCAGATGGATTAAGAAAGATGAGTAATCGTTTTCTCTGATAGGGTTTGAGAAAGGAAAAATATACAAAGGGAGATGCCAATAATCCTATTAAGAGCATACCCCCTAATATGCGCTTCGGTGTACCCGCTATATATAGCATTCCAAAGAAGATAACAATGAATACAATAGCAGTACCTAAATCTGGCTGCCGCGCTATTAATACTGTAGGGAGCGCTATATGTAGAAAGGCTTTGATAACCTTGCGCAGACCTATAGTATTCGATTCATCTGAAAGAAACTGTGCAAGTGTTATAACAATAGCCAACTTTGCAAATTCTGAAGGTTGAATGCCCATGCTACCAAAATATAGCCAGCGTTGGGCGCCTCCCCCTACCTTACCTGATATTAAGACCGCAAGTAAAAGGAGAATATTCAATATATATATGTGATAATAAAATTTTTGCAATGCCCGATAATCAATATTTATCAGGAAAACAAATGCAATTATTCCTAACAATATCCATTGTATCTGCTTTTTGAGGAAATAAAAAGGATCGCCGTTATTAAGCGCTTTATTCGTTCTAGTAGCGCTATAGATTATAATTAATCCTACTACTATTAGAATCGCTACCGTTATCAAGAGGATATAGTCGATTTCTTTAATAAGTCGCCTATCAAAGACCATCCTCAATCATTAGAATTTAATCGCAGGAAGCCCACTACTTTAGCTATGGTAGGAATGCGATAATTCTATTTCCTCCTCTCTATGACTATATCCATCAAATCATTGCTTGGAGTAAAACTCCCTTCTGCAATTCTTCGACCTTCCTTGTTTATATATTTCTTTCTCTTAACCCCTATTTTATTCACTGCAACGCTTGTCATATCTATGCCTTTACATGCAATGATTTATGACCTTTCTCTATCCTGATACGGACGTTTCACGTTCTTTATAGCGATAGTAGCTTCTAAGGCTACAGATGTATCTGATCGATTAAAATTAACCTTTGTAAGATTCTCATCTATCTCTACATACTTTGAGATTACCCCTAATAGCTCTTTCTTCATATCATCGAAGAACGTATTTGATGTCTCCATTCGATCATGTATCAACACTAACCGTAGTCTCTCTGTAGCCGTTTCTTTGCTACCAGCCTTTCTACGTCCAAAAAAGTTTTTAAAAAAAGGCACCTTGATCTCTCCCTTCCCTGAAATATATCGTTGGGAAGCCGACGCATATAACAATCAACTACTCTTACTTTTCGATATAGAAAATAAAGTCTTTAATCGTTCAAGAAACGTAGGTGCCCCATTAAGAGACATTATAGGAATATCCTCGCCTTCTAACCTTCGCACGATATTCTTATATGCCTGCCCTGCTATGGAACGAGAATTAAAGACAACAGGCTCCCCTTTGTTTGCTGAAACTATTATCCCTTCGTCGTACGGAACAACACCTATAAGATCTATAGCAAGGATCTCTAAGATATCCTCAATATCCATCATGTCGTTGCGCCTAACCATGTCCATCTTCATCCTATTAATCAAAAGTCGCGGATGCTCTATCTCCATCGCCTCTAGGATCCCCACTATCCTATCAGCATCTCTTACTGCAGCCATCTCTGGGGTTGTTACAATTATAGCCTCATCTGCTCCTGCAACAGAGTTCCTAAAACCATGTTCTATACCAGCTGGAGAATCCATGAGAACGTAATCGAATTCGAGTCTCAATTCATCACAGAGTCGTTTCATCTGTTCTGGAGTAACTGAGTCCTTTTCCCTGGTCTGAGCAGCGGGGAGAAGGGATAGATTATCAAATCTTTTATCTTTAATAAGAGCTTGTCTTAATTTACAGTTCCCTTCTACTACATCCACTAGATGATATACGATCCTATTTTCCAATCCTAATGCAAGGTCTAAGTTACGAAGACCTATATCTGCATCTATCACCGCGACTTTCTTACCAAGTAGCGCTAAACCAGCACCTAAATTAGCAGTGGTTGTGGTCTTGCCTACTCCACCTTTTCCAGATGTTATTACAATAGTCCTTCCTGCCATGCAAGAAACACCTCCTTCGCACCCTATATATTACTATAATAAAGAAACTCCGCTCGTGTAGGCTTCAATAACTACATATCCTCCTTTTATCCTAGCTATTTCTGTTAGGTTAGCTGCTCCATACCGCTCATCATCTGGTGCGCGTGTGATGAAATCAGCTATCCTTATTTGGGTTGGTCTTAAAGAAGTTGCAACAATTATAGCATCCTCATTTCCTCCTGCTCCAGCATGAGCCACCCCTCTGAAGGTTCCTATGATAATAATATCTCCTGTAGCAACTACCTCAGCACCAGGGTTTACATCGCCAAGTATAACTATATTTCCGTCGTGATAAAGCCGTTGCCCAGAGCGGATAGTTCTTTTTATAAGGAGGGTTTCCAATTCCTTTTCAGGCTGATTTGCACCTTCCTCTTCGTCTTCCACATCATCAACGATCTTGTCCCCGATCCTTCGGCACCTAAGTCCACATTCTTCTCGGATTAATCTGGCAAGCTCTCTCGTTTCTTCATTAGTAAGTACCCGATCACCGATATCTACAATGACCTCTGATCTTGTAAAAAAATCTCTTGATGTTTCAAACTTCTCCTTCAATCGTTTCTTTATGACTTTAAAGTCTTCCTGACCATCCAAGAGAATCAAAAGTCCTTGCCGTGTGCCTTTAAAATCCACGACCTCCTTAGGGAGACCTTCTTTACTCTTTTCACTTTTCTGAATTTGGTTCTCCTCAACTTCTTTTGACATTTCTTAATTCCTCCAAAGAATTAACCGCATTTACTATTCATTATTTTAAAACTCAATTTAAAGGGACTCTTTATGATAAATTCGGCATTTATCGTAATATTCCTGCTTACAATCGAAAATATGCTTCTAAAGCCTTCCGTGCTATAGGAGCAGCTACCTTACCCCCATATCCACCATTCTCAACGAGCACTATAACAACTACTTCTGGCGACTCTGCAGGTGCAAAAGCAGCGAACCAAGCATGGTTATCTGCACCACTTACTTCGGCAGTTCCGGTTTTTCCTGCAGTTGATATGGGGAAATCTGCAAATACTTCCCTTGCACTACCATCAACAGTAACACGTCGCATGCCCTCTTTTAGGATCATCTCAGTCATAGGTGACATATGGATCTCCCTAACTACCTGAGGTTCAAATCTGCGTAAGGAATCTCCTGTCGAAGAATTGATGGCCTTGACTATTAAAGGTTTATAAAGGGTTCCGCCATTGGCTATCGTAGCGTAAGCAGCCGCTATCTGAAGTAAAGTAGCGTTAAAGAAACCCTGCCCTATGGAGAAATCCATGGTTTCAGCTGGCTCTACCCAGCGTAGAAATCTCTTCTCCAACTTCCACTCTTTAGTTGGAACTAGTCCACCCTTATCCCCAGGTGAGACATTAATCCCTGTAGGGCTCCCAAAACCAAAGTCCCTAGCATATTCAGCTAGTTTATTAACGCCTATACGCTTTCCTAATTCATAAAAAGTTATATTACATGAATTCTTTATTGACTCTATTAGGTTCTGCTCACCATGACCACTGCCAGTTGAATACCAAATAGCGCACTTCTTATCTGGAATTGTAGGATCACTTCCTGTACAATAAAACTTATCATTCAAATCCACAAGCCCTTCCTCAAGTGCAGCAAAAGCAGTAATTATCTTAAAGGTGGATCCAGGGGGGTATTCTCCGCTCATGACCCGGTTATATAAAGGACGGTACGGATCTTCTATGAGCTTGTTCCAATTAGTTACAGATATGCCCCCAACGAAGAGATTAGGATCATAATCAGGAGCACTAGCCATAGCTAAAATTTCTCCATTCCGTACATCCATTACAATAATG
The DNA here is from genome assembly GCA_002426645.1 of Firmicutes bacterium UBA5435. Taxonomy (GTDB): domain Bacteria; phylum Bacillota; class UBA5435; order UBA5435; family UBA5435; genus UBA5435. The sequence goes on along the minus strand of DIRN01000069.1, from coordinate 45,992 downwards.
GCTCCACCCTTTGCATCCTTATATCTAGGATCTTTCCTGGCATCGATGAGCCCCTCTTCTAGAGCAACTTCCACTATCTCCTGAAGACGTCTATCTATAGTAAGTACAATATCATTACCTGGGATTGGACTCTCTTCACCTAAGATCCTAACAGGTCTACTAAGAGCATTCACCTCTACCTGCTGTATGCCCTTTATACCCTTTAAATTCTCTTCAAAGGTCTTCTCTACCCCTATTTTACCAAATAGATCTCCTATGCTATATCCTTTGCCCTTTAAAGCCTTTAGTTCCTCTTCATTTATCTCGCCAATATATCCTAATATATGAGTGGCAAAGTTGCCTAGCACATACTGACGAACTGGTAATTGCTCTATGATAACGCCAGGTAGATCTATTCGGCGCTCCTCTATCTTTATTACCACCTCAGGTGATATATCTATTTTTATACGAACAGGTTCAAAGGGTCTCCAAGCCGAAGCAGCTATCTTCTTCTCAATATCTTCAGTGCTCATCTGGATAATTTCACTTAAGACCTCAATCACATGGTTAGAGTTCTTCCACTCCATTGGTACTATAGAAACTGTAGGTGCAAATCTACTCGTTGCAAGGATCTCCCCATTCCTGTCACGAATAAGACCCCTTGGTGCTTCCAGCGAAAGGAGCCTTACCCTATTATTTTTTGACATTACATCATATTCATCGCCTCTGGCAATCTGTAGATACCAAAGTCTTAAAAAGAGTACGAGAAAGAGAAAGAGTACAAGTATTCCAAAAATTCTAATCCTCGATGTTAACTCTTTTTCACTTATCATGAAATTCACCTGCACTATATAGATACGAGGTTAAAAAATTTGCCTAAACGACCACCTCTTACCTTTAAAATGTTTATGGAGTCTATATATGGGTTTATATATCAAGAACCCTATTATAGTGTTATAAAGACACGTAGGCATTACCAAAGAATAGAGTCCTTCTATCCATTTAATATCTGGTCCAAAAGAGTTAAATAATAAAATAAAGAGAGTTCCTGCAATAAAGGTTCCTATAAAAACCATAGCAGTTGGTATAAGAAGGTTTTCTCTATAAAGACGTTTTTCAAAAAGACCAACTACTATGCCTACGAACATCTTAATGAATGCATTCATCCCTATGAACTGGCCTACAACCAAATCTTCTAAAAGGCCAGCTAAAAAACCGGCTTTGCCACCTTCCACTGGTCCTCTGAATAATGCAACGAATATAACCAAAATTATAAGGAGATCAGGCCTTACCCCTTTAATCTGAAAGAAAGTAAATAATGTTGACTGAAAGACTAGATTCATTAAGAAGGCGACTACCCACACAGCGAATTTCATATAGCATCCCTCTTTCACTACTTTAGACCCACGAATTGCCATCTATTTTACTAAAACTCTTCCTCTAAAGGGCCTATAATGACAAAGACTTCTTCCAGCTTCATAAAATTCACAAAGGGTTTAATTAAAGCATGCTTTGTCACATTGTATTCATCTGTCTTGACCTGAATGACTTCTCCGATAAGGAGCTCTCCGGGGTAGATGCCTCCTAAACCAGATGAAACTACCCTATCCCCTTCTTTTACATCTACATCCCTTATTAAAGGTTTCATCCAGAAATGAGTCTCCTCCTCTTCAAGGCCTTCAACTATAACTAAGTCTCTAGATCTCTCTAATCTGGCCCCTACAGCGCTCCGTGAATCTATAAGTAAAAGAACCCTTGCTGTATAATTTGTGACTGATATTATATGCCCTACTAAACCCAATTCAGTCACAACAGCCATATTCTTCTTCACGCCATCCTTTTCCCCAACACCGATAATTATCGTGTCTGTCCAGTTCGATGGATCACGGGCTATTACCTTAGCAGGAAGAAGCTGATACGGGGTCTCTTCCTTAAACCCTAACATCCGCCTGAGACGCTCATTTTCTTTTTGGGCCCTTCTTAACTCATTATTCTCAGCAAGAAGCTGAGAAACTTCTTTCGTGAGGTGGAGATTCTCCTCCTTTATCTTCTTAACATGTATAACTGTATTAAAATAATCAGAGACTCGTGCTCCAGTGCTATTCAAAAGAGATTGTAAGGGGGATATGGTATCACGTATAATCCTCTCCAAAAAAGTAACCTCCTCGCGCTCATGCGAGGTGACATGTATAGATACTATAAGGATGAGGATAAAAATTATACTTACTAAGATACGTTTAAACCTTACCCCCTGGAACACACAGTTCAGCCTCCTATTCTCGTTATTCCATCAATTGATCCTCTTCTGAGATGTTAAGGCACTGACAGTACGTTTATAATCTTCAAAGTGTTCTATAGCCTTACCTGTTCCCATTGCCACACAACTTAAAGAATGTTCTGCAAGATGAACAGGCATTCCCGTATCACTGCTTAAGAGTCTAGGAAGATTCCTCAAAAGGGAACCTCCACCACTCATAATTATCCCTCGATCCATTATATCAGCTGCTAATTCTGGAGGAGTTCTTTCAAGGGTTACTCTTACAGCATCAATTATATCCCTTACAGGCTCGGATAGAGCCTTTTCGATCTCTTCTGCCGTAACAACTATAGTCTTAGGAAGTCCTGTTACAAGATCTCTGCCTCTAACCTCTATTTCTCTCATATCCTCTGGGATCTCTTCATCCTCAAAGATCTTAGCAAAACCGACTCCTGTTTTAACATCTTCAGCAGTTCGCTCTCCGATCATTAAGTTATAAGCCCTACGAATATGTTGAACAATCGCTTCGTCCATTTCATTGCCTGCAACTCTTATTGAACGCGACGTGACAATACCTCCTAAAGAAATAACAGCTACTTCTGTAGTGCCTCCACCTATGTCCACAATCATATTCCCTCTAGGTTCAGCAACTGTAAGCCCTGCACCTATAGCTGATGCCATAGGCTCTTCGATTAAATATGCCTCTCTTGCTCCAGCCTGTAAAGCAGCATCTAGAACCGCTCGTTTTTCAACCTCTGTAACACCTGTGGGAATACCAACAATTACTCGAGGCCTCACTAAAGTCTTACGTCTATGGGCACGAGAGATAAAATAACGCAACATCTTTTCAGTTATATCGAAATCAGCAATAACACCGTCCTTGAGGGGTCTAATGGCAACTATATTTCCAGGTGTTCTTCCCACCATTTGTTTAGCTTCGTTTCCCACAGCAAAAATCTCACCCGTGTTCTTATGGACAGCTACTACTGTTGGCTCTTGAAGTACCAAGCCTTTACCTCTAACGTAAACAAGGGTATTTGCAGTACCTAGGTCAATACCCATATCCTTAGAGAATTTACCCGCTATAAAATCTAATATCATATGGCGTTCCCCTTTCTCGCCTTACACCTTCAAATTATAAAGTCTACTCTTTACTTCGCTTATCTAAGAGACCCAACTCTCGAAGGCTTAAAAATCTATTATCTCCAATAATTATATGATCAAGAACTCTTATGCCTAATAAAGCTCCACCTTCTTTAAGGCGTCTAGTTAGTTTTATATCTTCCATGCTAGGAGTAGGATCTCCGCTAGGATGATTATGTACAAGGATAACAGAAGCACAACTACGCCTGATAGCATCCTTAAAAAGCTCACGTGGATGTACTAAAGATGCGTCAAGGCTACCTATAGATATGGTAACTATATCAAGTACCTCATTTCGCGTATTTAAGAGGACACTCTTAAAGTGCTCTTTATCGAGATAACGCATGTCAAACATGAGTAAGTCTGCAATATCTGATGGGGTTCTAATAGAAGAACGACTCTCTCTATCTAAGGCTATTACTCGCCTACCTAATTCTATAGCCGCTTTAATCTGAATAGCTTTTGCTAACCCAATTCCCTCCACTACTGTAAGTTCATGAATATCTGCTTTGACTATTCCTTTTAATCCACCAAAGCGAGCTAAAAGCTTATTTCCCAATTCTACCGCGGTATTAGAACGTGTACCTGTTCTTATGAGAATCCCAAGAAGCTCACTTGTAGTTAGAACATCGGGTCCAAATTTCAATAAACGCTCCCTAGGCCTTTCCTCCTCAGGCATATCCTTAATTGTGAAGCGGTAATCATAGGTATTAGAATCCATCATATAAAACGCCCTCTTTCTCTTATGAAAAATTTTAAAAAACCCCCAACCATTCATTGAAATTAACTATTTATCCTAAGTAAAGGATTTACCCCGAAGTCCTTTAAAACTTCGCAGAGAGAGCTTATCGGAAGCCCTACAACATTAAAGTAACACCCCTCTATCCTCTTAATTAGTAAAGACCCTAAATCTTGTATACCATATGCTCCAGCCTTGTCCATAGGTTCGCCAGATTCTACATAAGAGGTTATCTCCTCCTCGGTTAACTGACGAAACCATACTCTTGTCCTTTCGTAACCTGAACTTCTCTTATCCGTTAAGACATTAATAACAAAAAATCCAGTGATAACTTCATGAACTCTTCCACTTAAGCGCCTGAGGATAGATTTAGCTTCATCCTTATCTTTAGGTTTTCCCAAGACCATACCATCTATAACTACAACGGTATCAGCAGCGATTACTAATACATCGCCACTTAATTTAGCAGCAACATTCAATGCTTTTATTTCGGCGGCCTCTATTGACCCCTGAATAGGATCAGAAGAGTCTATATCTTTTTCCAAAGTAGAGCTTGGGATAATATCAAAAGATAATCCTATTTGATTAAGAAGTTCCCTTCTACGCGGCGAAGTGGAAGCTAAAACGATTCTCTTCACAATCTAATCCACCAGATTCAGGTGAATTCCTCCCTTCAAAACTATAAATATCTTAGAATAGCTATAGCAAGAATAATTCCGACAATTGTAAATGTATTTAGACGAAGCATGAATCCAAAGGTTAAGCTAGCCATATCGCCTACACTTAGAGTCTGAGGTGCAAGCCGAAGTGTCGGACCCTTTGATAAGACTGGAATATAATCTCCCAGAAGCTCCCCAATTATACTGCCAATTACTATTCCAATAAATAATATGAATATGAAGAGCCAGATAGGTTTTATTCTGCTTGATTGTAACATGGATTAATAATTCCTCCTCTCCAAGAAACCTCAGAATCTTTCTACCTTATAGGGTTAAAATAATTTATTTCTTTTATATGATCTTCTAAAGTATTTCGTTACATATATTGTCACCAAACCAACGAAAAAACCAGTGGGTATAGCCACAAGAGTAAGATATGGAGCATAGAAGAATACTCCAAAATGACCTGCCCATATATAAAAGATCATAATTTGAGTCAAATTATGTATCACTGCCCCTAGAACACTAATGCCTATAAGACTAAATAGATCCGGAAATCTAGAGTATATAAATCCCATAAAAAATGCGCTAACTATACCTCCCCCTGTAGACATGTAAAAACTCAAAGTTAAAAATCTCCCCGATAGTAAAGACCCAAGCAAAGAGCGAAGGGTTGCAACACATAGAGCCTCTCTTAACCCAAATAAAACAATGGTTATAAGAGTTACTATATTTGCTAAACCCAACTTAATACCTGGAACTATTAATGAAAGCCCGAATCCGCTTATCATTCCTTCTATTAAATGGAGGACTATCCCAATAGAGATAAGAAAAGATATATATAGCAATTTTTTAATATACCCAGTATCATTCACCTGCTGCCTTGAATCTTCCTTTGAGTCCTGAGGAGAGCAAAATTTCTCCGTTCTCAGTGACCATCACCGCCTCGACCCCATCTTGTTCTTCAACAAATTTCATACCTTCATCTGGTCCTAAAACAAAGATGGCCGTAGAAAGGATATCAGCGTCTAATCCATTATCTGTTAGAATAGTAACGCTCGTGGTGCCCTTAGGCTGCCATCCTGTCCTTGGATCTAATATATGAAAGTATCTATTACCATCTTCCATGAAGAATTGCTGGTAATCGCCGGAAGTCCCTATAGCTTCTCCGCTTTGAAGTAGCAAGATCCCAAGATATTTCTGAGGATCTCTAGGGTGGCTAATACCTATTCTCCATACTTCACCTTTAGGTTTAAGACCAAGCACCCGCATACTACTCATACCTACATCAATAAGGGCTGACTTTATACCGTGTCTTTGCAAGACTTCTAATGCCACATCTGCTGCATACCCTTTAGCTGCTCCCCCTAGATCGAGCCTCATGCCTTCATCACTTAGCATTACCTCTCTCTTATCATCATTTACTATAATCTTTCTATAATCCACCTTAGCTAGTTCCCAGATGACTTCCTCAGGGTCTGGCAAATGACCTTTACCAGTATCAAAGTTCCAAAGGTGGATGAGAGGGCCTATGCTAGGATCAAAGGCACCTTCTGTAAGCCTGGAATAGCTAATGGCAGCTTTAATGACCTTCAATGCATCAGAGCTTACTTCCACATATCCTTCCCCTGATGCTTCATTGATTCGCGTCACATCGCTCCCTTTAACATATAAACTTAAAAGCCTGTCCATTCGGGATATGGCATCAAAAGCATCATCTATAGCTTTACGTGCCTTTTCTTCCCTTTCTCCTATTACCTTTATAGTAACCATAGTATCCATAACTAATTTAGAATCAAAAGTGACCTTTGACTCTAAGCTTGATTTTGTCCATGTAATAGCTGATATGACCAAAATGCCTGTTATGAGAAAGAAAGGAACTGTGGACTTAAACCTTCTCAATTACAATTACTCCATTCTGCCTTGCTAAGCACGACCTTATAAACGAACCTTCTTATGTAAGTGTACCATTTCTTTTATTGTAATACAAGTACATAAATTATCCTTTTTTATCTATAAATTTGCCAATTCCTCAAGAGCTGATAACACATTAACCTATATTCTAAAATAGTGTCAATTGATTACTCTCTGGTAAGTCAGTTAAGACGTTGCTTTCCTTTAAGATCTCTATCACAGTTTTACTCAGCCTAGCTCGCGTCTTTAAATCCTCTATTGAAGTAAAAGGTTTCTTCTCCCTTTCAATTACTATATTCTTTGCTGCACTAGTGCCTAAGCCCGGGAGAGTAACAAAAGGAGGGAGTATACTATCCCCTTTAACCTGGAATTTCGACTCATGGGACTTCTGAAGATCAACGTTAAGAAAGGTTACACCTCTTGTAATGGCTTCTAAAGCTACCTCCATAGCTTCCAAGAGACCAGCTTCTTTAGGAGTCGCATCATTACCCTTAGCACGTAGTTTTTCCAATTCTGCACGGAGTTCTTCTTTGCCCATAGTAGCCATGTTCACATCAAATTCATCCGCTTTTACAGTAAAGTAACTGGCGTAAAATGGCGCTGGATAATGAACCTTAAAGTAAGCTAGCCTAAAGGCCATGGTTACATAGGCCGCAGCATGGGCCTTGGGGAAAAGATACTTTATTTTCTTTGCTGATTCACAGTACCATTCTGGAACTTCAGCAGCCTTCATGGCTTCTTCATCCTCTGCAGAGAGTCCCCTTCCTTTCCTGACATTCTCCATAATTTTAAAAGCCTTAGATGGTTCAACGCCACAAGATATGAGGTAGTTCATTATATCGTCTCTCATAGCAATAACATCAGCAAGCGTAGCAGTCTTATTCGCTATAAGGTCTGCCGCATTATTAAGCCACACATCTGTACCATGAGAAAGACCACTTATCCTTATGAGTTCTGCAAAAGTCGTTGGCAAAGTAGCCTCAAGCATCTGACGAACGAATGGCGTTCCGAATTCTGGGACTCCTAATGTTCCTACTTTTCCTCCAGCATATTCACGGTCTATACCGAGTGATTCCAGACCAGAAAAGATCTTCATGGTTGCAGGATCATCTAGGGGAATTTTCTTTACTTCAACACCTGTTATATCTTGTAACATACGTAATTGAGTTGGATCAGTATGCCCTAAAAGATCAAGTTTGAGAAGCCTCTCTTTAAATGAACCATACTCAAAATGCGTAGTAATAGTATTAGATCTTTTATCGTTTGCAGGATACTGAAGAGGAGTAAATTCATGTACATCTCTATCCTGGGGTATTATCATAAGGCCCCCAGGGTGTTGCCCTGTAGTACGTTTAACTCCACAGCACCCTTTTACCAGTCTATTTATTTCTACTGTTCTAATATGATTCGTGCGTTCCTCAAAGTACTTCTTGACAAAACCATATGCAGTCCTATCCATTAAAGTAGAGAGCGTGGCCGCTCTATACACGTGTTCAGAACCAAAGAGCTCTTCAGTAAACTTATGAATCCGCTCCTGATATTCACTAGAGAAGTTAAGATCAATGTCTGGTACCTTATCTCCTTTAAAGCCTAGGAAAACCTCAAAAGGTATGTTCTGTCCGTCTTTATGTAACTTCTCATCACATATTGGACAGGCTTTATCTGGTAAATCAAATCCTGACATTATCTTTGTATCTTTAGAGAACTCAGAGTACTTACAGTTTCCACAACGATAATGAGGGGGTAAAGGATTTACCTCTGTTATATCGCACATAGTCGCCACGAAAGATGAACCAACTGAGCCTCTAGAACCGACTAGATAATCGTCGGATAAAGACTTAGTTACCAGCTTATGAGCGATTAAGTATATAACTGAAAAGCCATTCTCAATTATAGACTTCAATTCTTTTTTCAGACGTGCTTCTACTATTTCTGGGAGAGTATCTCCATATAACTCCTTAGCCTTATTATATGCCATAGTTTGAATCTGTTCCTCAGCTCCGTCTATCTTAGGAGTATAAAGTTTATCAGGGACAGGCCTCAAGTCTTGAACCATATCGGCTATGAGCTTAGGATTGGTGATAACAGCTTCTTTAGCGCCTTCTTCTCCAAGGTAAGATAGTTCTTCTAGCATCTCATCTGTTGTGCGAAGGTATAAAGGAGGTTGGAGATCTGCATCTTCATAGCCTTGACCAGCCATAAGGATCCTACGAAAAACTTCATCATGAGGATCTAAAAAGTGCACGTCACTAGTAGCTACAACTGGCTTACCTAATTTCTTTCCAATCTCAAATATTTTACGATTAAAATCTTTTAACTCATCTTCCGATGTAACCTGCCCATTCCGTAACATAAATTCATTATTTCCTATAGGTTGAATCTCTAGGTAATCATAGAAATTAGCTATCTCATCTGTCTCGTCTTCAGATTTACCAGAAATAATAGCCTGGTATAGCTCTCCTGCCTCACAAGCTGATCCAAGGATAAGGCCCTCTCGCAATTCCACTAGTTTATCCCTAAGTATCCTAGGGTGACGATGAAAGTCATCAAGATGTGAGATGCTTACCAGTTTGTATAGATTCCTCAGGCCTATATCATTCTTTGCGATAATTATAATATGGTAGTCCTTGGCGGAATCTATTGAGTTAGCGAGGTATCCTTCTAAACCATAGAGTATCTTAACCCCATATTTTTGACCTGCATCAAAGGCAGCAGGATGTGACTGTACAACACCATGATCAGTTATTGCAATAGCAGGATGTCCCCACTTTGCACATTGATGTACTGCCCTTTCAACATCAACAACTGCATCCATAGCACTCATCTTAGTATGCAAATGGAGTTCAATACGTTTCTCAGTAGCAGAATCCACTCTTTCGTAAGGCTCAATGAGTTGGATATCAGATGGTTGTAGAGTCAGTTCCTGTGAAAACTTATCTGTCTGAACATTGCCTTTTATTCGTACCCATGAATCTTCCTGGCATGCTTCACTTGCCTTGTTTTCCTTCTCATTCTCCCAGACCTTTACTTCTATTGAATTTGTAAAATCAGTAATGCCGAAAGTAACCAAGGTGCGTCCGCTCTTCAATAAACGAACATCCTTGGAGAATATCATCCCTTCAGTGATAATATTATTTTCTTCTTCTGTTATATCATTTATGGGTCTTATCTTCTCTGGTTCAACATTAATAGGACGCCCTAAGATTATACCCTTGTTTCCAACAAAAGCTGACTTGGACCTATTACCCTGATCTTTTAGTGCCTGTGCGACTTCATTCTTCTCTATTAATTCCTGTTCTGAAAGTATCTCTTCGAATTCATCGTCAAAGTCGCCTACGATCAAACGCACCTTTACCTTTTTACCAAGTCTCTCTAGTATGAGGGCTTCCATCAATTCAGCGCATCCTTTATCACTAAGGAATGTAACCCCTATGTCATCAACGACCTCTACCAAAACTTCTTCTGGCCCCTCATGAGCGATGCTCCAACGCGACATAGAAAGCAATCCATTTATAGCTGGTTGCCTACCTTTTAACTCTGTAAGGATATTCTCCCACTCAATCTTGAGAGCTTCCTCTAACGAAAGACCTCGTGGATCCCTTGATATCTGAAATATGCATCCTTTAAGCCCCTTTACAGGAAGGGTGATACTCTTTTTAAAGGTCTTACCGTCTACGGAAAGAAGAGGATTATTAGTCCGAATGTGTACCTCCCAAATCCTATCTCTTACATTTACCAATACCTTATCTATTCTTGCATCGTGTAAAAGTTCTTTTAATTTACCTGATACGCCTGACATCTCTACAAGCCTTGAGAGACTACTTCCATCATTATCAGGCTCAATGACATATAGTTCAGACATTTGCTATTCTCTCCTCTAGTGCATGGCCTTTAATATTTCCCAATACATTCTTACCCTAGCTTTAAACCCCTCCCAAAAGCCTAATTTTTCTTCCTTTGTGACGTGAGAGACCCCGTCTAGTTTAACAGGAACCACATTCGCCTTTTTCTCTTTTGCACATTCAGTAAGGGCTTTCTCAACTCCGAATCTAGCAAGATCAAGATGGGCTGTGGCCTCCAATAATTCCCGTTTAATTGCTCTCTGACCCGTTAAAGTAGGGGCTACTTTCTGAGCAAAATCAGTGCGGAAACGACCATTTCCAAAGATTCCAAGGGTCATATCAGCACTACCATTTATTACAGGTTCTAAGAGTGCATTAATATGCCTTGGAGAAAGATTTAAAAGATCAGCATCCAGGAGAACAATGATCTCGGCATCTGTACTATTAAATCCTACCTTTACAGCACCACCCTTGCCAACGTTCTTTTCTAAAGAAATAACTTTAACCCCTTCAAGTCTTGCTATTTCCGCAGTATGATCCAAAGAACCGTCGTCAACTACTATTATCTCATCAATAGTCTCGACTTCTTTGACTACATTAAGAACATCTCCTATAGTTTTTTCCTCATTATATGCCGGAATCACTACAGCGATCTTCATATATGACAGCCTCCTTGATCAACGTCTTAATCTTTTCCACCGCTGATCCTAAAGGCACTTGAATCTCCTTGCCGCTCTGTCTTAGTCGAATCTCCACCTTGCCTTCTTTGAGGGATCTAGGGCCTACTGTAATACGAATAGGGAACCCTATAAGATCAGCGTCATTAAACTTCACACCTGATCGTTCATCTCTGTCATCTATAACAGCTTCAACTCCATTGTTTAAACACTCTTTATATAGCTTAAAGGCAGCAGCCTTTTGCTCACTATTCTTTATATTAATGGGAACTATAGTAACGTGAAAGGGCGCAACTGAAAACGGCCAGATTATACCCTTCTCATCGTGATTTTTCTCAATTATAGCTGCCATGGTACGTGTAACTCCTATACCATAACAGCCCATTATCATAGGGCGCTCACGACCATTTTCATCTAAAAAAGTAGCGCCTAGAGCACTAGTATATTTTGTACCTAACTTAAATATATGCCCTACCTCAATAGTTCTGACCACTTCAATGGGCTCACCACACTTAGAGCATGCATCGCCTTCCACTGCCTTACGTATATCAGCGATGTTATCTGCGCTAAAATCCCTTCCGTAGTTTACGTTAATTAAATGCTTATCTCTTTGGTTAGCGCCTACTACTGCGTCCTGAATAAAAGGTACTTCTTCATCTGCTACTAACTTAATTCCCGTTAACCCTATAGGTCCTGAAAATCCTAACGGCCCCCCTGTAACTTCCATTATCGTAGCTTCATCCGCTAGCTCAAGTGTGAACGCGGATAAAAAATTCTTTAGTTTTATCTCATTGATTTCTCTGTCGCCTCTCACAAGAGCTGCTATAGGTTGTCCATCAGCCAAATAGATTAGTGTTTTAATCATATCCTTCCCAGACTTACCCAAGAAAGACGATAGTTCGTCTATGCTCTTTATATTAGGGGTAATGACTTCTTTAGGGTTTTCACCATCTATTTCTACCCGATCTGCATTGAGCCCTTTGGGAGCTACACATTCAGCCTTCTCAATATTTGCAGCATAGCCACATTTTGAACATTTTGCTATTAGATCTTCACCCGTATCTGTCACTACCATAAATTCATGAGAAGCGCTCCCACCCATGGTACCTGTATCAGCTTCAACTACAACATACTCTAAACCAGAACGTTCGAACGTTCTGCAGTATGCCTCATACATTTTTTCATAGCTACGTTCTAAACCAGCTTCATCAATATCAAAGCTATATAGATCCTTCATTATGAATTCCCTGGCTCTTATAAGGCCGAATCGAGGACGCATTTCATCACGATACTTCGTCTGTATTTGATAGAGCAAGAGAGGAAGCTGTTTATAAGATCTAACTTCATCTCTGATTAGAAAGGTAAATATCTCTTCATGAGTTGGACCTAAACAAAACTGTCTGCCATTTCTATCCTTGAGACGAAACATTTCAGAGCCCATGTCATTCCATCGTCCACTTTCTATCCAAAGCTCCGCTGGTTGGATAGCTGACATGAGTATTTCCTGACCACCTGCCCTATTCATTTCCTCGCGAACAATATCTTCTATCTTTCTTAGTGTTCTATAAGCTAACGGTAAATACGAATAAACCCCAGATACAAGTTTACGAATTAAGCCAGCTCTAAGCATTAAAGCATGACTAGATATCTCCGCCTCTGCAGGGGCTTCCCTTAAGGTGGGTGCATAAAGTTGTGACATCCGCACCAAAACCACGCTCCTTTAATTCCTTATAAGCTCGCACTCAGAAATCTTGCTATAGTGCCTCTATCTCTGCAAGCAATTCCTCTACCACATTCTCTTCTCTAATCTTACGTATAGGTTCTCCAGCTTTAAATAGAAGGGCAACACCCCTTCCCCCAGCTATCCCTATATCAGCATCTTTAGCTTCACCAGGACCATTTACCACACAGCCCATTATAGCGATCTTAATGGGCTTTTCTATATGTCGAGTCTTTTCAGTTACTATTTGGGCAATCTGAGGTATATTCATCTCACACCTACCACATGTAGGACAGGAGACTATTGTAGGGCCACGTTGGCGTAGATTTAATGAACGAAGTATCTCATACCCTACATCTACCTCTTTAGATGGAGGTCCTGTCAATGATACCCTAATCGTATCACCAATACCATTTAGAAGAATAGCGCCTATTCCGACAGAGGATCTTATTGCACCAGTTTCAAGTGTCCCAGCTTCAGTAATACCAACATGAAGGGGGTAATCGAATTCGTCAGAGAAAATCTGATACGCCTTTAGAGTAGTTAATACATCGAAGGCCTTAAGAGAAACAACAATATCAAAAAAATCCAGATCTTCAAGGAGTCTTACATTATCTGCAGCGCTTTCAATCATAGCTTCAGCTGTAGGGCCTCTATACTTCTCCAAGAGGCGCTTCTCTAGAGAACCAGCGTTTACACCTATTCGTATTGGTACGTTCCGCGCTGCAGCAGCTTCAACTAGCTTCCGTATTCGCTCCTTGGAACCAATATTACCTGGATTTATTCTTAATTTATCTGCTCCTAACTCTATTACCTTAAGAGCAAGCCGATAATCAAAGTGGATATCGGCTACTAAAGGCAATGAGCTTCTCTCCCGTATCTTGCCAAAGGCCTCTGCAGCCTCCATATCTGACACCGCAACTCTTACTATATCGCAGCCAGCACGGGCAAGTTCTTCTATTTGATTAACTGTAGCGTCCACATCTCGCGTATCAGTCTTAGTCATCGACTGAATTGAGATCATTGCATCCCCACCGATGGTTAGGTTTCCAACCCTAACCGCTCTAGTATGACGCCTCTTTATCGACGCCAAAGACATACACCCCCCATTAGGCTTACCTCATAAAGAGGATAATCTTGTAATATCTCTATATGTTGCAAATACCATTAAGAGCAGTAGAAGAGCTATTCCTACCAATTGAGCAAAACTTCGATACTGCGCATCAATGGGACGACCTCTAAGACCCTCAATGGCAAAAAATAGTATCCAACCTCCATCCAATATAGGTATAGGAAAGAGATTTAAAAGTCCTAAATTTACGCTAAGCCGTGCAGTAAAGAAGATAAGAGAAAGAATACCATATTGTGCAGTAGTGCCCACCATTTGAACGAGCCCTACGGGTCCTGCTACATCAGCCTTTATCCTACCAGCAATCATCTGCCATATTCCTACAAGCACAGTCCTACTAGTACTGATAGTGAAATCTATTCCTGTACGCAATGCCCTTAAAAATCCTTTTTTAATGTAAGTGTAGGTAAGACTTATTCCGAGTTGCCCCCCTTGCACCTCTGGATTGTATCTAGGTACTGCCCTTATAGTCATCTCTTTTCCGTCTCTTAATATAGTAACATCAATAGGATTACCAGCATTAGCGTTTATGTTCATGAGGATCTCCTCGAAGCTGGGTCCCTTACCGTTTATAGCTATAATTTCGTCGTTCTGTCTAATGCCCGCCTCTTCTGCTGGCCAGTCTTGAAGAACATCATGCACTACTACAGTAGGAACGCCAGCCGTATGAAAGACTAAAACAAAGAGGATGGCAGCAAGGATGAAATTGAGAAAAGGTCCTGCAGCTACTGTAAACATCCTAGCAAGTACAGGTTTATTCATAAAAAGCCTTTCAGGGTCTACCCCTTCTATCTCATATGCCATCTCACCAGACCCAGGCTCCATCTCTTCACCCGCCATCTTACAAAACCCTCCTAGTGGAAGGACCCGAAGAGCATAAAAAGTCTCACCAATGTAAAACCCAAATAATTTCGGACCATATCCTAAAGCAAACTCTTCCACCTTTATGCCTACGCTCTTTGCAGCGATGAAATGTCCAAACTCATGAAAAAACACAAGAATACTAAAGACAACAAGAAACGCTATAAAAGTCGTCAAATTAGTCACCAACCTTTCGCCATTTTTATAAAACGGCGAGTCTGCTCCCTCGCCCAGGCGTCTACGAACATTATATCATCGAGGGATGGATCTACTATGTTATTATGCCTTTCCATGACCTTCTCTATAATTCTCGGGATGTCTATAAATTTTGTCTTTCCTGAAAGGAAAGAAACCACTGCTATCTCGTTAGCAGCGTTCATGGCTGTCGGCATAGTTCCACCAGTTTTACAGGCTTGGTATGCAAGTTTTAAAGCGGGGAATCTTACCATATCTGGCTCTTCAAAGGTTAGAGTTTTTAAAGTAGCGAAATCAACCCTTTCCGCACCAGAATCAAGCCTTTCTGGATATGTAAGTGCATACTGAATAGGTACTAACATACTAGGAACTCCCATTTGAGCTAGGAGAGCCCCATCATCAAACTCTACCATTGAGTGTATTATACTCTGAGGATGAACAACCACATCAATCTGGGATAACTCAACCCCAAAAAGCCACATTGCTTCAATGACCTCTAAGCCCTTGTTCATAAGGGTAGCTGAATCAACTGTGATCTTCCCGCCCATACTCCAATTAGGATGGCGCAAAGCTTCCTGCGGAGTCACCTTCTCCAACTCCTCTAGGGAAGCCTGGCGAAAGGGACCACCAGATGCGGTAAGAATTATTCTCTTGAGCGATTCTCTTCCTCCTTGAAGGCACTGAAAAATAGCAGAATGCTCGCTATCTATTGGTATAATATCTATGCCCTTTTCCTTAGCAGCTCGGGTTACTATAGCCCCCCCTGCAACTAACGTTTCTTTATTTGCCAAAGCAATTTCTTTTCCCTCAGAGATAGCGTCTAAAGTAGGTAGAAGTCCTACTGCACCTACCACTAAATTCACTAACATGTCAGCATCTGGAAGTGCAGCAACCTCTCTAAGGCCGTTGTTTCCTCCTACTATCTTTATCCCGGAACTTTCAAGTTCATTTTTTAGTAAGGGTATTTTAGATTCATCGGTAATGCTGACCACCAACGGTTTAAATTCACGTGCCTGCTCTAAGAGAAGCTCAGTATTCTTTCCCGCCGCAAGGGCCACCACCTGAAATCTATCCGAATAACGTCGAACTACATTTAATGTCTGAGTTCCAAGAGAGCCAGTTGACCCTATTATACTAAGACGCTTTTTACTATAGTAATTAGTTATATTGTTCATTCAAAAGACCTGCCTAAAAATTATTTCTGTATAAGAGATGGTAAGGTTCCTCCTATGACCGCCTTTAAAACTACAGCTACCAGAGGACCTATAATACAACCTACCACTCCAAAGACTTTTATACCTATATATATAGAAATTAAAGCTAATAACGGATGAACCCCAATATTTTCTCCTAAAATAACAGCTTGAAATGCTTGGCGAACAAGAAGTATCACTCCATAGAGAATTAGGATATATATACCCTCTCCTGCTTTATCCATAAGAAAATCAAAGATCGCCCATGGTACGAATATTAATCCTGGTCCTATGGTTGGTATAAAATCAAGTAAACCTATTATTATCCCAAGGACAAAAAAGAATCGTACTCCTATCAATTTTAGACCTATTATAGCTATTAATGTATTAATAGTGGTAAGGATAAACTGTGCTCTGATGAACCCCATAGTATCTTTGACAACTTGACTCTTCATTATGAGAGCTTTTCGTCTCCATTCTTTTGGAGCGAGGTTCAACAGGCTTTGAACAATGATTTCCTTATCTCTACTAATAAAGTATGTAGCAATAAAACTTATTATAAGTATAACAAGGAGTGCAGGGATAAACTTAAGCATACCCATAATAGTATTAACTGCTAGGCGAAGAGTATCATATATTTTGTCTACGTTATCCTGAATTATGGCCATAACTGGAGCAGTATCATCCGTATACATCTCTACAAACTTATTGATCAAGTCCATTATAAGTCCTCTCATAATGTTATCATACTTCGGTAAAGCCATAGCTAAATCCTCTAATTCCTTTACGATCCTAGCTATGCCTATAGTTAAAAGAACAGTACCTATTACAAGAAGAACTCCAAGGACAAGAAATACAGCAATTCCACGAGAAAGTTTAGTTCTATTTTCGATAAAATCTACAATGGGATCTATAAGACAGGCTATAAGTAGAGCGATTACAAAGGGTGTAAAATATGGTAAGATGAATTTCACTAAAAGAAGGGACCCTACTATTAGTATTATTAAATAGAGTATACCAGAATACTGTGACCATATTTTTTTATTAATCATCAGTAATCTACCCTCCATATTAAAACCATGAAATTACCAACCCTTCTAAGAGATTAAAGCCCTACAAGAAACTTTATATAATAATACACAATAGGAGCGACAAAAAAGACACTATCAAACCTATCGAGTACACCACCATGCCCTGGTATTATATTTCCAGAATCCTTTAGATTTGCATCTCTCTTTAACATAGATTCAACTAAGTCTCCAAATGTAGCAGCAAGACTGGCAATTATGGATATAAAGAAGAGATGCCACTTTGAAAAAGATACAGTTATCCCAAATTGATTCATCATTATGAAATCCATTATAAATATTACTACAATAACCCCGATTAGCCCCCCAAAAGCGCCTTCAAAAGTCTTCTTTGGACTTACGCTTGGACAAAGTTTCCTCTTGCCGAAATTCGTTCCTACAAAGTAAGCGGCAGTATCATTTGACCATGCTATCATAAAGGTAATTAAAGAAAAATAAAGGCCCATAGCGCCTTCCATGTCCCTTATAAGTATAAGGTGGCTGGGGAGAAAGCCAGTATAAAGGGGAATTAGGAGTCCAACAGAAGTATAAAGGATGGAATCCTTCACCTTGCCCGAAAAGAGCCTTAAAAGCAAATTGTAAAGTATTAAAATAGTTAGAGCAAAAGGAATGACAGTCTCAAAGAGGTTAAAAAAGGCTAGTAAAGGAAAAGCAAAGGCAGTTGCAACTACCTTACCTCTCCCATGTACTATTCCCTTCTTCTTTACGAAGTCAGAAAATTCTAATGCCCCTATTACTACAAGGATAGAGACCACAATAGCAAATGAAGTTTTTCCTAACCAAATCGCCAAAATTATAACGGGAATCCCAATCAGCGCAGTTAAAATTCTCAATATAAGCAAAAAGACCACCTGCTTCAACTAGCTCAAGTACTTACCCGGCCAAACCTCCTTTGCCGTTTCGAATACGCATGAATGGCCTCTAAGAGATCTTCTCTCTGAAAACTTGGCCAGTATTTTGGAGTAATCCATAATTCAGTATATGCTATCTGCCATAATAAAAAATTGCTTACCCGCATCTCTCCACCAGTTCGTATTAGAAGATCTGGATCTGGTAAACCAGCTGTGTAAAGATGTGCTTCGATGATCTCCTCGTTAATCTGAGAGGGCCTAAGCTCTTTTTTTTCAACTTTCTCAGCTATACTCCGTACGGCATCCACCATCTCTATCCTAGCTCCATAATTTAAAGCCACATTTACTAACATAGAACTATTCGCACTAGTTAGTTTCATTCCTTCCTCCAGCTTTTTCTGAAGGCTCTTTGGAAACCCCAAAAGGCGTCCAGTGAATATAACTTTAATATTATTCTTATGCATCTCACGTATTTCGTTTGCTAAAGATTTATCTAAAAGGTTAATTAGAGCATTAACTTCGTCAGCTGGTCGGTCCCAATTCTCAGTAGAGAAGGCGAAAAGTGTCAACACTTTTATCCCAAATTCACTACAACTCTCTATTATATCGCGAAGGTTTTCCATGCCCGCGCGATGTCCCGCCTGACGAGGTAATCCTCTTGCCTGGGCCCAGCGACCATTCCCATCCATTATTATCGCCACGTGTTCTGGCAATCTTAGTTCAGAAGGACATTTTCTATCCTTAGAGCCATTCCGGTTCCTGTAACGATTTAACCATTTTAAAATCATAAGGATCACCGCTGCCTTCTCCAGTGCTTAAAAAACTTAAATCTCCATAATTTCTACTTCTTTTTTCTCAAGAAGCTCATCTAGCATATTGATATATTTATCAGTCAATTCCTGAATTTTATCAAGAGCCTTTTTCTTATCATCTTCTGATATTAGCCCATCCTTCTCAATAGTCTTTATGCTTTCATTAGCTTCTCTTCGCACATTCCGCACAGCTATCCTCTTAGACTCTGTGAGCTTACTCACATGTTTTACTAACTCCTTGCGTCTCTCCTCAGTCAATATAGGAAAAGGAACGCGGATGACATTGCCATCATTGTTGGGAACAAGTCCTAAATCAGCTTTGAGAATAGCCTTCTCAATATCAGAGATTGTTCGTTTCTCCCAAGGTTGAATTACTATTAAACGCGGTTCTGGTACTGATACAGTAGCTACTTGATTTAGGGATACCTGAGAACCATAATAGTCTATTGTTACCTTGTCGAGGATCGCAACTGAAGCGCGACCCGTCCTGACTACAGAAAAGTCCCGTTTTGTCGATTCAACAATTTCTCCCATCTTCTCTTCAGTATTCATAAAAACCTCATCTATCATGATTATCCCTCCCTACATATGTTCCAACTATTTCACCCATAACCGCACGTATGATATTCCCCTGTTTGTTTAGGTTAAAAACGATTATAGGGATATTATTATCCATACACAGGGATGCAGCTGTGGAATCCATTACTCCAAGCCCTTTATTTAAGACATCAATATAGGAGATCTTATCGAACTTCTGTGCTAATGGATCCTTCATAGGATCGCGATCGTAGACTCCATCCACCTTCTTCGCCATTAATATTACTTCCGCCTCAATCTCTGCTGCTCTAAGAGCTGCTGCTGTATCGGTGGAAAAGAATGGATTTCCAGTTCCAGCTGCAAAAATCACCACGCGGCCCTTTTCTAAATGTCTTATAGCCCTTCTTCTTATATAAGGCTCAGCAACCTCTCGCATTTCTATAGCAGTCTGCACTCTGGTGTCCACCCCTAGCTTCTCTAAAGCATCTTGTAACGCTAGAGCATTAAGCACAGTGGCTAACATACCCATATAATCAGCTGTAGCCCTATCCATACCCTTAGAGCTACCTGCAACTCCTCTCCATATGTTTCCGCCACCAACTACTATACCTAATTGCACACCAAGATTAAAAACATCTATTACTTCTCCAGCAACATAATCAACAATGCCTGGGTCAATTCCGTACCGGTTTTTACCAGCAAGTGCTTCTCCACTTATCTTTAGTATCGCTCTTATATATTTCGGAGCTTTTGTTTCCATATCGCTCATTTCCCTTACGCCCTGTCTTTCAGCTGAGCTTCGACCTCAGATGCCAGGTCGTTTGTTCTCTTTTCTAAGCCCTCGCCTAATTCAAATCTTACGAATCTTCTTACATCAATCTTCTCTCCAATAGAAGCTACCTTCTCGGTTATGAGTTGACTTACAGTAATATCTTGGTCCTTAACAAAAGCCTGTTCTAAAAGGCAAACATCACTATAGAATTTTCCTAAACGTCCCTCAACCATCTTGTTAACTATTTTTTCTGGTTTCCCTTCATTTAACGCCTGCGTCCTAAGGATTTCTCTTTCCTTTTCAAGGACATCCTCTGGTACATCTTCTTTAGAAACCCATTTAGGATTCATAGCAGCGATCTGCATTGCTATATCCTTTACTAAACTCTGAAATTCGTCTGTCTTAGCAACAAAGTCGGTCTCACAATTAACTTCCACTAGTACACCTAGCTTCCCGCCCATATGTATATATGAACCTATGGCGCCCTCTGTTGCAATCCGTTCAGCCTTCTTAGCCGCAGCAGCAAGACCTTTTTCTCTTAACAGTTCGGCTGCTCGTTCCATGTCTCCATCTGTTTCAACAAGGGCTTCCTTACAATCCATCATACCGACCCCTGTTTTTTCTCTAAGTTCTTTCACCATACTTGCCGTAATTGCCATAGACTTAACCGTATGCCCGTCTTCACGGTAAACGGTAGTATCCCTCCTTACGTGTCACTCAACTTAGGGAGTGCCTGCCAAAGCATACAGGCACTCCTCTATTTTACTAAACTTTAAAACAGATTATACTTCACCATCTTCTTCGTTCTCAGCTACTTCATCTTCCTGAATATCATTATCTTCTTCTACAACGTCAGTAGCTTCAGCCGAATCCTCTTGTTCAGCAACATCCTGCTGGCCCTCTCGAGCTTCTAAGACTGCATCAGCTATCTTCCCAGTTAATAATCTTACGGCTCTAATAGCATCATCATTACCGGGTATGACATAGTCTATTTCTTCAGGATCGCAGTTAGTATCCACAATAGCGATTATAGGGATACCTAGTGTTCTAGCCTCAGCTACAGCGATCCGCTCTTTCCTTGGATCTACTATGAATATAGCTGAAGGCAGTTTCTTCATATCACGTATTCCGTCAAAATACTTTGACAGCTTTTCTTTTTCTTTAGTGAGTTGAAGAACCTCTTTTTTTGGTAAAACCTTGAAGATACCATCCTCTTCCATCCGCTCGATCTGCCCTAACCTCTCAATACGGCTTCTTATGGTCTTATAGTTAGTAAGCATACCACCGAGCCAACGCACATTGACATAGAACATTCCGCAACGAATGGCTTCTTCTTGAACACATTCTTGGGCCTGTTTCTTTGTACCTACAAAGAGGATGTTTCCGCCTTCTTGAACAGTCTCTTTGACGAAGGTATAGGCCTCTTCAATCTTGCGCACAGTTTGTTGGAGATCTATTATATATATCCCATTACGTTCAGTAAAGATATATGGTGCCATCTTAGGATTCCAACGACGCGTCTGATGTCCAAAGTGAACTCCTGCCTCTAGAAGTTGTTTCATAGATATAACGGCCATTTCCTCGCCACCTCCCTCCATGGTTAATCCTCCGGACCCTTCATTCCATCAGAGAACCTCTAACTTTTCAGAGGCACCCCTCTAATGATCTGGGACCGTGTGTTATAGCACTCTTTTGTAGTATACCACAATTTGCAACTTCAATCAATAGATGAACTCAAACGAATTTTTAATTATCTTTTCTTATCGATAGCTCAATCTATTGTACTGTTTTTAATATTTCTCTTTATAGCCACTATTTCTTTCTCTACCTGAACCAACCTATCTAATTTGTCTTTCTTCTTCTTTTCTAAGCTTCTTATTCGTGATAACAACATAATATCTACTGGCACTTCAGAATTTTTCTTACTATTTTGCGCCATGTATTTTTCGCATTTCTCATAACTTTCATCAATTACTGCTATTCCTTTATGGAGTCTACTTTTCTCTTCTTCTAAAGCCATTAAGCGTTTGTGGAACTTCGTAATATTTTTTATCCTTATCATATCACTAGCTTTTTTAATAAACTTTGAATTCTTCATTGATAATTGCCTCCTTCTTGAAGGCACAAAGCTGCAAATACTTCAAAAAGATCGCAAAACTCAATCTCAAAATTATACTCCAAAAGACCCTTAAAATCCATGCTCCTCTCAGCCTGATAACCCGGCTACCATGATGAAAGTTCCCCCTCTCTCATTTTAGGCCCGTGGCTTTGCGACACTACATTTCTGCAAATGTGCCTTTTCAGTTAAGAAATATTTTATCCCCGCTAGTTGGGTACATAATATTTCAATAATAGGAAGAGGTATCCTTCTGCGCGCATAAAAATACATTATTTTGTGGTGCTTATAAGCACCGTTAAAATGAAACTGCCCTCTTGATTCTTACTCAACAAGCTTAAAACTTTAGCAATGGCGATCTCACAAGAAAGTCTTTGCTTGTTATATTCTATACTAACGAAGGCGAGAAATTAACATTTACACAGATAAGTATATTGATAGGGTCTAACGGCTTTTACTCAAAGAATGATACAAACTTAAATCGCCTACTGAGCAAGCGAGCCGCCGTAGTGTATAATACTTGTCGAAAGGATATTCCATGAAAATGCGTTAAATTTCGTGTTTATTAAACAAGGGGTCTTGACGCGGCCCTTCCATACAAGGTAGGATATAAACATTGCTTCTATGATTACCCCTCCGCCTGCGCCTGCGTTTCAAACCCTCATAGGTAGAATATAAACTATGTGTAGCGGAATTTGTAGCGTTGCATCTCCGCCGTTTCAAACCCTCATAGGTAGAATATAAACTCCACTGCGAAAAGAAGAGCATTCCCTATTAGATGTTTCAAACCCTCATAGGTAGAATATAAACCTGGCCTCGAAATCATAGCGCTCCATATGACGTCAGTTTCAAACCCTCATAGGTAGAATATAAACAATACAGTTCAGTCGGGAGGTGTGTAAGAGGGGGTAGTTTCAAACCCTCATAGGTAGAATATAAACTATGATTTGCTATACTTAAGATACGAAGCAATTTTGTTTCAAACCCTCATAGGTAGAATATAAACGGTGATGCTGTCAGGGGCGGGCGAGTGTCCGTGTGGGTTTCAAACCCTCATAGGTAGAATATAAACCCGTTTTAGCTGGGCAAATAATTCTGGTCGAGTTAGACTTTGTAGAATTTCTAAGTGACTAGAAAACAAAACTCCTGCTAAATAGGTAAATGCATAATTTGAGATTGTCGTCGCACCCCAGAGGTTTTTGCACTATTGGTGACCGACGACATGCAAATCAAAGGATATTGTCCTCTCCACCTTTCCGTACTCCTAAAATATCAATGGAACTATACTTTGTCGTACGAAATGAATATATAATTACCGAATCCTCATCAGACATTATAATGTCGTTTAGTTCTTCTTTAAGAATATTCAACTTAACGGGCGTAATCTCGCCCTCAAAGACAGAATTTTGTACCCAGTAGAGATACTCTCTACATTTCTTAAGAACTTTAGCGACCCTCTTTTCTTTTATATCATATACAAGAATAACAAACATTTCAATCCTCTCTTATTGTAAAATTCTACTGCCTTAATACACATTTTTTCGGACGAATATAAGATCTATGATTTGAACTTCATCAGTCATTAATTATTGTCAAGGCTCACTCTAACGGGCTTCTAAAAACATACTGACCCTACTTATTTCTTTAAACGTATAAGTTTATTGTTTCACCAACTTGCTACAAATGGCTTGTACTCCTTCTCACCCATTAGATGTTTCTGAATTTTATAAAGCTCAAGACGTATCAAAGTTCTATACGACACAGATCTTCCTAGCCCTCGTAACTTAATCGTAGTTTTAAGTCGCTTATCAAACTCGCTTACAAAAGTCTTCTTACCTGTTTCTTTCATTATGATACCGCCAGAATCTTCATAGAAATCATTTTTCGTGATAGCCTTATGATTAAGTATATTAAATATCAATCTATCAACTATAATAGGCTTAAAAATCTCCGCCACATCTAAATTTAAACTAAACGATCGAAAATTAGTCGCGTGAAGGTATCCTATTCTCGGATCAAGATGTGTTCTATAAATCTGACTCAATACAGTAGTATATACCATGGAATTTCCAAAACTAATTAACGTGTTCAATTCGTTTTTAGGAGGCCGCCTACTTCTCTCCACAAATTTAAAATTTGGATCCCCTATTATAAAATCAAAGGCTGAATAATAAAGATTACGAATATTACCTTCTATAGCCATAAGAGCTTCAACAGATTCCTGTAGCATAATTTGCGACTTCAATTCTCCAAGTTGCTCCAATAATAAACTAGGAAAACCTTCTTTCCTTCGCTCGTAGTATTTTAACACTCTTTCAATATTTTCTACTGCTCCCATTACAAATTTATTTGCCAATCCTAACCTGCTTTCCTCGTTCATATATGCTTCTGCTTGTTTGAGTATCATATATCCCGAGTTTAGGTGCTCCCGCGGATAAAATGTACCAACATAATAGCCATAATAATTAAAATAGTGAATTAATATCTCATTCTTAGATGCCAACTCAAGAAATTTCTTTGTTACATCAACCTCACCAAAGACATATATCTCTCCTATTTGTTCTATCGGAAGGAAACGCTTATCAGTAGCACTTTGAAAGACAAATGTATTATCCTTACGGGATACTTGCCCATCTGTAAATAAATACACAGTCTTTTTCATGACTTAGCCCCCTAAGAATACTTTATGACCAACAAAATTCCCTGTAGGCGCATTTAGTACACCAGTTTACCTTTTTAGGTTCTGGAGGTTTGCCCAAATATAAAATTCTCAAAATATCTCGTTTCGCATGCTCTAATTTCTTTTTATTTTCTTCATCCAAAACTACCCTTTCCCGTTTTCGCTCCAACGGAACGCGCAGTTCTCCTTCAGCTTCTATCCCTGCCTTCTGTAATATATCTAGGTAAAGCAAGAGTTGCATCTTAGCACTTTCCATATATTTAGAACTCTTTTTTATCTCGCCCACAACAACCCGTCCATTTCGGGCTGAGAGGACATCAATTTTAACTGGACCAATCTCAACTTCTTTCCTCTCACGCTTATAAGACTTTTCAGATATATATCGGCCCATCTCCATATTATCATCTTCTTTGTAGGGGGTGATCTGACGCCCTATCAACCAAACTTCCCGAGGACAAATGTGGTAATACCACATCATTGTCCCGTTCACCTCTAGATGTCCTCCACCCGTAACATTTCCTCCTTCAGACATATCTATCACCCCACCATATATAGATATCTAAAAAATTACAAGAGCAAAGGCTCATTTATGCCCAAATCAAGCCCGCGAACCTCATGATAATACCCTTCCCTGACAAACCAATATGGACCTATATTATCTGCTATATACGCCGGATTAAATCCTCTAGTAGCCCAAACATTAACTGTTATGCTAGCTAAACGAGCTGCTATTTTACGAAGCCTTCTCCTTCGTTCCCAATGATCTTCCAGAGAAAGCGTCTCTTCAACTATCTGCAGCAGCTCTTCTTTATCTTCATCCCGCTCTGGTATTATCAGCGAGTGCTGCCGTGATGAATCGCCCCTTAAAAGCTGTGAAACAGGCAAAGGCTCTATAAATCCAGCCCATTGCCTTGTATGCGTGGCACCAATATTCTTCTTCTCATATAATCGTTTAAAGTATTCTTCGCAAAAGGGAAGTATAGAATGCTCCGGTATCACATCATGAGACGCAAGAACACCAATAGTTTCTTGCAAACTAAGATCAGGTCCGCCTGAAACATCTTTATACACTTTAGAAGCATATGACTTTCCATCTTTACCAACTAGATAAACTACTTCTACATCAGAACACGTCTTTTTGCCATTTCGATTACATCTACCAGCGACCTGAATAATACTATCTAGAGGGGCAAAATCTCGTATAACATGATCCATATCTATATCTACCCCTGCTTCTATAACCTGAGTAGATACCACAAGACATGGCCCCTTATCTTTCTTAAGTTTCTCAATGACATTTAACCGATCCTTAGGCGTAACATCCGCACTGAGAAAATATACTGGATGTGGCCAAAAATCCTTCAAATTATCGAACACCTTTCTTGCGCTACGTCGAGTATTAAGTGTAACCAGTAATCTCTTCTCGCTAAGCTCCTTCTTCCTCTCTCGAAGCAGCATATCGCTGAATTCATCCAGTTTCATTGGGGTTCTATGTTTCAATACTAATTGATATCTATTAAATTGGCTATAAAGATTCACCTTGTCTCGCGTCAACTCACAAGCATCTCTAATAAATCCTGGTTGAGTTGCTGACATAGCTATGACAGTGGTGTTAAATGATTTAGTCATGCTGCGTATTGCCTGATCCACTATATCCCAAAGATGAGTAGGCATCGCTTGCACCTCATCCATAATAACGATAGCGTCCACCATATTATGAAATCTCATTTGATGCCTTGTTTTAGAGCTTAATAACGCAAGTAAAAATTGGTCGAAAGTAGTAATAATAATGCTACTTTGCCATGTATCTAAAAAAAACTCCGCATCCTCTTCTTCAGTATCATCGTACTTATAATCGCTAAGGCTATGACTTTGCATCAACACTGAAGTCTCAGGATTAACCAGAAGATCCCCATAGACTTTAGACGTTTGATCTATTATTGAAAGATATGGCAAAACGATAATTATTTTCTTTGCTTCGTCCGCCCTTTTCCATCTAGTAAAAGCTAGGGATGCAGCGGTCAACGTCTTACCAAGTCCTGTAGGTAAAGTCAACGTAAAGAGCCGTGATTCGGAATTCAAATCCATAATTTCTAATGCTTCCTTACGCACTTTTGATCTCAATTCATTTATTGGTGTATATGGCTGATCAGCTATGAAACTATCGACTAGGTTTCCTTGAAAATCAGGCTTAGATGAGTTAAGATACCTATCCTTGCCATCCTCAGAGAGAGCAAGGTATACCTTATCAGCCTCAAGCAACACACTAAAGCAAAATTGTGTGGATAGCCTAAGATGGATAGCCTCTTCAATATTTTCTTCTAAAATTTTATCCACATCGACAAAGAGCTTATACCAATGCCGATATAGTTTGAAGAAGTCTATCTCCAAATTATCTAATAGATTAGCAGAATGTCCAATAGCTTCAGCAGCTGATACTGTAGGGAAACTTTCAAACTGTCTTTCTAATATATCTCGCCACTCATCGCCCTGTAACTTGGAGTTTATATCTTCTCTACTTGGAATTCCGCTATGATGTCCCAATACGCTGAAACACACAGGCAAATACCACTTAAGATCCCTCCCCGCTGCCCTTCCTAGAGCAGTGGAGAGGACAAAGCCAAGGGGAGTATGAGCCTTTTGCATAGGATCCCCTTGCCAACGTTGAGTATTGATATATTTCTGAAACCATAACGTAGATTTACCCACATCATGAAGGCTCACAATATCTTCTATAACATCGGCTTCCACGGGTATACAACAGTGACGTGATAGAATCGAATTAGCCGCCTGTTGTACCTCTCTTATATGGCATTCCAATAATTTATTAGGATGCGATTTTAAAGGTTTCATAGATACATAAACTCCTTTATATCTCCGTCTATAGTCACACGCCAGCCATGAGAAGTACGAACAGAAATAGGTCTTCCCATCGTCTCATATATATAATCAGCATGCGTAAATCCCCTATCAACCGTAACATCCCTTGGAAGACTAATCAAATGTACATCTAACCTTTTCCCCTCTGAAATCACCTTACTGACATCGAAAGTAGCACAGTCGGCCCTCACTAACGTCAAAGAATTTATTATTTCGTCTTCACCTGTAGACTCTGCAATACCCTCATCTACAAAATCCAGATGTGCTAACATTTCACTCAATCCCATACATGGCGTATAGAAATGTTCTTTGGTCTTTAGACGCCTGACAAACTCGCTATGGTACTCATCTGGCAAATACGATATAATTACATAGCTGGGATTGAAGAGCCATTCTTGAGAGGGTAATGTCGCTTTCTCGTTTTTTGATGTCCCTTTAGCGCCTCTTCTCACTGTCCAAGATAATGTATCCGGTGGATCCTTCCTAAACTTAGCTGTATGCCAATGAGTAACTGGTTTAACGCCGTGCACAGCGAATTCTGCTCCTTTTAGAAGCTCCTGAGGTGAATCCTTTTCCAACCCCAGAACTGCTCCTACTAAACCCAATAAAGCAGTGCGTGAAGGCACAGGGTATGATAAACCGCTTGCACTGGCCTCTGCACACAGAAAATGTCCAAACCGTGCATGGTATTTAAATGCCACAACAGAATGGCCCGCCATATTACATCACCAACTTATCATAATTAAGGTTTGTATATTCCCTTAGAGCATTCATATCCTCTTCCTTTAATCTTATATCCGGACTTATGCAATACGATACTTTATCAATATGGTTAGCTGCCTGATTGAGTCTTTGGAAGAGCCTGGATAGATCTATAGTATAATCATCAGGACTAGACCATGTTGTTGGATCTTTCTTCTCAGAATCATTAGCATAGACTTTTACATAGTCTAAAAGACATCCAAATTGAAATTCACTCCCAGTCTTATACTCTATCTCTAACAGAAAGCGAGGAGATTGACCCGCCTTACTACGGGTATTTGCAGCAGACCTAACACCAAGCCACATAGCCCGCAGCATCTCGCGATAGTCCTCTTCCGTTAAATGAGACTTCCCAGCATTATACTGATTAGCTATTCCATTGAATGCAAATAATCCATATCTTAAACCATACATCTCGGTAAATGTGCCCTGTGTCTTATCTTCTTGGCTAGCAAAGGTAGTGGTACCTCTTATCCAAACCTCATGGCAAGGATGTAAAGCTTCCCCATGTTTAATCTGCACTGCACCAGTAAGAGTCTTAGGCTCTGGCGAAAACTTCTGTTCTGCTGATTCTTTAAAAGCTAAGGTACTTCCAAAGAGCCGAGCATCAATAAAAGAGTCTAAAATTATATCAACCAATTCTTGTCCGTTCGCCTTTGGTTTCCCAATCTTATTAAGATATGCACCAACACGACCTGTAAGGTTTGTGGTCTTACCTTCAATATCATCAACTAGAATATCGCGTCCCTGCATTTTAAAAAAGTCTCTTATAAACCTCTTAAGCCTCACATCTGTGACATAATACGTACCATCTGGTAAGACTCTAGGTCTATTTTCATCTGGATCTCCATTGGGATTAGCCATACGTATATCATACGCAAATATAAACTCATGTCTATTCTTTAAATAACTATTCATACTATTTCTCCTCGCTTTCGATATCCTCTTTAGAAACCGGTGGCATCAATACATTAGATAGGGATTGCCCAAGAAGAAGATAATAATTTGTTTCAATAGCGCTCAAATTCTTAGGAATACCTATCTTTACACCTAAATGACCTATTTCTTCTAAAACTGCATTCATGCTACTGCTGCCCCTACTTTGATATGCAAAAAGCTTTTCACGTATTTTAACATATAATTCGGGAAGGTCCTTCGCGGATAAGCTAAGTCGCCTCAGCCATGTAAGAGCATTGGAAGCTACATTAACACCTCGTGCAGCTTGAATTGACATTAACTTACCAAAGAGCGCCCCTATTAGAAACGCGTAAACCTTCTCTTCAGTGTCCAGACCCGCTGTAGCTTCTGCATCTTTAAAAAACTTTCTAAGTTCATCACAATGAGGTTCATAAGCCCAGTCATTCATCTTTAATAATACACCTGCCCTCCTAAAAAAATCTAAATAGCTAGCTATATATCTTACCCAACCAGCTAATGTCAGATATGCCTCTCCGCTCTTTGAAACGCCTTCATTAGTTAAGCCATAAGAATTACCACGATTTTGAGCTTCTATAAGGTATTCCCGAGCAGTGGCTATGATCTCGTCCCATAACAGCGTCTCATTCATTTGTTGACCATCATACAATGATGCTGCTAAATATCTCTTGACCTTGAACAATTGCATACCGTTATTGACTTTAGCGTTGCGCATTCCTCCTGGGCGTTTAAGAAGATTAGCAAAACCATTAAGTCCTAAATCGAAGTCGCAATCTTCTATCCAATACTGTGGAAATACAGGTGATTTAATCTTCTTCTGTTTAGCAATAAGTTTGGATAGGGCAGATAATCTCGATGGCATAATATCAAAGATTACGCCCTTTACATTCTCCATAAGTTGTCCAAATTTCGCCCATATAATAGATATACCGACCAAAGAATCTTCTTCAGCTGCTAAAAAGCTCAGATAATCCTCCCTTGCAGATACCCTTTTTTCCATTTGCGAAGCAGATACGTAATTTAGAAAATCATTAATGAATTCCTTTCGCGTCTCTGAAGACATAGTAACTTCAGGTAAAATTAAAGCCCTTTCTCCAGCAACTCTGCCTATAAACTTATCTCTAAAATGGTAACTGAATATATATAGCAGATCTGCAGACTCCACAGATAAAGCATACTTCTTCCATGCGTTTGATGGTTCTAACATGGAAAAAACGCCAATACGATCCACGTTGGTGATATTTATACCAGCTCCTTTTAGTGCGTTAGGATATATAACGCCTTTAGTTCCGGTTAAAATATCTATGCCATTTTCTACAGGAAAATAACTTGATGTAGCATATTTCTCATCCCCTATTACCTCCTGCAGATAATGAATATACTCCAAGTGCTCCCCGGGTAATCTTCCATCTTCACCGATAATTGTTAAAAAGGCTGTTTTCGTCTCCGGAATTATCTCTATTGCCTGTACTAAAGCTGGTCTCTCCTCATCACCCTCATAGAGCTTGCCCATAAATTTAATATTAGGTCTCTTTAAGACATCTACTGCATATTTGAAAAAACCAGACCACTCTTTACCCTCATTAGCTATCCTCTCGAATGAAGTAATATTCGTCCAAAGAGTGTTTTCTGAAGGGCCTCCTTTAGCTTTATTATAAGAACGCTTAATGACAGGACCTAAAGCTGGAGATTGCGAACCTGTAGGTTTTATAAATGGAATCTTTTGTGTATGCTTATCAGGATCAAACTCCCTCTGTTCTAAGATGGCAGTGGTCTCATCTTCAGGTGATGGAAATAAAACATAAAAATTCGTTGCCATAGACTCTTTTGGAGATTCCATTAAGTATGGAAAAATACGCAGCGGATCTTCCTCTCTCACAAAGATATACCACTCCAGTGGATCATCGGGTTCTCCATTCCTCCGGAGTTCATAATAAAGGAAGTCTAAACTTAAGTTATACATGGTCTTAAGCATTACTTATTACCTCCATCGTGCCAAAGCCTTGGCTATTCTTTGCCCCAAAACCACCATTGTACCCGAGTAAGAAAAATTCTTTAGGTAAAAACACCTCGTACATTCCCATCCAGCCTTTTATTATCGTATTCTTAAACGTAAGGATCTTCATATGGGAAGTCTTAATATTCTTAGGCCTTATCCAAACATTGTTGGGTAAATGATTACCCTTTATTTCACTAATAGCCTGACTCTTACGAATGAGATTTTCTAATACTTGATTTTCCCAATCCGATTCCATTGGAGAATAATAATACGTCTTCTTGCGCCCATCAAATGTACGTAATGTGCTATAGACTGTTACAGGTGAAAGAGCCTTTAACCGAACTGGTTTCGAAAAGTCGATGTCAGGGTCAGGGGTAAGACTTATATTTAAAATAGTACAGGGTGTTTTTCCTAGTATAACTTCTTTCTTTTTCAGCAGATGTTGAGCAAAGGACGATAGCACATCATTATTTACAGATCTAACTGCTAAGCTAGTAGGTCCTTGAAACTCTATCATCTTCTCCTTAATTGCATATTTTCCAGTGAGACGTCCAAAGATAAACAATTTGAATCTACGTCGCTTATACTCATATGCCTCGTCATGTAGCCAAGAACTTAATGCATAATCAAGATGATTATAGATAAATCCCTGAACTACTTGATTATACGGAAGCGGGAGTAACAGCTTGTCTTCATGTGGAACGAATGTAATGTCAATCTGCATAATCAATCCTTCTTCCATCATAATAGTGATCTTATTGCTACCCTTCAACAATTTAATTCTAATTGTTATATGAGTTCATCGGAAATATACAATCTCGAAAACTGTATGACAGTTTCGTTGAATATTATGTTTAGATGTTTTGCGGATGTTTATGCTATGTTTATAGATAGAATAAATTCTTGCCTTTTATGAGGAGCAACTACCCAAACGTTTAGACTAGTAGTTAACTTAAACATGAACAATACTATTTAATTTCATTAAATACATATTCTACATTTATATACTTATTCCTCCCGAAATCCAAAAATCTTTCAGCATGAAAAAAGTAAGGATTTAGTCAATAAAATGACTTGGCTATGTAGAAAATGACGGCTTGAAGAAAATAAAGAGGTGAACCAATTGAATCTCGCAGTATCCATTATTGATATTAGCAAAATATTTGAGGCAGTAGGAGATAGGTTCAATATTGCTGTTCAGCTTAATATGAAAGTTAGTAGCAAAGACAAGTTCTGCAAAACTTTATCGATAGAGGTTTTCAGAGGGTACTGTCGCGGACCCCTAAGGGTCTCTTCGGGTCCGCGTAATATGAGCCAATCACTTACTAGGAATGCGGAACTTAGCAATGGTAACACCTGTGCCTCCTTCACCATAATCGCCAAGTCTGTACTCTTTAATATGGGGATGCTTCTTTAAGTAGTCTGTAATAGCTCGGCGGAGCGTACCTGTTCCCTTTCCATGGATTATCCTAACTGATTCTAATCCAGCAAGGTACGCATCGTCTAGATACTTATCAAGAAGATTTAAAGCTTCTTCTACAGTCATACCACGAAGCATGATCTCAGTAGATATATTCGAGCTTTTTCTACGTGCAAGATAGGATATATTACTCTTTTCACGAGGGGATTCACTCTCTTGTCTAAGTTCTATTTCTTTAAGAGGTACATTAATCTTCATTATACCTACCTGAACAAGAACTCCATTACCATTAGGCTCTTGAAGAACAATAGCATTCTGATTTAAGCTCTTTAAAAGCACGGATGTACCTGGAGTAAGACTCGATGGGTCTATATAATCCCCTTCAGTAGAAGCCTTATATGTCTGCTGAAGGGACTTTTTAATCTCCTCATCGTAGCTTTGAAGAGCATCCCTGGCATCCTTAGAAATAGCTTTAAGTTCTTTTGGGGCAGATTGCCGTAACTTTGAGACTGTCTCTTGAACTAGGCGTTTACCTTCTTCTACCACTTTAACTGCCTCTTTACGAGCCTCCCTGACGATCTTCTCTTTCTCCTCTTCAAGCATCCTAAGCTTCCGTCGATACTCAGCCTCAATCTCACGTGCTCTTGCACTTGACAGCTCCGTTTCTATACGTTTAACCTCTGTTATCTGTCTATTCTCCTCAATACTCTTTATAAGTTCCTCAATCTTCAATTCTTCACGCGTAAGAAATGTAGTAGCCCTGTCCACTATATCTTCAGGCAAACCAAGACGCTTAGCAATAATGAAAGCATTACTTCGTCCCGGAACCCCTATTATCAATTTGTATGTAGGACTAAGGGTCTCAACATCAAACTCCACAGAAGCATTCTCCACTCTTTTATTAAGATAAGCAAAGGTCTTTAATTCACTGTAATGAGTGGTAGCTATGAGCTTTGCTCCACGGTTACGTAAAGATTCTAATATAGCCATGGCAAGAGCTGCTCCTTCTGTAGGATCAGTCCCTGATCCCAGCTCATCAAGGAGGACAAGATCCCCTTCCTGTGCCTGGCCCAAAATCTTTATTATTTGCTTCATATGAGAAGAAAAAGTGCTAAGGCTCTGCTCTATACTTTGCTCATCTCCAATATCAGCAAATATATTATTGAATATTGCTACCTGACTACCAGGCTTAGCAGGTATATGGAGCCCTGCCTGTGCCATTAAAGTCAAAAGACCAGCTGTCTTTAATGTCACTGTCTTTCCACCTGTGTTAGGCCCTGTGAGTATAAGTATATCAAAGGTCTTCCCAAGATGAACATCTATAGGAACTGCACCCTTACCCAGAAGCGGATGCCGAGCACCTCTTAACTCAAGAACATAACCATCATCAAAGATTGGCTCACACGCATCTTGATCAAGACTCAATCTCGCCCTCGCAAATATATAGTCAAGTTCAGCTAAAATCTCTATCGTCTCTTCAATTCGATAAGATTCCTCTGAGATCATAGCAGATAAATCCTTCAATATCTTATAGATCTCTTCCCGTTCCTCAGACTCAAGGGTCTTCAATTTATTGTTCATCTCTACAACTATTAAAGGCTCCATGAAGACCGTAGCACCACTAGCAGATTCATCATGCACTATGCCCTGAAAACGCCCTTTATATTCTTGTTTTATAGGAACAACATATCTATCATTCCTACTAGTGACAATAGGTTCTTGTCGCATAGTTTGGTACTTAGGAGACCTTATGATAGATTCCAAATGTTCCCTTATCCTTTCATTGAGGCGTCTCTCTTCATTCCTGATCTGACGCAACTTAGGAGAAGCATGATCCTTTACTTCTCCAGCATCATCTATACACCTTAAGATCTCTTCCTCAATTTCAGAAAAAGGCCCTACTCTCCCAGCCATTCCCCTTATTAAGAAAAAATCACCATCCACATTTAATAGAGATTTCTTTAACCTTTTAGCACCTGCAAATGTATCAGCCGCCTCTAACAATTCTCCAGTAGAAAGGATACCACCCTTCTTCGCTTTCTCTACTGAAGTCCGTATATCTCGAATCCCACCAAACGAAAGATCACTTAGCCTTATAAAGATTTGATGAGCTTCGCTGGTCTCACATTGTTTTCTGAGAATCAACTCCCGATCTACAAGTGGTGAACAAAGAAGGGCTTTTTCCCTTCCATATCGAGTGGAAGTTCTCTCGGCAACCATCTTAACTATCTTATCAAATTCAAGGACCCTTCTAGAGCGAGAATCAATTACCTCTTCTGTATATGAGTCCTCACCAGGTATCAGGCTCTGAACACCCGACAGCTCTCTCAAAGTATACAAACTAACTCTTCCCCCTTCTATATCATTCCACTCCTCGAAAATAATGGCCCTTAGTTATGCCTTCCGCATTTAGCCGTTCTAAAAGTCGAACACCACGATCATTTAGAGTATATGTGCTAGGCGAAGCATCAAATGCCAACAGATTCTCTTTATAAGCCGAAGTGAGCTCGGCGATATCTGAAGGCGTCTCCCCCCACGTCTCTATCCTTACAAAATCTAGATTTGTAGAGCATAGTTCTGGAATATGTTGGATCATACAAGTCTTCACCGAATTAAAGATATGAGTCCTACCGTACTCATCTTCTTTAACGGGAAAGACAAATCCCTTCCTGTCTTTAAGCCCAAACCACCTATTCCTTGAACGCTCTGAATCTAAAAGAGCAGTCAAGAGAGAATGCTCTGATATAATCATAGGAAATCTACCATGGATTACTGCCTCAAACCTTACTCCATCAGGCTTAGCAAGGGCCGAGAGCTGCGCTAAAGAGAGTTCAAGAGAGAGGGTCACTTGCTCCACACTCTTTTCCCCTAACATCCTTATAGTAGCAGAATTAAAAACATTTAGAGAAAAATCAGTATAAGTGGACAAACCCATCTTTAAGGCTAAATATAGGGCACCTAAATCACCTACATTCACCCCTGTTGCCAGACCATCCTTAACACGCTTGAAGAGCTCATCAAGGTCATAAAATTCCTTCCCCCTCACTACTCTTGGAGTCCTTATAATTAGAGGAACACCCTTATCCTCACATAAGAATGCCCCCTCCTCTATATCCTTTACATTAGTCTGAGAAGAAATATATACTAAATCAGCACCGCCATATAGAGCTGCCTCCACACCCTCAAGATTCTCCACTGCTACACTTAAAAGAGGGGTCTCCCTACTTTTATCAAAAGAAGAGAATGACAGAAACTTTTCAAGATTCTCCTTAAAACTCACACTATCTATGATATTAGCGGGCTGACCCTGTTCAGCTCTTTTCTGGGATATTAAATCTATTGCACGACGCCTTACCTCATTTATCTCACTGAAAGGCACCATAATGTCTCCTTCAATTGTCACATCAACCTTCTCCGCCTTAAATGGAACATTCCCAAGACGGAGAAGATGCTCTCCTACTACCTCACGTGTCAGAGGATGTTTCTTTGCATCTTCAGCCAAGAAAAGACTACTAGCTGTAACCATATTCCTTTGGTCATCAGTTATCTGCAGAGTAAACGGTAAACCTTTAGCCACATGTACCTTCATAGAGATAGGTATATTCTTTAGCTCCTTAGAAGACTTATAAGCTTCAGCTGCCTCGCGTGCAAGATGCGCATCGTATACCTTGAAGATACGATCATCTAGTGAGATTTTTCCATCTATGAAAATTCCAATACGTTCTCCTTCACTGGCTTCCTGAACCTTTTGGTCACCTTTTAATATATCATCGATCCTAGCTGTACATCTGCCTCCACGTGTAATCCAGATCTCTACTTCATCACCTACGCCAAGACGATCCTCTAACTTTAAGGTAACCCTTTTCTTATTCTTATCATACTTTTCAACTCTACCGAGAAACACACCCCTATTATTTGGACGTTTATGACTCATAAGATCTATACCTGGTCGTCCTAGGAAGTAAGCAGTGGTAAAGCCCCTATTAAATGCCTTTAAAAGAGCGTTTAACATCCCTTTGTCCACACTGAACCCCTCAGGATCTGCCCTATAGCTATCTAGTGCCTCTCTATAGATCCTTATTACAGTAGCCACATAATCAGGACGTTTCATACGTCCTTCAACCTTAAGGGAATGTACACCTGCTTCTATTAATTCTGGAATATGAGATATAAGGCAGAGATCCCGTGTGGATAAAAGATGTGAACCCACATCATCTAGTCTTATCTCATCACCATCTCCATCAAGTAAAGCATATTGAAGTCTACATGGTTGAGCACATCTACCTCGATTACCACTTCTCCCTCCTATTAAACTACTAATTAAACACTGTCCTGAATAAGAAAAGCAAAGGGCACCATGGACAAAAACCTCTACTTCTGCAGATGTACTATTGACAATATCCTCAATCTCTTCCAGTGGTAATTCTCTAGATAGGATAGCCCTCTTTAATGAGAATTTTTCCAAAAATTTAAGACCGTTGAGATTATGGATTGTCATTTGAGTACTGCCATGGAGTGCTAAATCAGGCAGAAGTTCTCGCGCCATGGTCATTAACCCTAAATCCTGTAGTATGATGCCATCCACGCCTGAATCGTAAAGAAATTTAAGATAATCCGCTGCTTTAGGGAGCTCATTCTCACGAAGAAGTGTATTCACAGTTACATAAAGCTTAGCGCCTCGAATATGAGCATACTCCACAGCCTTACGTATCTCTGCTTCCCCAAAATTCGCTGCATAATGCCGCGCGCTAAAAGAAGTACCTCCTATATAGACAGCATCGGCTCCGCTTTGAATGGCAGCAACAAAGGACTCCCATTCACCTGCTGGAGCCAGCAACTCTGGAACTGATATTCGTTTATCTTCTCTACGATTTAAAGATAAAGGTGGCTCTTCCTGAGCATCAATATATTCACTTTTATCATCTATATGAGATTTACTAGATCTATAAAGCAAATTCGAAGTTCTCATAAAAAATCATCCCCTCAAAGTCAAAGGGGATCTTCCCTCAATGTGTTCGTTTTTCTTCACCCAACAGCTCTCTGGCTGAATCCCTAAGCATAGAATCTCTAGCATTCATGCTTAACCATTCCACATAATTCCTATCTATTGAGAGTAAATCCCCCAACTTCTTATTAACGTACTTTCCAAAAGTTATAACTATATCTTCAGGTTGAAGAAAGATATCTCCCTCTTCTTCTACGCCTATTATTTCTCCATCACCTAACTCTTCTAAAGCTACCATATCTACTCCTACTGCATCACGCATGGCACGTGCCTTTGCACGAGTACTTGCCATCCTTAAAATATGAGGTCGTATAGCTCTATTTACGCTATCTGGAGAAGCATCGCCTACCTCTTTAAAGATACCTTCTTCTGTTTCCACCTCAGCTTCTACTACAGCATACATACCGTTTTCTTTCGCTGGTATCTGTATAACACGGGTGGTTATTCGTCGTAAGCCTCTTTGTTTGGAGAGTTCTAAAAGCCCACCGTATAGAATAAATTCTTTGCCTTGAAGTTTTTTTACAAAGCGTTCTTTGAATTCCTGACTAAGTTCCATGATAAGATCACTCCTTTCATAGAACTTAGTATTGCCACCATTGCATAATTTGATGTTTAAGAAGCTATTTTAAAGTTCCTGCTTTAATATGTTAAAAGTACTTATATCTACAGGGAGTATTCTCTCTATTCCCTCATAGAAGGTGGAGGATAACACCAAGAAGTGAGGCGCTAAATACGAACCTATTAGAAGCTCTTGGAACGCAGGAAGCCCTATATTAACCATTAGCATTAATATAATACTCACTACAAACGCAGCCTTAAGAAGCCCAAAGCTCGCACCAAGTAGACCATCGATGAAAGCTACAGGAGTAGAAGCAGTCAGTATTTTCCATAAATGTCCCAAGAAGAGAAGTACCATACTGACTAAAATAAAGAGCATAGCAAAGGCCAGGACATTAAGGAACGAGGATGGCATATCCAACTTATAGGCTAAAAAAGACGCACACGTCTCGTAAGAAGTAAGGGCCACAACAAATCCTGCTATTACCGATGCTATGCTGAGTAATTCACGAATAAGGCCTCTTCTGAACCCTAATATCCCTAAGAGACATGATAGACCGATTATGAAATAATCTATCCAATTCACAAAAACCACCTTCTCGCGTAATGCTCGGAGTCTTCGAAGGTGTCATTTAAAATTAAATGACACCTTCGAACGGATGTTACTTACGAACCTCAACACCTAACTCTTCAGTAAGTACGCTCATGATCCTTTCATGAACAACGTTTATCTCTTCATCTGTGAGAGTCCTATCCTTATGTCTATAGATTATGGAGTATGCTAGACTCCGTTTACCCTCAGGAATCTGAGCACCAGAATACGTATCAAAGAGATGAACCTTCTCAATTAGAGAGCCGCCGCTCTTCTCAATGAGCTCCTGGATTCTCCGAGACAAAATTGACTTATCAGCAATAATAGCTATATCCCTTAGAACAGCTGGATACCTAGGCAGCCCTTTATACGCAATGTGACGATTCATGAAATCGACTAATGGTTTCAATTCTATCTCTAAAGCTTGAACCCTATCTTTAAGTCCATATCCTTCTAATATATCTGGGTGCATCTCACCGATAAAACCAATGTTCTTTCCCTGAACAATTATTGAGGCCTGCCTCATGGGATGGAATATAACATCCTTTGAGGGGACTATCTCATAATCATTCACATTCAATTCCTCAAAGAGCACCTCAAGGATACCTTTAAGTTCAAAGAAGTCTACCTTCTCCTTACCAGCATCCCATGACTCTTCAGACCTATGCCCACTCAATGTAATGGCTAGGGTTCTACGTTCCTCAGGCAACTCTCTTAAAGGCAACTCCTCTGGAATATAAGTAGCGCCTATCTCGAATATATGACAATCTTCTACGCCTCTATGAGCGTTCCTTGCCACTACCTCTAAAAGACTAGGAATAAGAGTCGTACGCATAACAGATTGTTCCTCTGTAAGAGGATTTCCTATCTGTATAAACCTTCGTCTATGATCATCTGCAGGGAGGCGGAGGAGATCATAGGCTTTCGGATTAATAAAACTATATGTTATTGTTTCATCTAGGCCACATCCTATAAGAATGGTTCTAACCTTATCTTGTAGAACCAAATCCATACTCGGTGTAACCTCCACACCTTCACTCCGCGGTAGCGTAGCTTCTATCTTGTCAAAGCCGTAAATTCGTGCCACCTCTTCAATTATATCTGCTTCGCGACTTACATCTCCGCGGAAATAAGGAACTTTTACCTTAAATGTCTGATTGCACTCTGCCTGATCATATATCTCAAAGCCTAACCGTGTAAGAATACTCATCATTTTATCCTTGGGGATATTAGTCCCAAGCACCTTATTAACCCTATTAGAGTTCACCTCTAACTCCTTAAGCGATTCTGCACCTCGCCATACATCATATATACCTTTTGCAACTTTTCCACCAGCTATCTTCCGAATAAGTTGTGCTGCTCTATCTATAGCTGGAATAACCAATTCTGACGGAAGACCCTTTTCAAATCTAGCAGAAGCCTCAGTACGCAACCCAAGCTTACGCGCGGTTCTTCTTACAGATGCTGCATAGAAATTAGCGGATTCTAAAAGTATACACGAAGTGGAAGCATCAACTTCACTATCAGCGCCTCCCATAACTCCTCCTACAGCTACTGGCTTTTCCGCATCAGCTATGACTAGCATATCGTTAGAAAGAGTGCGTTCAGTCCCGTCAAGAGTTAAAATCTTTTCTCCTTCATTAGCCCTTCGCACTACTATTCGGTTTTCAGATAACTTATTATAATCAAAAGCATGAAGCGGTTGTCCATATTCCATCATAACAAAATTAGTAATATCTACTATGTTATTTATTGGTCTCATCCCAGCAACACGAACTCGTTCCTGAAGCCATGCAGGAGATGGACCTACCTTAATATCTTTAATTACTCTAGCCGCATAACGTGGGGCAAGATAATCATCAAGAACCTCCACACTGGTGAGCTCCTCTATTCTTTTCTGGTCTTCTTTTAATATGACAGTGGGAAATTGTACTGGATTACCTGTGATAGCAGAAACCTCTCTAGCTATCCCAAGAACGCTAAGACAATCAGGGCGATTTGGCGTAATTTCAAGATCTAAAATAGTATCCCTTAAATTCAGAGCCTCTACCAAATTATCCCCAGGTCTCATTTGTTCCGAAAGTATCATTATTCCGCCGTGCTCTTCTCCTATTCCAAGTTCTTTCATTGAGCAAAGCATTCCAGCAGATTCTACCCCTCTAACCTTAGCCTTTTTTATACTAATGCCTCCAGGCAATTTGGCACCTGGAAGAGCCACAGCAACCACGGCACCCTCGTATACATTAGGAGCACCGCATACTATCTGTATAGGAGATTCATCCCCTACGTTTACACTACATAGAATAAGTTTATCAGCATTTGGATGGGCTTTAATCTCCTCTACTCGCCCAACGACCACATTATCAAGGCCTTCCCCTATCTCTATTACTTCATCAACCTCTGACCCAGTCATAATGAGTCGTTCCCCTAGTTCCTTAGGAGAAAGGTCGAATTTAATATATTCTTTAAGCCATTTTACAGATATTCGCATATCTTTCACCTCCTGTATTCAAGACAGGTTAAAATTGTTCAAGAAACCTCAAATCATTCTCAAAGAATAATCGTATATCATCTATACCATACTTAAGCATAGCTATTCGCTCTACTCCCATACCAAAAGCAAAACCACCAATCTTACTATAATCATAGTTTACTACTTTGAAAACCTGTGGATCAACCATTCCCGCGCCTAGGATCTCTATCCAACCGGTATTCGAACATAACCGGCACCCTTTACCATTACAAATCATACAAGATATATCCACTTCAGCGCTTGGCTCTGTAAAAGGAAAATAGTGAGGCCTAAACCTTACACCGCGGTCCTTCCCAAAGAGGCGTTGAGAAAAAATAGTCAAGGTACCCTTTAAATCACCAAATGTAATATCCTCACCAATAGCAAGACCTTCTATCTGGTGAAACATAGGTGAATGGGTCACATCTGAATCACAACGATAAACCTTTCCAGGAGCTATTATCTTCACTGGTGGAGACTGTGATTCCATAACCCTAATTTGAACAGGTGACGTTTGAGTACGTAATAAAAAGTCATCCGTTATATAAAAAGTATCCTGTAAGTCCCTAGCAGGATGGTCTGGAGGAACATTAAGTGCTTCAAAGTTATAATAATCCAGCTCTATCTCAGGACCCTCAACTACTTCATAGCCCAAGCCCACAAAGACCTCTTTTATCTCATCAATTATCAGAGTTAATGGATGTTTCTTACCATAAGAACGACGGCGACCTGGCATAGTCACATCAATGGCTTCCGTTTCAAATCTTTGAGCTTTTTCTTTCTCCTTTATATAACTGTATCTCGTTTTTATTGCCTCTTCTAACTCATCTCTTATTTCATTAGCTATACTCCCTATGATGGGTCTCTCCTCAGGGCTCACTTTTCCCATACCTCTGAGCACCTTAGTAAGAAGCCCCTTCTTTCCTAGATACTTTACACGCAATTTTTCCAAGTCATCGTGTATTGTTACACTTGATATGCCATTAAGACATTGGACTCGTATCGATTCAAGTTCTTCTCTCAAAACCTCCGCCTCCTTGAAGGGTGAAAACTTTTAAAGATAAATATAAAAAAATCCGCATTCCATCCAATAACGGACGAGTCTGCGGCGCTAAAATTACAAAACGAATGTGTTAGTATTATAAGAATCCTCTAAATATTATTCAAAGATCTCATAATACGTAAAAAACTAACCTTCGTCTCAATGGATGGCAAGCTTCTTATACATAAGATATGCTGTAATTGAACCCGTCACTTCAAATAAGCGCCAAAAGAAGTCTGCATTTGTCATAGAATAGCACAACGACGAAGTTCCCTTTATACATAGGAAAAAGCCGTTGCTTTCCTCCTTCTATTTAATACCTTATTTTACTAATTGAACTTTTACCGCTATACTCATCTTCTCGCTAAAATCATCTGGCAGCTTTCGTTCAAAAGCACTTACCATAAGAGTTCTTAGATCACTTAACCTCATCGAAAGTTTCGTGGCGGTTGACGGGCCCCGAGCTTGAATAATCTTTACTACAAGCCCCCGCCATTTAATTTGAGATAATGAAGAGAGAAAGACAAGTCTTTTATAAATCTCTTTAATGTCAATTATAGCACATGGCTCTCTCATTTACAAGGCTTTATCTTTCTCCGTCTCCGGAAAGATTCGTAAATTAATAGTGAACCTGCCACTGCCGCATTGAGAGATTCCACATCATTTGCCATTGGTAGCATTACCAATTCATCAGCAAATTCTATAATTTCTTTTGAAGGTCCATGTCCCTCGTTTCCAACTACAATAGCAGGATACCTTCCTAGATTGATCTCATCTATGTACTTTCCTTCACTTGAATGTGCAACTACTAACTTAAATCCTGATGCTCTTACTTTCTCTATAGCTCCATCCGTTGAATTAGAGTTCACCACAGGTATGCGGAATATTGAACCAGCAGTTGCGCGTAGAGTCTTAGGATTGAAGACATCTGAACATCCTGGAAGAAGAAGGATACCAGAAAAATCAAAGGCTGCTGCAGTGCGAATGAGAGTACCAGTATTCCCAGGGTCCTGAATAGCATCAAGAATAAGTAGTCCTTTTTCTTTAGAGTAAATAAAATCATCGAAAGAAGCCTTAGGGGCTTCGAAGATCCCGATTATACCTTGAGAAGTAACAGTATCAGACAATCGTTCAAGTAAAGCGTCTTCTACCATAAATATATCAGAACCCAAAGATGAGAGGCGAGCAAAAAGTCTCTCCCCAGTTTCCCTTTTCAATAATCCCTCAGTGTAGAAGATCTCCTTTGGAATTGCACCAGTATTTATAGCATCTTCTATAAGACGTATCCCCTCGAGTACAAACTCAGCAACCTCTTTCCGAT
Organism: Firmicutes bacterium UBA5435; assembly: GCA_002426645.1. GTDB lineage: Bacteria > Bacillota > UBA5435 > UBA5435 > UBA5435 > UBA5435. The sequence continues at coordinate 1,801 of DIRN01000069.1, read as the reverse complement.
ACGTTGCTGACTCGTTAAGGCGACGCAATCTCTTAATCCTTGGATTCTTAATGCTTAAAATCATATCTCTCATCTTTATAAATTACAGCGCAGCAGCAAAGCGCCTTATCATATTCACTCCTTCTGTAAAATAAGAGACGGGGGTATGTAACCCCCGATCATTTAGAGTTGTTCTTTTGCTATCTCTACCAGCTCATTAAAGGCCTTTTCGTCATTTACTGCAAGGTCTGCTAACACCTTACGATTTATATCTACTCCAGCCTTTTTCAAGCCATTTATCATTTTGCTATATGAGAGACCATTATTTCTTGCTCCTGCATTTATTCTTGTTATCCATAACTTTCTGAATTCTCGTTTACGTGTCCTTCGATCCCTATATGAATAACTAAGCGCTTTTATAACGCTCTGATTGGCTATTCGGTAAAGTTTGCTCCTACTCCCTCTATAGCCCTTTGCTAACTTCAATACTTTCTTCCGACGTCTTCGAGTAACTGCTCCACCCTTGGCTCGTGGCATAAGTACGACCCCCTGTTTATTTCATCTTAATACGGTAAAAGTTTATTCATCCTTCGTTCATCAGATTTGCTAACTAATCCGCTAGCAGCGAGACCACGTTTTCTCTTAGAACTTTTATGCCCAAGTAAATGCCTCTTATATGCCTTATTTCGCATTAGTTTCCCTTTACCAGTCTTTTTGAAACGTTTAGCTGCACCTCTATGCGTTTTAATCTTTGGCATGTTCCTTTCCTCCTATTTATTTCGGCTCCTCTTCGATCATTCACGATGATCACTTTAATGAAATTAACTATATAAAGCCGTATATAATGTCAGATCAAAGCAGGAAAACTTGTTATATGTTCAATTATGTCGCTTCCTCTTTTAGATAAACATCACTTTTTAGCCTATATGTCTAGCTCTTAGGTCCAAGTACCATGCTCATGGTTCGTCCTTCCATCCTGGGCATTTGCTCTATTATTGCATCTTCTTTAAGTCTTTCAGCAAAATTTAATAATAACGTCCTTCCTAGGTCATTATGGACGATTTCTCTTCCTCTGAACCTAATGGTGGCTTTAACCTTATCTCCGTCTTTCAGAAATGATTGGGCATTCTTCAAACGTACATTTAAATCATGCTCCCCTATCTTAACGGATAAAGTAACCTCTTTTACCTTGAAGACCTTTTGCTTTTTACGTATATCCTTCTCTCGTTTACTCTGCTCATACCTATGTTTACCATAATCCATTATACGACATACAGGCGGAGTCGCTCCAGGCGCTATTTCAACCAGGTCCAGTTGTTGTTCGCGAGCAAGCTTTAAAGCATCCTTTGGGCTCATTATCCCTAACTGTTCACCAGTACTGCTAATAACTCTGACCTCTCGCACGCGAATCCTTTCATTAATTCGTAAATCTTTATTAATCTTAGCCACCTCCTATAAAATTTGCAAAAAAGAAGAGCGAGTATCACGACCACCCGCTCTTTAGAATATTAACTCTTCTCCAACGTCCTTAAAAAGAACTATCATTGAGTAAGAATCATAGATTCTACATTAAACTGTACCTGTAATATAAAATCTTACCCTGGCAACAACTCACAAAGGAGCATTTGAGGGTGAGAAGCGAGTGGCTTCTACTTTGAACTGATTATAACAATTTTTATTTACTAAAAAGTTCTTACGACATCTAATTGTAGCATCCCGATTATAACATAAGAAAAAGAACATGTCAACATGTAATGACAGCTTTTTGCTGAATTTCTTCAAGAGCATTCTCTATAAATTCCCGTCTTTAGAAGTTAGCACC
>DIRN01000068.1 GCA_002426645.1 Firmicutes bacterium UBA5435 | reverse complement strand
GTCTCTCAAGTCTATATTTCTTTAGGACATCTCTTTAAGTACTCTTGGAAATATATCGTTTAGTGTATTAGCTTCACTGAAGAGTCCTTCGTTTAAATGTCTCATCCCAAAGACCGATGCGATCCAAGTGTTAGTCCATCCAGATTCCACACACCATGCGCTCCATCCGTGATCTGCTTCGCTACCCCAATATTCCCATAGTTCAGTATCGAAGCTACGCATCCATGAGCCATTTAGATACGGATGTTCCGAGGATTTTACCTGGATACGGCATAAAAAGTCTGCTAGTTTCTCTTCAGCTTCTTTAAATATGGGATCGCCTGTGGTAACTGACGCTTCATGTAATCCTAAAAATGCGAAGTTCGCTGTATAAAGCAGGTCACATGCTGGATCTCCATTCTTTTGAATGATTGATGCTTCAGTTGTTCCGTAATCCGCATTGCAACGGGGCGAAGGATATTTTCCATTCTCTAATGATCCCATCTGTTCGTATATAGCTCCGCAAGGCTGCATATATGCTAGCAGTTCTTCTACTATTTTCCTAAGCCACTCCCTATATTTCCTGTTATCTTCTATTCTTACGAGAAACGCAAGTGGAAGTAGCATTCTCGCAATCTCCTGAGTCAAACCATTAGTCCATCTCAATTTCGGATAAACATTCATCGTCATCTCAATTGCATTCTTTGCTTTTTCAAGGAATTCTTCATATCCAGTTAACTCAAATGCCCACAAGTACGCTGCCCAAAGATATGCTTGATAATGTGGAGAATATGAGATTGTTTCTTCACTATTAAAGATTCTCCAATCATCTTCTTTTTCTAAATTTGAATATCTTATGCAATCTCGTCTAAATCCTAACGGTCCTGTTGTACGTAGATTACCTAGCAAACACTTTAAAACAGGTTCGTCCCATCGGTCATCGTGCAAAAGGCGCCTTGCCGTAAGTGTTGATAAGATAACCCGTGCATTATCATCACCGTAAAACGCAGGTAAGTTCTTCATCCAATTGAGTAAACCGTACGCTGATGAAGTCCGATCTCCTTGAAAGAAATCCGGGGATGACCACGTATAATCCAGTATTTCCCCTGCAAGTTGACGGCTATGTGGATTCTTACTTACCGCCCAATCATAAGCAAAGAGCATTCCTGTTTCACCTAAACAGTCTGCACGTGCTGCATTTAACTTAAGTTGCTGTCCTTCATAATCTATTCTCGATTCAAAGCCTTCAATAGCACCCTTCTTCGAACTAATACTATAAACTACGTTCTTTTTAAACCAATCCACTGATCTTTTAAAGGCATCGAGCTCAATAGATTTAGGCAGTTTATCTTCTTTATGTGCTATTACATCTACTGCTGGTTTCCATGTCAAGATAGGGACCTCGCAAGATCTGGTAAGCCATTGAAAGATTTTTTCCCAAAGCGCTTTCCAATCATTTGTAGGTCCATATCTACCTGTTATAAAACCACTTAGCTTGCTCGTAGCGATTAAGATCTCATGTTCAGGAACTTCAAGGAGAAGAGGAAATGTTTCATCAGGCAAACCATATACAGCTTCCCTATATCCAGCAACACGAGCAAGTACGAGATGTGATGATTCTGCTTCACACGGAAGGAACCAACAACCATGCATACTTAAGATTGAACCATAATGTAAATCGTCTCCGAAAAATTCGGAAGATACTACTACGCGTTCTTTATCAACCATCTGAGGAGTCTTTAAGTCCATGCCTGGGAAAGACGCTGGATACTCTATATATAATCTTAGGTCTTTTGTTCTTACTATATTTAAAATCTCATCATTTACCTGAAAACATGGGACGGGATAATCATCTCCCAAAACAAGAATCCCACTGCCCTCAGGTGCTTTTTGAATCGCTTCATCCAAACTATTAAAGCACGGATATGTATATCCTAGATCCTTAAGCGCTTTGTAAAGATCATTATCTTCTTTACAGTTAAAGATCATATTTTTCCTCTCCATTTCTAGTATTACATTTTCCTCTGCCCTATAATATTCATCATCTTTAACTTACTAACCTTTATAACCCACAGAAGACAGTAGATCATCTACTACTACAGGGGTTCCTTTCTCCGAGGAAACAACTGCAGCTCTACATACAGCTACTGTCATCATGCCTTCTCTACCATCAGTTAAAACTGGTTTGTCGTTTATAATACAATCGACAAATTCAGCTATCTCTGCAGCTACATTATGGTTTGATATTGCAACAGGTACAGTAGCAAATGATAGTTTATTCTGAAGCTTGTTAGAATACACCTGAATCGATGGTGAGGTATTATCACTTATTATAGTTCCTTCACTACCATAAAAGACAGATCTCATGGTATAAGGCCTCATGCAACCCACGGAGACAAAAACCTTGCCAATTACCCCACTCTTAAACTTCATGCTAGAGATAAAGCAATCATCTACTGGCCAGTCCTTAAGCATCATACGATTTGAATAAGCAAAGATCTCTTCTACTTCACCTGCTATCCAGCGGACTAGATCAACTGCGTGGCAACCTCCACCTATAAATGGTTCTCTTTTATTAACTGGATCTATTCTCCATTCACCTACACCAGGGAGTTTTGCATAGTCATGGGCATACTCTGACTCCACGAAGAAAAGATCTCCTATTATCCCTTGAGCTATTAGTTTCTTCGTTTGCACGAACCCAGGCGCATATCGACCGATCTGCCCAACCATGAGCTTTGCTCCTGTCTCATCTGAGACATGGATCATATCCTTACACTCCCCCACTTTAAGGGCCATGGGTTTCTCACAAAGTACATGTTTGCCTGCTCTCATAAATGCAATCGCTTGCTCGTGATGTAATTGATCTGGGGTAGCCACTGATACTATATGCACATCATCCATCTTTAAAATTTCTTTGTAGTCTTTCACTCTACGCTCTACACCATATTCATTGCCTACCCTCTCCATCAGGTCTTCTCTTAAATCACATATTGCCTTAACCTCAACATGAGGATTTTTCTTATACCCCTCAACGTGCCCTAATCCCATGTGTAAACCTATTACTGCTGCTCCTAATTTCTTCATAGTAAAACCTCGCTTTTAGCGAGAATTCCCTCCTTCAACATTCCCTTTAAAAGATTTATTCTATATTTTCACTATAGTCAAGATTTGAATTAGCGTAACTTATTAGCAAGTTCAAGAGCTGTGTCAACAAGTATATCTTCTAATTCTGGAGTGAACGAAGAGCTTCTAGATTCGTATCCCCCCTCAGAAAAAGCCTTGCTTGTTGGGAAATAACCATAAGAACCATTAGATAACTCAGAGATGAATGTATTTGGATAAGGAGAGCTGGCCTTTATGTTGTTTCCTATATCAACAAAGACCTCACCTGGTAAGCCAACAAAAGCTAGATCGCCAAGTGCCAAAACTTGAAGTTCCATTTCCATAAAGCCTCCGCTTTTAGCGAGACTTAAAGTCTTGTAAGCACGAGCTATAGCTGTTGTACCTCTCATGTCTTTTGACTTCCACTCACCGGTTTGCCACGCGGTTAAGAATTTATTTGCTTCATCTACTTCTTCCGCACTTACTCTCCTTAAGGGGACCTTTACTATCTTAGTAGCACTGCCTATAGGTGTATTAGTCACTCGCGTCATCCTTTGATAAACCTTTAGAACTTCAGCTGCTAATATGTTACCTACCTTCTGGGCGTATCCATATCCACCAGATGTGGTGCCAGGCTTCATTGGATTTATATGATTTATATCACCACATGCTCCATTTATAAAGAGTACTTCGGATGAGGGTAACTGTTTGGAAACTGCACGCCTCATATGTCCTGGATAATCAGCAGAGATAAGATTTCCAGTGACTATATCTGAGTGTAACGCAAAGTTGACTATAAGGATTTCATCGTCACCTTCTGCGAACTTAAATCGAATAACGCCTACAGAAGGATCTATCTCCCCTATTGGCTCTAGTATATCAGGGTTACCAATACCAGGATTAGTCCTGACTGTACCATCTTTCATCCTGAACCTTCTTATAAATGATATGCTTCGCTCTTCTCCATATCCAACCTCTACGCTTGCATCCTTCATATTATCAGCCGCCATTTGAGCTACATCAGCTAACTTACGTACCAGCATGGCAAGGTAATCATTGTCTGAGCAATAGTCTGCGAATTTCTTTTGCTCATTGGAGGTTGGACTACCTATAGGACCAGTGTGGATATGAGTAGTGTGTATCATGACATTCTCACTTGAAAGTCCTATTCTTTCTTTAATAAGCTTTCTAGCCTCTGCCACTTGCCCTACTCCGACTGAAATAAGATCGCAGCTTATAAGGATCCAGCGATTCTCGCCATCAGAGACAGCTATAGCTGAAGCATACAAAGAATCTAATATACCGACAGCATCTCGCCGCGAAAGATATCCTGCTAAACATGCTCCTAGAGGCGGCGTTATATCTACTTTAGCAAAACCAACCTTAATAAAGTTCTCTTCCATTAAATTAACCCCCCCTGTTATTTATCTTATTAGATATATAAACTTATTAAAAAATTTCTTGACGTTCCGCCTATTTCAAATTATTGAGTTGTAAAAGTTTAGATATTTATTTTGCTGTAGTAGCAAACTGATAAAAGCTGGCGTCTATAAGGACATCTCCTTTTAGACGCCCCTCTATGTTAGTTTTACTTGTGCAATTCGAATGTAGTGGTTCCTTGTTCCACCTTTATAGTGAATAGCCTATCTTCATATGAATAAAGGTCAGAAGAGAGCGCCTCACCATTTCTATATACTGATGAGAATTCCGGAACATAGAAGCTTATTACACCATCATTCTGAGAGTATATAGTCCCGGACCAGACCCTTCCTTCATATCCAAAGGCCAAAGTCATAGGATGATCTGCTTTAGCTAACAATACGCCATCCCAGACTATATCCATACCTTCTACTAAAGCAAAACGAACCAAGGTATTCGCTTTACCAATCGATACGATGGAATATCGTCCATCAGAGGAGACCTTATTAGTCTCTACCGCATGCCCCTGACGTTTATGCAAGATAAGATCCCGGGAGTTCTCTCCATACACTACCATACTTATCTTATCACTTGCTGTTTCTACATCAACTTTTGGTGGGGTAGCACCTTTCGTATTTACCTTAGCCCTTTTATTCGCCTCAGTAGTTATCATGGAGACAAAGGTTTCGCTCTTTAATTTCTCTTTAGGCCCTATTCTTATATACGAACCATATCTTTCAGCCCCTTTATAGGGTCCATAGTTAACCGACATACCAGTAGGCCAGAGAGTCTTGAAGACTGCTGAAGCAAGGGGCCTATGAATACCTATTTCCTCAGCTGTTGTAATCTGACCTATACCAAAAAGCGTCCCAAATATCGAAGGAGCAGCCCCAGCCCTTTTTCCATCTAAATAAACCAAACTCTCAGTAGCAGGACGCAATATTATCTCTACATCTCGCTCAGTTACTCCCGTATCTACCTCGTCGAAGATAAGGAAATAATCTGGTTTTAAATAAAGGATGTCTCTCTGCCATTTACCAATACCTAAACTTACATATGTACTGGTGGCGTCCCCTGCAACATAATCAAAGGTGGGAGATGCTAGAAATCCAACTATAGCTCCGCCACTCTTTAAAGATTGTCCTTCACCATCAAAGAGAATACAATTGTGGCCCATAGTACCAGTACTCACATCGGACTCAGGACCCGGGTTATAGGAGTGATAGCCAGGATCTGACAAGAGCCACTCACTATTGACGTTTAGAATAAAGCTATTCCGATCCCAATGGTTATGTGCCAGATCAGATGAACTAGACTGAAAAGCCAAAAGGACGTCTCCATCTCCCCATCCTGATCTTAAAGCTGCCCATCCAATATTAAAAGCCTTAGATGTAGGCCATTTATCTAGTGATGCCACTGGAAAATCGTCAGAGCCATAAATAGCCTCTGTAAATGTGGTTGGCGCCCCTTTTTTTTCCTTATTAAGATACCAACCTGCATATCCATTACCACATCTATTCGCTAGAATATTCATGATTATATTGCTATTTATATCGATATCGGGCCCTAACCCAGCATTACAGAAATTAGCCCATGTCTTAGCGCCTGGAGCTAAGAAATATAGAAATAGTTGCATGTATTCTTCTTGAATGTATGGATGCTCCAGAAGATCCGTGTCCCCTGTAATCCTAGCTAAAGCATCAGCAAACACCAAAAGATATTCTAAAGAATAGCTAGTATACATGAGCCCCTCTGTATTCCCAGAGTTGAGTCTCCTATCCAAGTACCATAAAGCCCAATCCTTTATAGTCTGAACGTGATTAGCCATGCCTTCTTCTTCATCTAAAAAACTCAATGCCGCTAGTCCCATTGCCATATTCCCTATGAGTTGTATATTAACATCTGACTTGGAATGCGCAATAGTTGAAGTGCGATTTATACACTTTTCTATGACTGCCTCTCGTATCTTAACTCGCTGCTCCTCTGTCATCTCATAGTAGAGCATATCATAGACTGCGAGAACTCCAGAGGTTATATGAGCTAGGGGAAGAGATGGTAACCCAAATTCAGTCCATTTTTCCCAATCAGCTAGGGCTAGAGCATATGATATAGCAGTCTCTGCAAATTCCTTTTCGCCTGTGATAATATAAGATAAAGCTAGACCCTCAAGGCGATCTTGGAATTCACGGCTCATACTAGTCCAATAAGTATATCCCCCTGGAGCAAATCCTGGAGGTGGACCTTCGTCTTCGGGTTCAACAGGAGGGAGGGGATATTTTATCGGTTTTATCCCGTAGTGATTTACGCTAAAACTTTCCTCTCTTAGATAATTGTACCTGACAACACCATATCCCACCTTCTTTATATTAGTTATATCTTCTGCTGTATAAAAAAGCCTGGGATGCTCCTTTAAAATCACTTCATGTTCTCCTGAAAACGATGGAGTGAAAGTAATCTCCTGATCTGCGAAAATACTTTCGGGTGCCTCCGCAGCTTTAGTTAAAAGCACATTATCATAGTAGCTGACGCCTACATTTTGGGCGTGACCATAAAGTAACAAAGTCGCTGTCTTTGCTCCTACAGGAGCCACCCCATTGGCAGACATAGTCTTCCAAGTAAGCTCAGTATCATTAGAACCAATAGTATGTGCAATTCGGACCCCTTTATCATCCCAGAACTCGAAATAAAGTCGTGAAACGCCTGACTCATTAAGCGAGTCAACGCTAGCAAGGTAGATGCAACCCTCTTCCACTGGGATGTGCCGGCTTCTAATACCAGCACCTTTATTGGGAGATGGATCGTCAACCCTAAGACTAAAGTTTCCCGTAGAGGAACGCTTATCTGTAACCTCTAAGATTCCACCGTATATAGTCCAACCAGACGGTAGCCGTCCTTTTAAATCTTCAAAATCTTCATGTAGTAGTATCATAGAATCCTCCTTTGTGGAAGTTACTGAGCCTTTATAATCTAAACTGGTAGGTGGATTCGCGGCCTTAAAGGCTATCTCTTGGGGGGAAAGAACTTTGTTATAGATCTTAATCTCATCGATAAGACCATTATAGTGGTAATTATCAAGATGATGGCCCCAACCTATTGTAAATGAGCTAGAACCTGTACGCGCTTTCCCAGGATACGATATTGGCTCTCCAGGCTCGCCATTTACGTATACTATACCCTGAGTTCCATCGTACACGTAGACAACATGGCTCCAAACTTCGCTAAGAGCTTTCGGACCCCTTACACGAATATGCGAGTCGCCCTCAACATCAACATAGATTTCAGACATTACCATACCTTCTTTGGTAATTAAAAGCCTAGAATTCGTCTTCCCGTGTAGATTATTGACTATGCCACCATTTATATCTGCTTGATGGGGAGGTGTTGGGTAAATCCAAGCTTCAAAACTCATCGCATCTGGACAGCTCAATCCCGCTTCAAAGAGGATCTCCGCGTAATCTGCTAACCCATCGAACTTAAGGGCTTTACCAAATTTACCTTCTACAGGGTGTGTATTATTAACTAATATCCCATGTCTTCCGTTACCTGAGAGATCGAGAAATTCCGTGTCGCCTTCTTCTAATTCATCAAAATTCCAATAGCCTATTAGTCCATCTTCATTAGCTATATTGCCTATGGCGAAAACTTTAGAAGTTACTATAGTGACGGAAAAAATACAGAAGAGCATTAAAACTACCTTTGAAACGTACATTTTCTTTCCGTAATCAATTGGTGTATCCATAAATACGCTCTCCTTAAATGTTAAATTACTCAAGAATAGTTACACCTCGAATTCTATTGATGCTACCTTATTCTTTCTATAGTAGATAAGTCTATCTGAGTATATGTAACTATTCTTGATGTTCCCCTGCACTAACCTCTTTAAAAATGAAGATTTGCTTTGTATCACATTAGGCTAACAAGCTAAGCTTATCATAGAAGAAGAACTACTAGAATAGACTACTATACCTTACTATTTAGAAGACCCTTCATATTTGGCTTTTATCTCTTTCGCAGAGAGGGCTCTATTATAAATCTTAACCTCGTCAATTAGTCCGCTGTAATGGTAATTATTCCCCGTGTGGCCCCAGCCTATTGTGAGTGAGCTAGTGCCTGTACGCACTTTCTCAGAGTACGATATTGGAGTTCCAGGCTCACCATTTACGTATATTATACCCTGAGTCCCATCGTATACATAGACAACATGATTCCAGCTCCTGCTAAGAGCGCTCGGACCTTTTACACGGACGTGCTCGTTAGCAATATAAATTTCAGCCATTACCATACCGCTTTTTTCCGCAACGAGCAACCTAGAATTGTTCTCTCCGTGTAAATTATTGACTATACCACCGTTTCTATCTGCTTGATGGGGAGGTGTTGGGTAAATCCAAGCTTCAAAACTCATCGCACCTGGACAGCTTAATCCTTCATCAAAGGGGATCTCTGCATAATCTGTTATCCCATCAAACTTAAGGGCTTTGCCGAACTCATCTTCCACAAAATGAGTATTATTATGCAATTTCCCAGTCCTTTCGTTCCCGGAAAATCCGGAAAATTCCGTATCTCCTTTTTTCAGATCTTCAAAGTTCCAATAGCCAACGAGTCCTTCTTCTCCAGCAAAAACTTCAGGAACTAATATAGTTAATAAACAAATACAGAAAAGTACCACAACTGCCTTTAAAATATAATTTTTACTCATAAGTCCATCCCTCCGTTCTTAGATTTACCAGGACCAATCAACTTTCCGCTAATTACCGCCTGCCTATCCTAATACGTCCTTTATGTTCACACAATACTTCAAAAAATTCTATCCCTATAAGAGGATATACATTAAACATTCTAAATCGCATCTTTAACTTCTAATAAAACACCTATATGACTCATTAGATTGCTTCGTATACAATTTCGGGAGAGACAGCGCTAGAGAGAAAACGTAGCGCTGCCCTACCTAATTACGTATAGTCTCCGTACTACATATCCTATACTTTCTACGTAGAACTAATATGTTTTAATATGATTCTATCTTTCATCCTAGATCCATCTGAAAAGCCTCATAACTGTCATTATCGCAACGAGGAAGGAACTAGTAATACCTGCCACTGAAATACCTATAAAGGCTGGCGTAAATCTACGGTATGCTTTCATTCCACCATATCTCATAGTTAAAAACTTGACTATCCAGATTACTGTTGCCATGAAAGTAAAGTGTGACTGTCCATAACCTACTAACCATCCAGTAGGAGTCAAAGGCCACCATGCAAACTTATTCCTCATAAACATGAGGAGCCCAGTTACGATTGCGGGGAATCCATACCTATAAACTAATACTGGCGTAGCGTCTCTATCGATAGGTGTATTTGTTAAAAAGGTTCTATTGGACAGACCTTTTACTCCCTCATTGGCTACCCATGTCCCGTAGTGTCCACCTAACAGGACTTCAGCACCTCGTGAATACAATGTATTTAAGCTAAATATAATGCATATCACTATCCCAGCTATAACGCTAATGAAAAATGCTTTGGTAACGGTCTTACGCGGGACACCTACCATGTCTCCCATTTTCCAAGCTTCAAGCGAGGTGGCCATTGTAGCAAACTGAGTCCCTGGCAAGAAGCCAATTAAAAAACCAACACCAACAGCATCCTTACGCGTGAAGGCTCTACCACCAAAGATTCTAGCTGTTCGATCACCCCAACGTCCCATCATTCCTTCCTGAGTTCCTATTCCAGATTCTGCTCGTACTCTTCCCCAACAGATTGGTGTTACTCCTAAGAGGAAGGCGAATAGAAGAGCCCATCTGAGCCTTATTTTGAGTACAAAAAGGCAAAAGAACATCATGAAAAGAAGTCCAGCAAAGACAGACAGAAATGCTGATTTGTAGGACATAGGTTCATCTGCATCACCCGCATCTTTGCCGCTAAAAGCCTTACGGAACATCTCGGCAAAATCTTTTCGCATATACCAAATTTGAAGAATACTCATGGTAATTGAAATTGCAACTAGGCCTTCCCATCGTACATAGTTAGCGTCGCTCGTTGCAAATCCACTCCAGGTAGCTCCTGTTGCATGGGCTATAGCTGCGATCCAAAACCGAAGTGCACCGAAGAACCATGTACTAAAGAGAGTTTCTAAGGGTGCAAACCACATTATGCCAAGTACTGGAGTATATACAGTAACACCAGCTCCTGCAGTACGCGCCTTGCTAAGTATAGCGTTACCAGAAAGAAAATTAGTTCTTATATTACTCAATGTTCCTTGATCTATATAAGGTACTCCAGAGAAAAAACGTCCGAGTGCTGCTGGCAGTTCCCAAATTAGCATTATCAATCCGAAACCCACCCAAAACACAGGGTCCTTCCAGAATTTCCGGCCTTCTTCTTCGCCAAGGCCAGAGACCGTTCCTTTTATTAAAGAAACTTGAAACATAGCGACAGGATATCTCATGTGTTCCCTTTCAGTCCACTTATGCCTCACAAGGACACCAAGGCCTATATTGATTATAACTATGGATAGTAAAAAGAGCATCCACGTGATAAGCGGCACAAGCCACGCTCCCCACTCCACTGGATTTCCGCCTTCAGCAATTCGGTTAATTACACCAAAATCTGTTATAAAACCAAGTGGAGACATTTCGCTTAGGAACTCATTATATCTTGGAACACTGTATAGAGCATCCCGAGCAATGAGTATAGGTGCATAAAGAATAAGCCCTATAGGACTTTGCATTAAAATGCCACCCATACCAGCTACAATATTAATTACGACGAGCTCGCGTTTAGAAAAAACCCGCTCTTTTCGTAGCCAGAAGAGAATAGGGTTAACAATTGCCATAACAAATAACATTGGCGCTAAAGAAGATACATTAGGGGGAAATACATAATAAAATACCCTAATAACCGGTAAAAATCCGAGTCCGAGCAATGCGCCATCTGATCTCATATCATAGGTAATAACAGCCATAACAAACAGCATTAAACAGCCGATCAGTATTGCTCTTATACTTAATCCTGTGCCTAGATCCGATTGTTGCGATGCCTCTTGTTCATTGACTAAGATATTTTTATCCTCAAATTCCTTCATAAGTTCTCTCAGTCCTCCTAATTTTAACTAATAAGCGTTCATGGGAGTGAAGACCTTCGATCTCAGCCTTCAGTCCAGAAACACCAAACACCCGTCCTTTTTTAGAATATTCAAGGTAGTCAAAGTAACGGGTTGAGCCGTGAACGACGTACATCAGTTAAAAAAGCCGAAGATCACCTCCTTATATCTTCCAGAACATATTAAGATAAAATAAGTATAATCACGCCGCACGTTCATTAAACTAAAAGACTCCGTATTACCCATCAAGCGACAAAAAACATTTGTCTTAATCCGTAATGCTATTTTAAAATCAATATAGCTTATCCAAAACTGCCTCTGCTGTCTTTTGTGTGACATATTTAGCTTTATCCTGAATACGAATGACAACCCCTGTAAAGAGGAGGTCAAGGACGTATAACTGAGCGATCTTTGAACGTATAGCACCGCTTCCGAGGGGACTCTCCTGAGAAGCTGTAAGAAGAATTATATCAGCAACTCTTGTTATAGGAGATTTAGCATATGCGGTAATACATATAACTGTAGCGCCATTGTCTTTAGCTATCTTGCAAGAGTCAACCACATCCTTTGTACTGCCTGTTTGTGATATGCCTACCACAACATCCTTTGAAGTGAGAGTCGCTGCTGACATAGCTTGCAAATGGCTATCTGTAAAGGCATCACAGTATACACCTATACGCAAAAACTTATATTTAGCATCAAGGGCTGTGAATCCTGAAGCTCCTACCCCATAGAACTCTACCTTCCTCGCTTTTACTATTGCATCTATACCAAGCTCTAATTCCTTAAGATTTAAGATACTTAATGTATCATTTACGCTCTTCGTACTTCTAAACGCTACCTTACGCGCTAGAGCATTGATATCATCTGAAGGCGAGATATCTGTTACCATCTCTTCCTGGGAACTTCCTATGTCTTGTGCTAAAACTAATTTAAATTCCTGAAATCCTCTAAATCCAATGGAATGGCAGAATCTAATGATACTAGCTTCTCCAACTCCACAAGCATCTGCTAGTTCTGTTATTGAAGCATAAATCGTACTTTCAGCGTTGCTTAATACATAATCAGCTACCTTCTTCTCTGCTGGGGAAAGTCCAGGATACGCACTACGTATTCTAGTCAATCCTGCACCTCCAGATTCGTTGAACTTCTTCTGTATCTTTAACTTAGTGCTCATTTTTTCTTCCCCTTCATAGATTCTATTGATAATAAAAGAATACGATTGGTTTTGCTAAACATAAATTTATAGTAATCAGTGATATGTAAGTAGTCGAAATATTCCTCGCTATTATTTTTATTGGTAGGAGTTTTCCTCCATGATACATTATTCTATATTGCTCTTGAAAATCCTTCTTATTTATTGTAAAAGTTTTATTTTATTACGAGTAAAGGGAGGCAGTTGTTGCATGAGGCCTTTCTTAAGGAGCTGAGGTTGCTCTTCCTTTTATCAATCCTCGATTAATATTTGGTTGAAGAGTCTATAATAGCTTCTTCTGTGTTGTAAATATAATTTTCAGCGAGTTCACCAGTCTTTACCCAGGGGATTGTACCATACTTATAGTATTCTCTAACACTTCTACTTGGAGTCCCCTTACTCATTGTATTACCCACCTCTCCAATGGAATTTATTTTCAATCCTTTATATATCTGTCATACGATAACCTCCATAGATATGATTAAAGATATGGCAGTTCTAAAGGGATCTGCTAATTAACAAGATAATTTCTTTTGGAAAATAAGGAGGAATACTTCAATTGAAGTCGAATCCTTAATAATAATGGGTGCAATCTATGAATTACGCAAATAAACACTTTTCCGTACTTACTATGCACTTACTTACTAAACCTTACAAATTATCAACTCCAACCTGTAAAGGTTGGTAAGCGATATTAAGGAGGAAACTTTATGGGAGGCAAATCAAATTTGGCTCTTTTCGGAGGGGCAAAGGCAGTGCAATCGGATAGCAGTGATATGTTTACATGGCCTATTGTAACTAAGGAGGATGAAGATGCTGTTCTGGAAGTTCTCCGCCGTGGTGATATGTCTGGCACAAATGTAACTAAGGCATTTGAAGAAGAGTTTCGCGTATGGCAAGGAACAGAATATGCCTTGGGCTTTAGCAGCGGCACGGCTGCTCTTCAAGGTGCTATGTATGGTTGCAAGGTAGGAGTTGGCGATGAGATCATCTGTCCGTCTGTAACATACTGGGCTTCTGCTGCACCTTGTTTTTCACTTGGTGCTACTGTAGTTTTTGCTGAGATTGATCCAGTTACACTTTGTATTGATCCTAAAGATATAGAGAAACGCATAACAGAACGAACAAAAGCCATTGTCGTGGTTCATTACTGCGGTTACCCTGCAGATATGGATCCAATTATGGAGATAGCTCGTAGACACAATGTAAAAGTTATAGAGGACGTGTCACATGCTCAAGGAGGTCTTTATAAAGGTAAGAAAGTTGGGACCTTTGGGGATGTAGCTGCCATGTCTCTAATGAGCGGGAAATCACTTGCAATAGGAGAGGCTGGTATTCTCGCTACTAATGATCTTGAGATCTATGAACGCGCTATAGCCATTGGTCACTATGAACGTTTCGGTTCTAATATCCAGACTGAAGAATTAAAACCCTTTATAGGCCTACCAACGGGCGGTTATAAGTATCGTATGCATCAGCTCAGCTCAGCTGTTGGCCGAGTACAATTAAAGTATTATGATGAACGATGCGAAGAAATTCAAAAGGCTATGAATTATTTCTGGGATCTGCTAGAAGGAATACCTGGATTACGAGCTCATAGACCTCCAAAGGGTTCAAACAGTACTATGGGAGGTTGGTATGCAGCACATGGGCTCTATTATCCTGAAGAATTAGGAGGCCTTTCAGTTACACGTTTTGCAGAGGCAGTAAGAGCTGAGGGAGGCATCTGTGGACCAGGCTGCAATAAGCCTTTACACCTGCACCCGCTCTTTAACACCTGCGATGTCTATGGACATGGTAAGCCAACTAGGATAGCTAACTCAGATAGAGATTTAAGACAGCCCAAGGGCACCCTTCCCATAAGTGAAGGCATAGGAGAAAGAGTCTACTCAATTCCATGGTTCAAACACTATCGTCCTGAAATAATCGCCGAGCACGCAAATGCATACCGAAAGGTAGCAGAGAACTATAAAGAACTTCTAAAAGACGATAAGGGTAATCCACCAAGTGTAGGAGGTTGGCACTTCTTCAGTCACAGTTAATAAAAGTGACTCTTTACATAGTGGATAGCCATATATGGCTATCCACTATTTTTTAATATATGTGTTGTATAGGCACATGTAGAAGTTATAACTTTAGAGACTTATTCCAGCACCATATAGATACTCTATATAGATACTCTGGTAATATTGTAACAGGTAGTTTTCCTCTAGATGAAGCTTTTCCGCATAATACCTCTACGCTAGCCTTAAGTGCTGGTAAGGTATTTCCATATGCACAAAGGGTGATATCACCCTTTGCAAGCTCTCTAAGGACATATGGGCTTCCGTATATTAATATAGTAAGATGTTTGCTCTTTACTTTAAGTTCTTTTATAAAATCACCTTGAGCTAGTGGTATAAGCCCGCTCCCCGCTTTGTAAGCAGCTAATGGTACAAAGGAAGCAAATATAACGAGATCTGCATCAGCGGCTTTTGATAAGGCAATTCGCGTTGCTCAGAATTAGGGCTATCAAAGACTGTAACTTCTTCTACGTTAGAATGGTATTGTCGTAATTCTCTCCTTATTATCTGTCCATAGGAACGAACTTCTGTCCCTAAATCAGGTGATATATAAGGGCCAGCCTCATCTTGGGTGGAAATTAAGCCTTAACTTTTCTATTTTACGTAA
>DIRN01000034.1 GCA_002426645.1 Firmicutes bacterium UBA5435 | reverse complement strand
TTTGATTGTGCGGAATATGAGATAACAGGCCGATTTCCTATTTCGTTTGTATTTTACAAGCATATCGTATCCTTTCCGCAAACAAAAAAAGAGCGGTCAATTTAAGGACTATTCCTAAAATCGACCGCTCTTTATGCTTACATATTTTTTGTATTTTTAAAGATGCTATATATTATGTTTTTTATTTGCTGTCTCTCTGGCTTTCTAAACAATGAAAAAAAGAACTGACTTCTTTATTGGTAATCAGTTCTCTATGCTCAATTTTTAGCGTGTGTCTATTAAAAAATTCTTTCGTGTTAGTTCATATCCCTTAGTTATTGAAAGATGAGGGGATGATATCCACGAAATTGAGCTTCTTTTTGACGGGCTTTTTTGGTGTAAAAAGCCTCTAAAATGGTTGATGTCATGGGCTTTTCAACCCATGACATCCATAATTACCATTAGATATGGTGCCGGAGGCGGGACTCGAACCCGCACGGACCTGCGCCCACTAAGCCCTGAACCTAGCGCGTCTGCCAATTCCACCACTCCGGCACCTCAATATTGACTATGAACCCATTATAGCAACTACGGCGTGTATTGTCAATACTGAATTCCTATTTCACAGTAAAGCTCACCTCTACAGAAGCTCGTATTTGAACATCTCCAGCCTGTATAGGGGTAGAGGTCTTACTAACAGGGGCTAACATCTCACCACCATAGACCTTTGCCATCTCGCGTGCGTACAGAATTGTATTCCCACTTCTGTCGCTCACATACTTTATACCTGTTATTGTAAGATCAAGAACAGATGCTACTGCCTCTGCTTTAGCCTTAGCATTTTTAGTTGCTTCTTCTAAAGCTTTTATCTTCCACTGAGTCTCATCCTTTACGGAAAAGATGATATTCTGAACAGTATTGGAACCAGATGCTACAGCTGCGTCAATAACCTCGCCCGTCTTATCTAGATCAGTTAAAGTGATCTTGACCTGATTAATAGCCTTATATCCTTTAGAGACCCATTCTTGTGTCTTAGGTAAATACTCTCTTACAGGCTCTACTCGAAAAGACGTAGTCTCAATATTCTTCTTAGTAACGCCGATCTTTTCGAGGCTCTTGTAGACCTGACTCATGGCTTCAGCATTCTTTAACTGGGCCTCACGAGCTGTATCTTCTTGAGTCTCTACACCTAGGTAAATATAGACTATATCAGGTGCAACGCTTATTTCAGCTTCACCAGTGAAGATCATAACTGCCTCGGTTTCTCCTATAGAGTCATTAGCAATAACCTCTTGGCCTTTATGTGTAGCAACTAACAAAGCTGAAACCAAAAGCGCCATAACAACTAACATTATAGTCCCTTTTCTCTTCATGAAAAGCCCTCCTCTAAAATTATTTTTAAGGAACATACTTCTTTTACTTAAAAGATTAGACGTAAGAGGGCAAAAAAAGTTCCAATTAATATTTAAGGAAGCCTCAAGACTTCATGAGCCTTTAGAAAATCTTTATCTTTAATTTCGTTGAGTTCCATGACCTTTTTAACGAAAGATGCAATCTCTCCATCTGATTTCATACCAAGCTTCTTTGCGATATTCCAAAGGTTATCTCCGCGTTCTACTACATAGACATTTACATATTCACCGCGTTTAGCATCTACTACTTTAAACTCATCGTTTACGTTAGCAACTACTAAACTTTCATCAAAATATCCTACTTCCTTACCTTCAACCTTCTCATAGACTCTGACAACTGCATTAAAGGTATCATCCACCTTCTCTACGCTGCATACGGCAAACCTAGCGTAAGAAGGAGTAGAGGTACCAAATAATGAAAGGTCACCTTCAGTGTATTTTGATAAAGCATCATCTGAAGCATACTTACTAGCAACATCCATATTCTTAGCTATTCTGGCACCAAAGAATTCAGTCAACATATTTGAAACTCTCTGGAGCTCTGGATCCGTCTCAAATTGTGCTCTACCATAAGGATTTCGTAAAACCACAAGTTTTCCAGCCTTCAATACAGCATTAGGACTCTCTACCCACTCATTCCAAGCTAAGAGATTGTCCAAAGAAATACCTGTCTCCTTTGCCACCTTAGCTAGAGTATCACCCTCTTTTATCCTATATGCAAAGGGTTCACCTAATACTGGAAGCACAAATAAAGCAGTCAAAAGGGCTACAACTACGAATAGCAAGAGACTTCTCTTGTACATTCTTATCTACCTCCGTATCTAAAATGATAAGTAACATGTAAGGGAATGGATCTTTTACATGCTCCTATAACTTGTATATACTTCATATATTCGCTCTTTAAGTCAAAATTCCTTCTCTAGATATCTATGGGTTTAACTATGACATACCCATTATCGAAAGAGCACATCAACTATACTTCCGTACTCTACCTTTATGCCAACCTTAGGATTGATCTCTACTGCCATACCGCTTCCTGAAGGATTAAGTTTCAAACCAAATTCAGCTAAGACTTGAGCCGCTCGTTTCATAGTCAACCCAAGGACATTAGGAACAACAACCATCTCAGTGATATCCTGCTCCTTCAAGTAAATTACCACATATGAATTTGCAGAAACCAAATTGCCTGCTCGAGGGTGCTGATCAACTACTAGAGACCCTTGACCTTGAACCTTACTCCGTAATTTAAAGGAAGCTACAGCTTCCTTCGCTTCAACAGGAGAACGACCAATGACATCAGGAACCGCCACTATCTCTTCTTTAGATAATGAGCTTTTATCATCTTTAAAGTATGGAGGTATCCCTAAATATCTCAAGGAATCTTCTAAAACCGTCTTGAAGACTGGAGCAGCTAAAACACCGCCATATTTTGAGATAGTCTTAGGTTCATCAAGGACTACTATTATAGCGAGCTTAGGCTCGTCAACAGGTGCAAATCCCACAAAAGAAGCGATTCGCTTACTTCCATAAGTCCCACCTTCAGGCTTTTGAGAAGTACCTGTCTTCCCTGCAACTCTGTAACCTAGTATAGCAGCGTTTTTACCTGTTCCCTCTGTTACTACACGCTCCATCATCTCTTTTAATATATCGCTAGTCTCCTTCGAGATAACCTGATTCAAAGGAGTAGGTTCGAATTTTTCTAAGACTTGGCCATTCTTGCTTCGTATCTCCTTGACAAGGTATGGTTGCATATAAACTCCATCATTAGCTATACATGAGACAGCTAAAAGAATTTGAAGAGGAGTCACTGATATTCCTTGACCAAAAGCGATATTAGCCATTTCTATAGGTTTTAAAGTTTTTTCTGGTATGAGGAGACCACTAGCCTCACCTGGAAAATCAATCCCTGTCTTCTTCCCAAAGTTAAATGCCCTTATATAATCGTAAAACCTCTCCTTTGAAAAACGCAAGCCTACTTCTGATAAAGCTACGTTACAAGACTCAACTATAGCCTCAGCAAAGGTGATCCAACCATGCCCCTCCTTTTTTTCACAGTTTATTTGTTTCCCATCAATCTTAATGTAACCTGGGTCAAAGAAAATCTCATTAGGGCTGACTAAACCTTCCTCAAGAGCGGCTGCCGCTATAATCAGTTTAAAAGTAGAGCCTGGCTCATACATGTCAGTAATCGCTATATTTCGCCTTGCTGCAGAACTATACTTAGCAAATCCATTAGGGTCAAACGTAGGATAATTAGCTATTGCTAACAGCTCTCCTGTACCTGGATTCATTACAATGATAGTTCCCTTTGACGCACCTGTATCCTTTATCGCCTTCCCAAGTTCACGTTCTGCTATATATTGTATCCCCTCATCAATAGTTAAGACTATATCATTCCCATCTTCTGCTGCTTGTATCTCTCTTATACCCTGAGGTATATGACCTACCTTTGGGGCTTGTTCCTCCCTCACATATCCTGCTTGGCCAGCTAGTTCTTTTTCATAAAAATACTCTAGCCCTTCCAGGCCCTGGTTATCCATACCCGCAACTCCTAGAATATGAGCTGCTAATTCCCTTTTAGGGTAAAAACGCTGGACCGTCTCGGTTACCTTTACTCCTGGATATTTCATCTCTCGAATCATCTTAGCATCATCAGGAGTGACCTTTAACGAGACCCATACAAATGGTGATTCCTTCTTCACCATAGAATACACACTCTCATATGGCAAATGCAGAATATTCGCAAGAGACCTAGCAGTCTCATCAGGTTTTGTAATATTAGGGGGAGATACGTAGACGCCATCAGTTCGAATACTCACTGCAAGCTCAGTAAGATTTCTGTCATAAATAGTACCCCTCTCTGCATATACTGGAATAAGTTGCATGCGTTGAGTGAGAGCCATTTCTCTATACCGACGGCCGTTTAACAATTGAATACAAAAAAGTTTTGCAACCAGAGCAAATAAGAGTATGGCAAAGAATAAAAAGAGAGTAAAGGTACGTTTGCGTATCCTTATATTCGGTCGTTTCCTAATCATATAACTCATATCATCTGCCGTTCCCTTTCAAATATAAAGAAGATATTTTGGAATTCATAAAGTTTTATAATTAAATCTTGGAGGCGATACCTATGAAAATACTCTTCCTATGGACCAAATTAGATAAAAAAATTTCCACCCCTTCTTTTCCTGAAAGTAAAGACAAGCAAAGAAATTTTAATACCGGGCTCTTAAAGTTTCTTCTCTTCCTTGCCTTTATCTCCCTGATCTTTGGCTTTGCTATGGCACTTCTCGCAAAACACTCTTTACCAGCGACTACAGATGGAAAAGGAAGGATCATCCTAGAGGCCATAGGACTTCTCTCTTTTGGAGGACATACGCACGGAGCCTCTTCTGTGACTTCCAATAAGACTGCAGCCGAACACTTAAAACGTGCGCTTCAACTCCATTATGAAGATGTAAATATCCTGTCAGCCATACCTCAATATGAAAAGGCTGTGATGTTGGATCCCGACAATCCTAACTTGCATTATGCCCTTGCTAATGCCTATTTCACTCAAATAGCTACAGTCAGCTTTGCTGAAGCAGCTATAAGGGAATTGGAAAAAGTCATCCAGCTGGATCCACTTTACATTAAAGCTTATAAAGACTTGGCTCTACTCTATAGCACGTACCATCGTATAGATTATGAAAAGGCTTTTAAGATCTTAGAAAAAGGACGCCAGGTTGCTCCCGCAGATATAGAAATTTTAATGGCACTAGGCGAACTGAACATGCGTCAACAAAAACCATTGACTGCCCGTGCATATCTATGGGAAGCTCGCCGTTTAAACCCAACTGATCCCAGACCATATAATGCTATAGGTCAAACATACTATGAAGAAGGTCTCTTCGATGACTCAATCAAGTATTTCCAAGAGGCTCTCCACCTCTTAGAAGAAGTTGAAGACGAAAGATTGCTTGCCCTCTACGGACCATTCTCCTCTGATCTTCAAGCAGCCCAAGTATCAGGCAAACTTAATATGAAAATTGAAGAAAGGGGATGGTAGGTAATCTTTCATCTTCCCCTTTCTCTCAAATGTGATACCTACTTAAAATCTTTAAAATATCCTAGATATTCTCGGTTCTTCTCAAACATAGCCTTTACCATATCTTTAATCTCAGCAAGTGAAAGTACAGAAGCAGTTAACGGATCATAAGCTATAGCATGGAAAATCTTCAACGGATCGCCAGTAAGAGCACCTTCAACTGCCATCTCTTCAACAGCTATGCTTATATTATTCAAAGCAGCTAACTGCGGCGGTAGAGCACCTACATATATTGGATTAAAACCACGCCGGTTAACTAAGACTGGCACCTCTACACACGCATTATCTGGTAAATTAGTGATGAGTCCGGTATTAGGTACATTACCATTGAACTCATATGACTCTCCCCCAAGATACGCGTTGATAATCCGGGAAGCGTATTCATTACCTCTCTTTAGATTAATGGGCTTTTCAAACCAGGCTTCTACATCCTTCTCCCATTCATCCTCCCTACGCAGATATTCTTTTAGAATATATGCATAGACACCGGGATTCCATCCAGTCCCATGGGTGCAGTACTTCTCTATCAAATCAGGACGTTTGCGGAACCACCAGTTATACTCCGAATTATGCCCGCTAGATTCTGTAACATAATAATTTAAATGGAGAAGGAGCTCATTACGTACTATTTCCTCTTTGTAAATTTCAGGTTTAGCAACTGCCTCATGAATTAAGGGGTAAGCATCCTGCCCCTTCCATTCATACCTTAAATACCACGCCTGATGGTTAATACCTGCGCAAAGATAATCAATCTCTGATGTAGGAGCGCCTATCCATCGGGCTAACATAGCAGCTGTACCTTGTACACTATGACAAAGACCTGTGACTTGTATAGATGTCTCACGCTGCATTGCCCTACAGAGCATAGCCATAGGATTTGTATAATTTAATAGTATTCCCTTAGGGCAATATTTCTCCATATCTTTGCAGATATCCAACATAACTGGAATAGTTCGTAATGCTCGGAAGATACCAGATGGTCCCCTAGTATCACCTACATTTATATCTACCCCAAAATGCTTAGGGATCTCTATGTCATAACGCCAAACCTGAACACCACCTTCTAGGATGGTACACAAAACAGCGTCTGCGCCTTCTAAAGCTTCCTTACGATTTAAGGTTGCTTCCACCTTAGCTGGATAATCACCCTCTTTTATAATTCGCTCCACTGCGCGTTTGGCAAAGTTTAATCTCTCCTCGTCTATATCCATAAGAGCTATTGTGGCATCCTCTAATCGAGGAAAGGTTAAAAGGTCTCTAACTAGACCACGAGTAAATCCTAGGCTACCTGCACCTATAAAAGCGACTTTTGCCATGGTATGAGTTCATCACCTTTCTTATTAAATTATAGTATTTGTCGGTAATTAATGTCTTTACCCAACACATGTACCTATATAGATTCTATCTGTAATTAGAAACTCCTCCAAGTTTTTATAATTTCCTATGTCGCTTTAATATCAATTCCACCCATTATACTTCTACAGAAGATCTTAACTCTCCGCGTGGAACCTTCAGCGCCTTTACGTATAGACCTTTTGTTAGCTATTATACCCCCGCTGCCTTCACCGAAGAACGAAACACCCCCTAAAATACTTGTGCTCACAAATTCCACTTCAAGATCTTGCGGGACCTTTATATTCATTCCACCCATTATAGTGGTGATATTGAGCACCGTCTCCTTCTCAGGGATATTAGCTAGTCTAAGATCCATATCTACTCCACCCATAAAAATCGTAAAAGTCTCGTCCTTCAAATCCCATTCGTTCTTAGTAAGTTCAAGTCCGCTCATTACTACAAAGCGGTTACGGCCTACACTTGATCTGCCTTGCAGAAGAATTAAGCCAATAAATATAATGAAGAGGGGACCAATGGCCTTCCGTAATATAGAAAAGTCCAACTGATAAAGGCCTACATTTCTTCCTAAAATTACAGCTCCAAGAATGATAAGAAACCAGCCCCCAGTCTTTTTCTTATCATATCCTGCCTCGTCAAAGAGCTCATCAATGCCCCATATAATCAAAAGAGCAGGCCAATACCTTATAAATAAAGCACCTGCACTTATTTCAGTGATACCTAGATTATTCAAAAGTAGAAGAACTCCAAGAGCAATAAGAAGAAAACCTAAGAAGAATGGTTGCCTACTGGAACCCATAATAGTACCTCCTTAAACTTTGACTATTTAATCCTGCTACATATATATTCGTAGAATGTATTATAGTTCCTGCTACATTTTTAGTTATTATTAAATATTAATGGTACATGAATCTTTATTGGTGTTTTCTATCTTCTAGTGCCAGTACAAGGAGGGTGGAACTTGCGTAGAGAATGCACGTTGCTGCAGCTACTACCCCAGAATCATTAACTGCCGCTGCCACAATACTAGCTATTATAGTAGCAAGAAGACCTTTAGCAAGAATAGGATAACGCTTTACAATACGTTTTAGAAGATCGGTAGGGCGATAAAACAGGAGACCTAAGGCACCTAGCGCTACTAAGAGTGCCCTGCTCCACGGTGACCATCTAAAGAGCTTTATGTTCATAGATACCTTTCGTACTATTATATTATAGATCTCCTCTGTACCAGAGGTTACAAAGGACTTTATAGCGCCTCCTATATGTGAAGTGCTACCACGCAGATAATCGCCTATTGCTATTGCTCCAAGGATTCCAATTATAGTAATTAAAAGGCCAAGCACATGCCAAATTGTAATGGAGGCGACCTCTAATAGAAGCCATGCTATACCAAAGCCCGCTATAGAGGTAATAGTTCCTCCTGCATTCGCACCTAGTGAAGGATGACCAATGATAGCGGTGACTATCAGAGAAACAAAACCCATTATAAATCGGAACAAAGAACGCCTCAATTTGAGAAGTTGCAAGAGACCCAAAGTTCCAACTAAAGCAGAACCTACAAGAATACCCATGTATTCATTGCCTATACCATAGAATCTAGCCCCTGTCACTGGGTCGTAACCTAATGGCGAATAACGTATTAATCTATACCCTGTAGCTATATCTATCATCAATAGAATAGCGGTTACCATCATTATTATTACCATACTCTTAAGATTATACGATTCATTACCCTTAGAACCACTAAATAGAGGATTCCCAATAAAAGGCGATATCGAAGAAAGAAGTAAAGCAATGAGCATCGGTATAATGATGGTGAGGAGGAGACCTTGTGGAGGCCATAGAGGAAGAAAGAGGAGAGAAATGGGTAAAGATATTAAAAAGAGCAACCCCTTACTAAAAAGAGATTGAAAGGCCTTGATAGGTACTAATAATAAAATCAAGGAGCCGATATGTAGAATTATCGCGATAAGTATATAAGTTCTGAGAAGGATAGAACGATATGCATTTGCCCACTCTATCTTAAGATCCATCTCCTCTAAAGTCCCTATAGGATCTGAACTATGAACTATCTGTACAGGTAAGGCATTTATATAACCAGGGCTAGGTATATCAAGATAATAGAGGACAGTCGGGGCTACAGAAATATTAGTGACCAAACCATCCCATCGAGTACCTGGTGACGTAAGGAGACCTTTCTTCACGTTATTGCCTATAACAATCATAGGAGTTAATTGACTACCACGTTTAATTGGGTTCAGTGAAGGAGTAGGACTTAAAAAGATAATAGTAGTATCATCCAATTCATTATCAAAGATAGAGAAGAGTCCCTCGACAAAATCATCAAGATCTCCAAGCGCTCTTGCTCTATTCTTCTCTATCATTTCATCTGAAAAGGCGTAGCTCTCCTCTTCAAGGCGAAAGAGATCACCTAACTCCACTACTATAAAATCTGCCTTTTCTTTTATTTCTTGGAGCTCGGTGAGGATCCCCTTTACATCTATACGGGTTCCATAAGGAGCATAGGGATCCTTAAGAATAAGCGTGTCGTCAATGATTCCTATATCAACATAACCTTTAGAATCCATGGCTATACTCGCTCCATATCTTCCTACTTCTTTCCCCTTATCGGAGTTCCCTAGAACGCCAGTGCGCTTACCCGCCTTTCTTATTGCATCACCTAGAGCACCTACATATATGCTTTGGGGTAACGCCTGGTTTTCTTTTATAGTTTGGGTTATCCCAAGGTTTACTATACCAGTAGATTGGGGTATAAAGCCAGTTCTACCTTCATAAACACTTCTAACTAGTGAGCCTTCGTACAAGGCATTTACGTCAAAAGCTAGCCCTGCTTCTTTGCTTCCAATGGCTCTGTATGATGCTCCTATAGATGTATATGTATCCTCTGGAACCTGTCTGCCTCCTGAACGTACGTTCATAAGGCCTATAGCACCGCGCTCCGCTAAAACCTTTATATTCGGAAGATCGTTCCTTGTAATATCCTCTAATGCCAGTCGATCTATAACTACCATTATAACTTGGGGACTAGCGAAAACCTCTCCACCGCCTAATATGGGAGACAATAGGCTTATAACTACAATTATACAAGATAAGATCCGTAGCAAACTCTTTCAACGCTCCTTTATTCCTTTATTCACTTATTATACACTTTTTTTATTAAGAAATACTAGATATATAAAGGAGCGTTCTCTTAACCTAAAATATATATTATTAAAGGGATTGTAACTAGGCTTAGTAATGTAGTAATGAATACTCCTGAAGCAGCGTACTTAGGATCACCGCCATATTTTTCTGCTAGTATAGGAGTGCTTGCCATAGCAGGCATAGCGGTCTCAAGGATCAAGATCCCTTTAACTACAGGGCTTAGGTTAAATAAGGTACCTAAGGTAAAAGCTATTCCTGGCATGAGAAAGAGACGTATAATACTGAGAGCAACGAACGTTCCACTTATAAACTCTTCACTGCTAACTGCCTCAGTTAACCGGGAACCCACTAAGAGCATTGCAAGGGGTACAGTAGCACTCCCCATTATCCTTAAAGGCTCAAGGACTAGTTCGGGTATTTCTATAGATAAGAGTCTGACCCCTAATCCAGCAAATATTGCAATTATTGCTGGATTCATAAGCTTCCGTAAGTCTATACCCTCTCCTACTTTCCCTGATAATATAGAGATAGCAAGGGTCCATATTAAAATAGATGCACCTAGATCATAAAGAACAGCGTATATAAAGCCCTGGCTCCCAAAGAGAGCATAGCTTATAGGGTATCCCATAAAAGCAGTGTTTGGGATCATACAAAGCACTTGGAAAACGCGGAGATTCTCAGATGATAGCTTTGCAAATTTGCCATATATCCTGCTCACAAGTGAACCTGTTAAAACAAGTACCATGGCTAGAAGAGGTAAGGGCCATCCAACCTTTAATGTCTCAAGGGTGAGATCACCTGACATGGTAGAGAAGATAAGAGATGGGGTTGTGATATATATGACAAGGCCCGCAAGGGAAGGCCTAGCATCGTCATCTAAAACTTTAAATACCTTTGCAAGTACTCCAAAACCCATTAACGAAAAGATAGCGCCAACACGCCCAAGTATGTCCATAAAACCTAAATCGTGCACCAATAAACTACCTCCATCTGACGTGATAATATTCTACAAGCAAACCAATTATATCACTCTTTGTTTAAAGATTCAATGAAAAGCGTAGTAATACCTTGGACATAATATATCATATAATCACCATAAGGAGAATGATTATGAAGTTATCTGATTATTCTGTGGAACTAACAAATAAGGTCAAAAATCAAGCTTTAAACGCTGGTGCAGCTTTAGTAGGCATAGGAAAGTTATCAGATTCTAATGTTGTAGTGATGGGTGTACCCTTGCCTGTAGGCTTAAATGAAGGAGGGATCGCTGATCTCCCTAAAATGTTAAAGGGATATTCTCATTTGGTCGGAATATCTCAGCATATAGTATCACAAACAGCAAAGGAACTAAAGGAAAGAGGAAATTCAGCGGTGAAAAAGACAGTATTCTCTCTCTTTGGAGACTTTCGCCCGTTAGCCAGAAAGGCAGGACTTGGTCAATGGGGGCGCAATAATCTCATAGTGACACCTGAGTATGGCCCCCATTTACTATTTGTAGGGATCTTTACTGATGCTCAACTCATTCCAGACTCACCTGCTCCAAATCCATGCATAGCCTGTAATGCATGTAGGGAAGCGTGTCCTTCTAGAGCACTCTCAGAGAGAGGTTTAAACTATATTCGGTGCCTCCCCTACTCATTAAGAGGTTGTCAGGATTGTGTAGATGCATGTCCTGTTGGCAGAGACAAAGTGCTTTAAAAGATACTTACGCCATGGTCTGGTATCTACGCAAATCTATTATATCCTTCAGCTGCTCTCCCTTTAAGAACGCCTCTAACTTCTCAGCAATATCCATACCCATATCCCTTCGTCTATCAGGAGTAGGACCTGCTATATGCGGTGTTATCATAACATTTGGCATATCCCAAAGAGGGTGATCAGATGGAAGGGGTTCAGGGACTGTAACGTCTAGGCAGATCTGAAACCTTCCTTTTTTAGCTTCCTCAACCAAGGCATCGTGATCTATGAGCCAGCCTCTAGCAGTATTTATGAAGATAGCGCCATCTTGTATTAAGGCAAGTTCCTCAGCGCCGATCATATTACGAGTCTCTGGAAGAATAGGTGCATGCATACATATAATAGTAGAGCGGCTCATGACTTCATCTAAGGATACCTTTGTAGCACCGAGACTCTGAACTACTTCATCAGAGAGAAAAGGATCATAAGCTAATACATTACATTCAAAAGGCTTTAAGAGTTTTAGCATCTCTTTAGCGGTATTTCCTAGACCTACTACTCCAACTGTCTGATAAAAAAGGCCCCTTATTGGATAGTTCTTTACCCACTTATGAACCTTTTTGTTTTCCTGAAATTGTACTAAACTCCTTAGTGCAGCCAGCATATATGTAAGGTTCATCTCACCTACACCAAGGCCCATGACCCTTGCAGCATTGGTCACCACTATACCTTTACTAATGGCCTCTTCCGGAACTATATGTTTTATAGAACCTGCAGCATGACCTATGAACCTTAGTTTTGGAGCGTTATCTATGACTGCAGGGGTAATCGGTGGAGCTCCCCATGAAGTTACTATAGCATCTACATCTTTTACAAGTTCCTTTAATTCTTCTTCAGTTAACTCATTAGCTTTTTCTTTAATGACTAACTTACCAAGTGAAGCAATTTTCTCTAAAACATCTTCAGGGAAGACCTGCTCAAACATGCTTCTCCCCATCATTAGCAAAATCCTAGTCTCATCCACATCTAGTACCTCCCTTTAAAGCATTTAAGTTCAGTATAGTATTCCTATAGCTAATCTTATACCAAATATACCTATATTGTCAATATCATTCTCCTCACATATCCCATAAACGGGCTAACTATTTCGTTAAAACTATATGAGGGGTAAGGTGATAGACTTATGATCTTAACTCATCTATTCGTATCTCTTTTCCGGTCCTAGCTGACTCATATATAGCTAGTATTACCTCTACAGCCTTCTTAGCTGACCCACCATTTATAGCAGGTTCCCTATCTTCTTTAATTGCATTTACAAGATCAGTTACATGACGTATGTGTCCGGTAGCTGAGATACTAGTAGGATCAGAAGAGCCCCCTACCTTCTCATCTTCTTCAAAGACTTTAGGTTCCTCTCCAATAACTTGCCATTTAGTTATTGTCTGCTCCTCCATGATTATACTTCCCTTTTCCCCATGAAGCTCCAAACGTGTTGGAATAGCTGGGTATACAGAAGTAGCACCTTCTATAACACCATAAGCACCGTTTTTATATGTAACTACCACTACAGCTGTATCTTCCACCTCTATCTTACGGGCTAAGGCCCCTGCCTTGGCAAAGACGCTCTCTATATCTCCCATTATCCATTGAACCAAGTCTATACCATGTACGCCTTGATTCATTAACGCGCCTCCGCCATCCATAGACCAGGTACCTCTCCAACCAGCACTATTATAATATTCTTGGTTCCTATAGTACTTAAGATATGCATCTCCAAGTACCATCTTCCCTAACGCCCCGCTTTGTACCGCCTCTCGGGCCTTGATAGAAGAGTTATAGGTTCGTCGTTGAAATACACCTGATAACTTAACACCGTTTTTCCGGACTGCATCTAGCATTTTATCTATAGCTTCTATAGATATATCTAAAGGTTTCTCACAGAGGATATGCTTCTTAGCATCTGCAGCTGCCACTGCCATCTCTGAGTGCATACCACTAGGAGTACAAATACAGACTATATCAATATCATCCCTCTTTAACATCTCTTGATAATCTGTGTACCAGCACTTTGCATTGAACTTCTCTGCGAATGATTTAGCTTTATCCTCTATAATATCAGTTACAGCTATTAGCTGAGCATCAGCCACAGCGTTTATAGCGTTAGCATGATAAGGTCCAATACTACCACATCCTATTATCCCAAAACCAAATCGTCTATTTTTCATAGTTCGTCTATTATGTCTTCCTAATACGAAAGACTAACAAAGCCTCCCTTTACTTTTTTCTTTTGAACACAAAAGTTAGGTCTTAGGACAACTTACTTTTTTTGAATCAAATAGAGGTTTGCTTAGTGCGAAAATATATTATATCATTATTATAGAGAGATAAGATCGCACACATATATGATTCGGTTTAATCTTTTAATTGTAGGTTTGTCCTAAGACCCGAAGGTAAGCATAGGTGCTCACTATTTTGCTCACAATCTATTCAGAGATTATACTAGCATCTCCTCTTTTAGCTTCGGTAATATATCCTTTAAATTCAGTGCAAACGAATCGTTAAAGAAAGTTTGATCTAGAATTCTCATGGCTAATACTGAAGCGATCCAACTATTACTCCAACCAGTCTCTACACACCAGGCACCCCAGCTTAGATCCGCTGAGCTACCCCAATACTCCCAAAGCTCATCATCGAAACTACGTAACCACGCCCCATTCAAAGTTGGAAGGGTATCGGAGAGGGCTTGAATCCGGCAAAGGAAATCAGCTAATCTATCTTCCGCCTTTATAAGACGCTCTTCTTTAGTTATCTTCGCCGCCTCATGAAGACCTAGAAACGCAAAGTTGTTTGTATAAAGCAGGTCGCAGGCAGGATCTCCATTTTGCTGAATCAGAGACGCCTCATTTGTTCCATAATCCTTATTTCTCTGGGGTGAAGGGTATTTCCCATATTCCTGCGCTCCTAAAAGCTCACGGATACCACCTGAAGGCTGCATTTGGGCTAAAAGGGCATCAGCAACTGTATTGAGCCAACCACGATAAAGGGGGGTATCTTTAGCTTTAATCAAATATGCTAACGGCAGGAGTATCCTGGCTAACTCCTGGGTAAAGCCATTTGTCCATCTCCACGCAGGATAAAGCTCCATGGTCTTTGCTATCGCGCTCTCTGTTTTATTAAAGAAGACTTCATCCCCAGTGAGATTATAAGCCCAGAGATTTGCAGCCCAGAGATACGCCTGATAATGAGGAGCAGGGGTAGTTATCTCCTCCTGTTGATAGAACTGCCACCCTTTCTGCTCTAATTCATTGAGAGAGATAGAGCTCCTCCTAAAGCCGAGAGCCCCTGTTATTCTTAAGTTTGCAAGGAGGCATCTTGTGATCCGTTCAAGCCAGCTATGATCACCAATGAGAGAGGAGACAGCGTAGGAGCACATAATTGCTTTAGCATTACCGTCACCATAGCAACTCTCGTTATCTTCCCACGATTTTAAGAGTCCATATCTAGGACTATCAGGGTTACCATTGAAAAAGCCCTCGTGTTTCCAGATGCGTTCAAGGATTTGCCTGGCAAGTTCGCGACTGGATGGATCTTTCTTTACAGCCCACCGATATGCAAAGACTAAAGCGGTCTCAGACATACAGTCCGCCCTAAAAGTTATACGCATCTGCTGATAGCCATCCCAACAAATCGCAGACTCATAACCTTCAATTGCCCCTTTTATCTTGTCTCTACTATAAACAGCGTTCCGCCAAAACCAATCGCAGGACGAATCGAAGACCTCTTCTTCTATTGTTGAAGGTAGAATTTCGTCAGGTTTTGCTCTGAGGTAAACTCGCGGCTTTATATTGAGCTTTATCTCCTCGCTAGAGAGCCAGGTAAGGAGTTGTTCCCATAATTGGGCCCATCTTTTATTAGGAGCATATCTACCCATAATAAACCCACTAAGCTTACTTGTGGCCAATAGTACTCCCTCAGTAAGTTCGAAGAGTAGCGGATACTTCTCTGAAGGCAGACCGAAGATAGCTTGATTATAGCCTGCAACCCGGGCTAGATATAAGTGAACATTCTCCCCCTCAACCGGGAGAAACCAGGCCCTATGCATTGAAAGAATTGTATCTTCCGTAAGGGAGGGTGAGAAGAAGTCCGAGGCCACAACTACACGTTCTAGGGTTGCACAGGTTGCTGCGCCAATCTCAATCTCAGGTAAAGAGGCTGGGTATTCTATATATAGTCGTATGCCTTTAGCCTGTGCATGAGTGAGATATTCTTGCTTAATCTGTATCCCGGGGCTGGGATATTCTTCAGCTAAAACTAAAATACCATCATTCTTTTGAGCAATAACAAGTGCAGCCTCTAAAGTGTCAACTCTCTTGAAATCGCTTCCCTCTAAAGCGAGAAATAGATCATTTTTTTCTTTACAGACGAAGTATAACACTAAATAACCTCCTCAATGCTTCTTTTTAATAAGCGTTTGAGCGTTAATATGATATTAGCTAAATAAAAATACTATTAAGAAGACCTTATATAGCTCTAAAACTATTACCTATTCTACTGGCAGAAAAGATATATTTCGCTCTGAACGCTGCGTTTTCGTAGAATTATAAGATTGATATCTTCTCCCTTCGTCGCCCTATTACACTGAGATTATGCTTTGATCTGTACTTCACCCCCTTGTTAGAGCAACAATTATCGACTTTTCTTATATTAATTGTAACAAGATGAAGCCCGTGTTACAATTAATATTACAGCATATATATTGAATATTTCGGTCTATTCTAAACTATCATATTTACCGCTTTTATAATAACTATGCCTCTCTTCTTTCAAACAACTCCGGTTGTAGTAAAACCCCATTTTTACGTAAGACCCTTTGCAACTCAGAAATTTCTGGTTGTTCACCAGTTAAAGCGAGCATGGCACCTGCAGTACCTGCAGCTTCACCCGTTACAGCACAGGTCGGAATGACGCGCATTAGGTCCCACCCACTCTTATCAGCACAACAACAACGTCCTGCGGCAAAGAGATTGGAATTCTTTATAGCCTTAATTGCTCGGTAAGGAATGCTATATCGTAAGTTTTTACGTTTCCAGTTGCCGATCATACCAATTGAATCATTAAACCAATAACCTTCATGTAAATCCTCGCTGAATTCAAGATTCGTTGATAGTCTGCGAGTCATACGGAATCCGGGGATTGTTGGTATTATCAGTGGATATATATGAGGATTACCTGACTCTCGCATAGATCTTATATGTTCTAGAATCATCTTTCTTCCATCGATACAATGCTGACTTATGTCTTCAAGGATAGTACCAGAATAAAAAGGAACTCCTGAGGAAGCATATAAGGGATCGCTGAGTTGGTTAAGTTTCAGTTCCTTATCATTGTAAGAATAG
Organism: Firmicutes bacterium UBA5435; assembly: GCA_002426645.1. Lineage (GTDB taxonomy): Bacteria > Bacillota > UBA5435 > UBA5435 > UBA5435 > UBA5435. Next base: position 26,141 of record DIRN01000034.1, on the reverse strand, counting down.
TACCAGCCTGTGCGCTTGTTTGTGGCATCTTCCACTACTCTTTCATCTGCTAACCAGGATAAATCCGCATCTCCGGTAGCATCAATGAATGAACGCCCAGTGAAGATCCGTTCCCCGGACTTAGTCCCAAATTTAACAGCGATTACTCTATTGCCATCCCGTTCTAAACCACTGATACGGGCATCATAAAAGATTGTTATGCCCTCAGATAAAAGCAATTCCTCAGCTGCAATCATCATAGATGCTGGGTTATATTGCACCTGATAACGTATACCGGAGCGTTCTGCTTTAGTAGCATCCTCGCGTTCCCAGGCCTCTGGAATATTACCCGGACCATATTTAATAGAAACCTTTATAAGTTCTTCTGCGATTCCCCCAGACATTTTTACTCCAGCACCATCACAAAGCGGCAAATAAACCACGATCAAACCCAAAGTTGCCAACCCGCCAAGTCCATATTCCTTTTCGAGAAGACAGGTCTTAGCACCACTCCTTACAGCCGCAAGTGCTGAGGCAATTCCCGCAATGCCCCCTCCGCATACAACAACGTCGTATTGAGTTGAGCTCATACTACCCCTCCCTGGCATAATAACTTCTAAAAACCCATAGTAATAACGACCCTCCCGACTACCATACAAAAAAGTGTGGAGATCGAGGTTCGAGTCCCTGCTGATAATATTATTCGTTCCCCTGCAAACGACTACATTGATGATAGATTGGTGCTAAAGCTGCCTGTATCTGTTTATAGATAGTAAAGATCCCGCCATAGTCCTCGTGACGCTGAGCATCTGGCTCAATAAAAGAACAAGTTCGACAACAGTTACGAACGGCATCGTCAAAATCAGTGAAGATACCCATAGCGACCCCCGCTAGCATAGCAGCGCCTAAAGAAGAATCGCTATTTTCTGGTTGACAGAGCGTTAGTCCCAATATATCCGCTATGATTTGTCGCCAAAGACCGCTTTTCGCACCACCACCAATTATCTGAGCCTGATTTTCGCGTGCAATACCGAGCTTATCTAGTGTTACTAAAGAATCCAAAAGGGAAAAACCGACACCCTCTAGCACCGCGCGATTGAAATGGGCCTTTGTATGTGCTAATGTGACCCCGGTAAAACTCGCAGCCAACAGGGGATCAGCATATGGAGTCAGCTCTCCTGCAAGATACGGGTGGAATAATAGTCCTTGCGAACCAGAGGGCACACTCGAAGCCGCTTCATCAAGAGCCTTGTAATCTTCTCCAAAGGTATCTCGATACCAACGATAGGAGGCGGCGCAAGACTTGGTAGCGGTACCTGGATACCACAAACCCGGCACAACGTGGCTGTAGTTAACCAAGTTTACATCCGGCCAAGGGCGGTCAGTTATAACGCAGATTCTACCCGCAGTCGCTAACTTTACCGTCATCTGCCCCAGATTCACAGCACCTGCCGCGAAAACCTCTAACGCCGTATCGGTACTACCGCAAATAACAGGCGTTCCCGCACAAAGCCCGGTTTGTTCAGCTGCTATCCTTGTGATTGCACCAGCCTTTTTTACCGGAGAGATCACAGGTGGTAGTTTTGGGATATCCAATTCTACCAGATCGCATAAAGACCGCGACCATGTTTTCGTATGACAATCAAAGAGCATGCTCCCCTGCGCCTCAATAAAATCGGTAAAGAACTCTCCTGTGAGCATGTATCGAATATAATCTTTAGCAAAGACGACACGAGCGACTCGTTCCCAAATGTCCGGCTCATTTTCTTTCACCCATAGCAGCTGTGGCAATGTCCAAATTGTATCAACCTTGTGTAAAGCTGTAGCCACGATAAGCTCATCATAATTTTCCTGAAGGTACTTTACCTGCGCAACGCTGCGTCGATCCGTCCAATAAATTGCTGGCCTCAAAATACGGTTCTGTTCATCTAATAGCACAGCCGTGTGGGTAGGAGCATCCAAACAAACGGCTACGATAGACGCTGCAGAGACTTCAGTCTCTTCAAATAACTTTTGTACGTTTGCCACCAATACCTCATACCAATCTGTTGGATTCTGTTCAACCCACCCAGGTTGCGGATAGGCAGTTGGATACTCAACGCTGCTAATTCCGACAACTTTTCCTTTGGTATCTAGTAATGTAGCCTTAGATGCACTACCTCCAAAATCAATTCCTAGAAGATAATCCATTTCATATCACCCATCTATTGCTTATCTAAAATAATATCAACTGCATTAATCCATTTGTGAGCGGGTTGTGTACTCATGAAGAAGCCCCGACGCTTGCCTGCCATAAACCATAAATAGTAAGCATAATAACCCGGCGCACAGGCAAAAGGATGATAACCTCGAGGGATCTCCACCATATCGCCACTTTGAACCGTGTAAGTCTCGTCTATGTCGCCCTCCTCGGTATATACCTTTTGTATACCGAAACCTGAAGATAAGTTAAATTCGTAATAATATCCCTCCTCAAGGGCTCCTTCCATAGGCATATTATCCTGATCATGCTTGTGTGGTGGGTAGCTAGCCCAGTTTCCCGGATATACATAGGCCTCACCAATGAATAAATGTTTTGCTTGAATACGTTCGTCAATAATGAAGTGGGAATCCCGCTTCCAACCGTGCTTGCCTAAGGTTTTCACAATTACATCCTGGGGACTAACCAATACCGAAGGGGTATCCAAATCCGACGGCGACTTAATTACAGCAATACTTACCTGATCTAAACCAATAACGGTAAAGCGTTTGCGTCTAGGAATGTAGAGACTGGTAGCAGGTCCTGCAAACACATCCTTTCGCTGACCAATGTTCTCATAGACAAAATCATCTCCCTGCACCGTGCAATGGCCACCCAGAATCACCAGCGCAAACTCCTGCTCTCCACTGTCGTAAGTATGGCTTGCTCCCGTCTGCAGTCGCAACATATCTAGTTCCAATAATGATAGGGAACTATCCTCCTTTTTAATTAATTGCTCACATCCAAACGATCTTCTCCACATTTTTTTGAGTTTCATCTCTCAAACTCCTTATAAAATATTATAATTGTTTTCCAAAAACGCCATTGCTTGTTCAAATGAGGGAATGCTTTTCCTGGCACCCAACTTAGTACATTTAAGTGCCGAAACTGCGCTGGCGAACGCTGCGGCCTTATCATAATCCATCCCCTTTATATAACCGGTAATAAAGGCACCATGAAATACATCGCCAGCACCATTTGAATCAACTACATCCACTTCGAATAATGGGTAGCTACGAAGCTGCTCCCCATCATAGATAATACCCCCTCGTGAACCTTGAGTAATCACAATAATCTCTGGCCTGTACTGCGCGTAGAGAAACTTGGCTGCTATTTCTGGATCTTTATGCCCAGTAAACTTATAAGCAAATTCCTCAGATGGTATTAAAAAATCTACGAAAGGCAATAATTCTTCTATTCCAGGATAAATACCTCCAGCGTCTAGAGAGACCTTAACACCTGCATCTTTAGCACAACGGGCCGCGTATAATGCTCCAGCTAGATGATGTCCATCTAAATGCAGTACTTTTGCTTTTCTCACCACATCCTGGGGGATCTCCTCCGGTATAAGGGATGGTACTGTTCCTTTATTCCAAATACAAGTTCTCGAACCTGTCAATTGGTTTAGAATGATAAAGGAATTAAACGAGCAACAACCCTTTTTAATAACCACATGGCGAGATTCCACACCGTAACGGGCGAAATCATCCAGCATAAACCGTGCGTAATAATCATCCCCAATGGTACCTAGATATTCAGCAGATATACCCAGTCGACTTGCGGCTACCAGGGCCGTAGCGCAAGGTCCGCCGCCCTGTATTAAACCTTTAGTAGCTGGGAATTTTGTGTCCTCTACTGGAAAACCTTCCGTGACCATCAACGTATCGAATACCGTCGCACCAATTCCAACCAGATCAGCCATCTATCTTCTCCCACCTGTTAACTTAATTTTCTCCATAGCAAATGCCTTAACCTCCTCAGTAGGACCATGCATAAAAATATCTATCGCCACAACATCTTGATTTGTTCTCAATACACGTTTTAGAAAAGCATAGCAAAGATCTGTGCCAAAATTAATCTTGCGAATCCCTGCCGTAATTGCACCCTGAATTTGCTCATCAGGTACTCCTGAGCCGCCGTGTAATACTAATGGAATACCTGTGGCTTGCCGAATAGCGGCAATACGCTGCAGATCTAGCTGAGGTGCCTGCCTGTAGCGACCGTGGGCAGTTCCTACCATAATGGCCAATGCAGCTACCCCTGTCTTTCTACAAAAGATGGCAGCTTCTTCTATATCGGTGAATATAGCCATTTTCTCGTCGTTCACCGAGCCAACATGCCCTAACTCCCCCTCCACTGGAACACCAACGTGCCCACAGATTCGAACAGCGGCCTCTGTTGCCGCGATATTCTCTTCAAGTGGTAGCATTGATGCGTCAATCATAATTCCAGTGCAACCATAAGTTAAAGCTCTGGTTACCTGCACCTGTGAGGCACCGTGATCCAGATGAAATGCTACTGGTACAGACAGCTGTGCTGCTGCATGCCGAATTAAAGCGGATAGGAAAGCAGCGTTGGGTCCATCAAAGAGACGGCTATAGACTTGAAAAATCACTGGTGCCTGCAGTTCCTCTGCGGCCTGGGCTACTCCCATTACTGTCTCCATATTGTAGACATTGAAGGCAGGAATAGCATACCCCCCCTCTTCAGCTAAGTCTAAAAGAGTCTTTAAATTCACTAAAGCCATTTTCGTACCTCTCCTTTATTTACAAGCCTCCCAGACTATACTTTCAATGCCACAAAGGCGCATTCTGTCTGGTTGTGTCTTAGCGAATACTGTATAGCAGGATGGACAAGCTGTTACTAGAGTCTGGGCTCCGGTCTCTTGAGCGCTATTCCAACGCGAGGATGACATCTTCGCAGTAAGTGCAGGAGCATATAGATCCATTAGGCCACTACCGCAACACATAGTATGCTTGCCGTGTAGAAACATCTCTTTCAATGTGCCACAGGCCGCGAGGATCTCCCGAGCAGGATCCTCTTCTTCTAAATCCCTGGCTAGGGTACACGGATCATGGAAGGTAATCACATTCTGTCGATTAGTCGGTACTAGGGCACCGTCTTGAATCAATGTATTGAGCCAACTAGTAAAGGTCCGTACCTGAGGAGACAACAATATGTTGTATTCTGGGTAATCCCTCAAAAATGCCTTAGCACAGGATGGACCGAATGCCACTAAGATCTCGGCCTTGGTCTTATTAATCATCTCAGCTGTTTGTACCATACTCTCCCGCGTCTCAGCTACTGAGCCTAAGAGATTAGCCTTATAAAGCCCACTATCGGGTTCGTCCATCATAACGGTAAAATTCACTCCGGCTTTTTTCATAAGTCGAATGGCTGTCACTGCTGCCTGAGGGTTTTGATAACGTGCGCTACTGCCTAAGTAGAATAAAATTGGTGCCTGCTGTGGCAGGGAGGCAATAGCCTCCTGGAGAGCGGGTGCTAATACCGTGCCTGCATATGGGTTACTGTACTGCTCCAAGTCATCAAGAATTCTAACTACTGACTCAGGAGTTAATCCCTCTAAAGCCGCTTCTAGACGGGCTGCTTTCACAAACCTGGTTGGGTCAAAACCTGTAACGCAGTCTTTAGTGCATGCGCCACAGAGGACGCATTCATAAATATTATCCACTATATCAGCCGTAAGACTCTGTCCACGGGTTACTAGAGACAAGGCCAGCGCCCTGGCTCTCGCATTATTGCGTTCCAATCCAGTAACTTTCCCTACCGGACACACATGCCTGCACATCCAGCAAAAACGACAAGCATTGATGATCTTTTCTTCTTTTGCTACCATACTCATTCTTCATCCCCCCTTAAAGTCCTAATTTATATGGGTTCATAATCCCTAAAGGATCTAGTGTCTTCTTTAACCCCTCAAATACCTGCATAGCCGGACCGTACTGTTCTTTCATAAGACGAGACAGTTTAAGTCCAACGCCGTGGTGGTCGTTGATCACTCCGCCATTGGCTATGGCAGCCCGCACACCGGCATTCCAAATTTGATTATGAAGTCGCAATGCCTCCTTTGGATCCTTAGGGGGATCATCTACAATAAATCGATCATAGACCATTACACCCCATTCATACCAATGTGAAAAGTGTGCAATGAAACGGGCCATAGGGAAGTTTGTCTCAATTGCCTCTTTCATAGCCCAGTAAACCTTCTCAATATTAGAGTAGGTGGCAATGGTATCCATGGTACCGAACATCTGCGGAATATCCATGATGTGACCGGGATAGAAGAAGTCTATTCTTTGTTTCCACCATTTCTCCCCATAGTCACCGCCCAGATCATTAGCACCGTACCTTCCGCAGATATCTAAGAGAAGCCTCTCTTCGATGGCTACTACCTCTTCTAGGCCTTCTAAAGCAAAATTCATAAAGACTCCAGGGCGGGTCATGCCAATGACCTTTTTTATTATAGAGACGGTCTCCGCCTCATCATATAGGCGCATGACTGATGGCTTGATCTTAGTCAGGATCTCCCGTCCCGCAGCTATGGCGCTTGTCAAATCCTTAAATAGAAAAGCGTGAAAGGTGCGTTTTTCCGGCATGGCATAGATCCGTATATCCGCTTCAGTTATCACCCCTATTGTCCCCTCTGAACCGATGAAGATCTGATTTAAGTCGGGACCCGCGGCGTGCTTGGGTACTGGCAATGTGTTGATAATATCACCATTAGGTAAAACAACCTCTAAGGATAGGCACATATCATCGATCTTGCCATACTTAGTTGATAATACCCCAATACCCCGATGGGCTAGGAAACCACCAAGGGTAGAACAATTAACCGAGCCTGGGTAATGCATCGTCGAATAACCCCGCTCATTGGCATGCCATTCTAAGTACTGCCAGATGATCCCCGTTTGAGCCCTCATATACATGGAATCTGTATTGCATTCCGAGATCTTATTCATGCGCTTAGTATCAAGTATAATGCCGCCAGTCATTGGAAGGGCCCCTCCTTGGGAACCCGCACCGCCACCCCAAGTGGTAACCGGAATTTTATAATAGTTAGCGATCTTTAGAACTGAGGATACCTCCTCAGTGGTTGCCGGTGATACAATCACATCGGCTTCAGGTAGAGCCTGACCACGATCTGCCCACATACGAGCCAGCCAAAAATAGTCTACTCCGTGAGTGAGTTTGTCGATTTGGCGAGTACTGACATTGTCGATACCCACTGCATCTTCTAATTCGCTTAAAATCATATCAAACATAAAGCCTTTTAGTTTCATTTTCGCTCCTCCGCATTGTTTGAAATCAAACACATCTTTGCATCTTCTTCCACCAGACTGTGAGCATATGTCAACTGAGCAGCACATCGTCTTAAGATCACTACTCCTATGCTGACCAAATAAATTATTACCACCCGAATTCTATCATTAGTTTCTCAAAGTATTCCTTGGCCAATATAATATCCCTAACCTGTTCTTCTCCAGTCGTCTCTCTCTCTATAATAATATATCTGTTATACCCTAAACCTTTGAGCCTCTTAAAGAGCGCGGGAAAGTCCACTTCCCCTTTTCCTACAGGCATCTCCGCGCCTAGCTGTCGGGGATTTGTCGGGGGCACACCGTCTTTACCGTGAATGTTACGTATATATCTGCCAAATGTATAAACTGCATCTACAGGATTACCGTAGCCATACATCAATATATTTGCGGGATCCAAATTTATATACAAATTATCTCTACCCACATCCTTTATAAGGCGCAATAGGGTTATAGGAGATTCCCCTCCTGTTTCAAAAAGAATATTAATACCAAGGGATTCGCACCTTTTAGCAAGGGACTCAATGGATGCTAACATAGTCGCATATTCCCGTGAGAATGGGTTATTAGGTGTAAAACCAGCATGTATAACCATATCGCTTATTCCAAGCCAGCTAACGAAGTCAATAGCCGCGCGTAAATATCTTAATCGTTCCGCTTTAAAGGCCTCGACATTTAATCCTGCTGTAAGGTAGCCATAATAGAGATCCCATATGGTCTCATTATCGTAATAACCGCAAAACTGTGCTGATATCTCCAGGCCTACTTTATCGGCCGTGGCTCTTATTCTATCTGCATCTTCCCGCGTGTACACCTTCGGCTTATATACCAGCTGGCAGGCTTCAAGGCCTAGGTCCCTTACTCTTTGAAATTGATTCTCACATTGATTAACATCAGATAGTCTGATTATTGTTCCTATCTTCATTATACTGTGACAAGGATGCCTCCACTTCCATAAGTGGAAGAAAACCGTCACCTTTCACCTCACTATCTTAAATAGTAAAATAATATGATTAGAAGATAACTGTATTCAATAACTGCCTTGTAATTACCATTTCGCTATCAGGATGGAGTTGTAAGAATGATGATGGGGCAAATCTTGTGGGTTCTTCAAGCGCGCTCTTCCTCATAATGCCCCACTGCCAATCGCAATACAAATATATCTTTATCATCTTTGAAGCTAGAATCTGTCTCATTCCCAAGGTAACACATCTTCGAGGCATGATATCCAAAGCACCTTTTATCTTTCTCGAGCCATTATTGACAATGGTTTCCTTTGATAAATCTAGACAACGCGTGGAATTATTCTGATATTCTTCATCTGTTACTGCATCGATTTCCTCTGGTGGTTCGTTAAATGCTAAGTGACCGTTGATTCCAACCCCTGTCAAACAACAATCTGCATCCCCTAACTGTGATATTAATATATCTATCTGGGCCTCTTTCCCGGGTTCCGGGAAGAGCCTTTGTTCTGCGGGCATAATAAGCTCTGGCTTTATCTGAGAATATACTGCCCTCTCCATGAACCCCCTAAAGCTAAGCGGGTTGTTCTCAGGGATCATATTATCATCTTCATCTAAATACTCATCCATATTAAAGAACCAAACATTCTTTAAATCCACATTTTTCTCGTTTACTTTCTTAACAAATAAAGAGTAATGCGCTATAGGACCAACAGGACATATAAAGACACACTGTTTACCAAGGCTTTTGACGATGGTACCAATCATTATATCTGACATCTCTTCGTACATATCATCTTCACTTTCCATGATGCGAACAGGTATCTTGCTATTCTTAAGGAATTCCTGTGGTGAACAGATATATGTATCCTTCATCTCACTTCTCCCCTTGTTGTGTTATCTCAAAAATATCAACCCATCTTCCCGTTTCATGCGACTTAAGGGCAGCGTCAAGGACGCTTTGGCACTTCACTCCATCCTCTAGTAGAGCGGTAAGCCCATCATTCTTACCATTTATATGATCGATAAAGGCCTGTGACTGCTCTGCCTGAAATTCAGGTGGCGGAACCAGAGTCTGTCTCCCGCTTTTCTTTACATCGATCTCAATTGTTTGATCACCGTTCCAATACTTATATAATAGAATCCCGTTCTTACCGTATAATTCTACCTGTATCCAGTCATCTATAGTCGTTGCGCAGCGTGAGATTTGGTAGGTAATATTAGTGCCGCTCTCCATTTTAGCTAATATATTACACCAGTCATCTGTCGTGACCTCTCCGATCTCATCTGAATTGATCCTTTGACGTTCCTTTACCAAAATGCCCATATCAGCAACGACACTCTTAAACTCTTCCCCTAAGAAGCGGGTGATATCAAACATATGGGACGATAAATCACCCAACACGCCAGTTGCTGCTAGATCCTTATCGAATCTCCATTCCAATTTTCTACCTGGTATTAGACCGCTATTCTTTATGCAACGAATATAGACGTGATATAGATCACCGATCTCTCCGCTATCTACGATATTCTTCATATAACGCACATATGGTCTGTAACGCCATGAAAAGCAGACAACGGCTGGCACATTACTTCTCTTAGCATTCTCATATAGATCTAATGTTTCTTTATAATCCATTCCAACTGGTTTCTCTACACTAAATGGTTTGCCATGTGCGATTGCTTCATTGGCTATACGGCAATGGAGATAGTTAGGGGTGCAGATATCAACTGCATCAACCTCATCACATGCAATGATATCCCTATAATCCTTGAAACAACGCTTTTCCGGGATATTATAAAGTTTTGCTGCTTTTGCCAATGTCTCATCATCAGTATCACAGATAGCAGTGATTATAGAATCTTGGCTCTTCTGATAACCTGGAATATGAATCATTCTTGCAATGCCCCCAACCCCTATGATGCCTACTCTTATCTTTTCCATAATTAATTACCCCCTTTTTGGTTGTTAAAAACGATCTCTCCACTTATAATTGTTTTCACTACATTTAAGTTGCTATCCAATATACAAAAGTCAGCTAGTTTTCCAGGAGATATTGATCCAATGGCGTCTTCTCTCTGTATTATCTTTGCAGGTGTATAAGATGCCATACAGATAGCATCTAGTAAAGGAATCTTGCAATCGTTTACTAAGTTCTTAACCATGCGACTAATTGGCTGTATACTACCTGCATATCGCGATTCATCTAGCAAGATAGCCACATCACCTACTACTTTAAATCTTTGGGCATTTATATCGTTGGTTGCCCCTAGGATATAGATGGCTCCATCAGAGGGCATTCCCCCCGCGCGAAGAGAATCCGATACCACACATGCTTTCCTAGGACCTTTACATCTGTAGGCTAACTTCACTAACTCTGGTGGCAAGTGGTGATTATCTGCTATTAATTCAACACTTAGCCTATCATCGATTAACCCTATCTCAGTTAAACCAACACTCCTAATACCATCGCGCATTGCTACAGTTGACATGGCACAGAAGATATGTGTTAGGTTGGTTAGGCCTGCATCGATTACAGGCATAATCTCGGATTTTTTGCTGTCATCATGACCGGCTGAAACAACTATACCAAGACGCACTAGTTCTTTTGTCAGTTCTATAACGCCAGGAAGCTCAGGAGAGAGTGTAACGTTTAGAATTACATCGGAGTTGTCGGTGATAAAGCCATAGCCATCTGCCTCAGGCGTAAGTAAGTATTCGCTCTTATGCGCCCCTTTTCTCTCTTCAGACAAAAACGGGCCCTCTAAATGTGCGCCTAAAATCCTGCATATTGGTTCTTTAGCGTCTTTAAACTTACGTACGACCTTTAACATGTCAAGGATCTGATCTATTGGGGCTGTTACTGATGACGCTACTAGAGAAGTAGTTCCATTAGAAACGTGGAACTTAAGGGCTCTCGAAAATGAATCTTCCGTTGCATCCATAAAATCCCCACCTCCGCCACCATGGGTATGCATGTCCACTAATCCCGGGCATACATAACACCCAGAGGCATCTACGATCTTCGCATCATCTTCATACCTGATATCTGCATTCCCGAGGCTTACAATTATACCATCTTTGATAATGACATCAGTCTCTCTTAAGACTTCAAATGGACTTAAGACTATTCCATTCTTTATTATCATTCTATCATCCCACTCATCTCGAATTTTGCGCTTTTAAGTGCAATACAATATCTGAATTTCCCCCTTATAGAATAATTATTTTACCCATATTAATTGTAACAAGATAGAACCTGTGATACAATTAATATTACAGTACATATATTGAAGATTTCGGTCTATTGGTAATAATGAGGGGGTTCTAATTATGCAAACCTTAACACTTACTGAGCTAACAAATATAGACTTTTCAATAAGAAATATATCTGCGTTGTACTGGGCATGGTCTGATGGAGATGTTACCAGCTATACTAGTAGTGGAAGGATAAAGAATCTGCTTTATTATATGATAAAAGGACATAGGCAATATAGTACCGATGATAATCTCGTATTGCATTTATACGATTCAAATATTATTTTTATACCAGATGGTTATTGCTATTTATCAAAGGTGGCGTTGAATAAAGAAGGCGAAAAGTCCACTGGTATAGGCATTGCCTTCGATATATACGATGATAACCATGAATTAATTCGCATTAACGAACCATTGAAGATAGTGGCAACTGATAACGATGGTAGTTATTTAAATCTATTTAATAATGTACTTGAAGCGGTAACACGACCCACTGCTATAAGGATCCGCGCCAAAGCTAACCTCTATACCTTCTTCGATAAGATTGCATCGACTATGCTAAAATCAGAGTACCTGTTAACTCACTTTAGCGATATCTCCCCAGCGATAGAGCAGATTGAAAAATTTCCAGAGAAGAATATAAGCATAAACGAACTCGCGAAACTATGTCATTTGAGCGAAAGCTCTTTTCGTCGTAAGTTTAAACAATACTCAAATGGTGTATCACCGTTGGCCTACCGTAACCGTATACGTGTAATGAAAGCCGAAGAATTATGTATGAATACCTCTCACACAGTTGAGATGGCCGCTCAATTCCTCGGTTTTTGCGATGCAGCGCACTTATGTAGGGTATATAAACAGTATACTGGAAAGACGTTAAAGCAACTCAATTAGGCACAATTATAGAGAAAGAACATGCTCTTTAGCCGTCAACTAAAGAGCATGTTCTTTCTATGGAAAGGATAAAGAGACATATTAAGGCCATTCGTCTCTTCAATAGAAGTGTGTGCGTGAAGATCATCACACGCCCCCATATGCTAGTTTACTTAAGTAATTGGAATGTTGTGGTTCCCGCTTCCACCCTTATAGTGAGCATCTTATCTTTATATGTATAAAGGATAGAAGAGAGCGCCTCTCCGTTCCTAATTACTGACGAAAGCTCCGATACGTAAAAGTTTACCACACCACTAGTCTTAGAGTATATACTCCCGGACCAGACCTTTCCTTCATATTCACATCCAAAGGCCAAGGTCACTGGATGATCTGCTTTAGCTAATAATGAGCCGTCCCAAACTATATTCGTACCTTCTACTAAAGCATAATGATTCAGGTTATTCCCCTTATCAATTGATACAACAGAGTATCTACCATCTGAAGAGACCTTATTCGCGTCTACTGTATCACCATACCGTTTATGTAAGATGAATTCTTGTGTGTCCTCTCCGTAGACTATTAAACTTATCTTATTATCCGCCTTTTGGAGATCAACCTTTGGCGGAGTGGCACCTTTTGCATTTATTTTAGCCACTTTATTCGCCTCTGTGGTTATCATGGAAACGAAGGTTTCGTTCTCTATCTTCTCCTGGGGCCCGATTCTTATATAGGGACCGTATTTTTCAGCCCCTTTATAGGGCTCATACTTAACCAACATCCCAGTGGGCCAAAGAGTCTTGAATACCGCTGAAGCCAATGGCCTATGAATGCCTATCTCCGTAGCTGTTACATCCCGGCTTTTACCAAAGAGCGCCTCGAGTATTGACGGAGAAGCTGAAGTCCTCTTCCCATCAAGATAGACATCGCTTCCAGTAGCAGGGCGCAGTACGAGCTCCACACTTCGCTCGACCATTCCCGTAGCCACCTCATCAAAGATAAGGAAGTAATCTGGTTTTAGATATAGGATATCCCTTTGCCACTTACCAATACCCAGATTCACATACGCGCCTGTGGCATCCCCCGCAACATAATCAAAGTTCGGAGATGACAAGAATCCTACCATAACGCCTCCGCCCACGAGAGACTGCGCTTCACCATCGAAGAGGATGCAATTATGGCCCTTAGCACCAGTAGTCACCTCGGACTCTATCCCTGGGTTATAGGAGTGATAGCCCGGATCTGATAAGAGCCACTCACCATGAACATTTAGGATAAAGTTATTTTGATCCCAATGGTTGTGGAACCAATTAGATGCATTAGACTTAAAAGCCAGTAGAACATCATCGGCCTTCCACCCCGACCTTAATGCCGCCCAACCAATATTAAAGGCCGCAGATGTGGGCCATTTATCTAGAGACGTGGTTGGATAACCTTTTGCTCCATAAATAATCCCTATAAATGTAGAAGGGATCCCCTTTCTTGTCTTATCAAGGTACCAACCCGCATATCCGTTGCTATACCTGTTAGCTAAGATGTTCATAGTTATATAGAACTCAGGTGTTATACTAGAATCGTCAAAGTTGGCCCATGTACTACCATCTGGTGATAGAAAGTATAGGACCCATTTGATGAGCTCTTCTCTAAGGTACGGATGCTCTAGAAGATCCGTATCCCCTGTTATCCTAGCTAAAGAATCTGCAAATCTTATAATATATTCAATAGCATAGCTAGTATAGAGAAGCCCCTCGGTCTTTCTAGCGATAAGCATCTCATCTAAACACCATAGAGACCAATCCTTTACGCTCTTAACATAAGAGGCCATGCCATCTTCTTCGCTTAGGAAAGTCAATGCAGCGAGACCCAGGGCTACATTTGCTAAGGCTTGTGTGTTGTCGGCTGATTTTAAATGTGCAATAGGCGCTGTGGGATTTATACACTTCTTTATAACCGCCTCTCGTATCTTAACCCTTTCAGCCTCTGTCATCTCGCTATAGAGCATATCATAGACTGCCAAAGTCCCAAAGGTTAAGTGCGCCAGGGGAAGAGATGGCAGTGCATACTCATTCCACTTCTCCCACTCTGCTAGAGATAGGGCATAAGATATGGCGAGCTTCGCACATTCCTTTTGACCCGTGGTAACGTAAAGCAAAGACAGGCTTTCCATACGATCCTGGATCTCTCGGCTCATCTCGGTCCAATACGTATAGCCTCCTGGGGCAAATCCCGGAGGTGGGCCTAACTCAACGGGTTGAACTGGCGGGAGAGCATAGGTAACTTGTTTTACCCTGTAATGATTAATCGTAAAGTTCTTCTCCTTTAGATAACTCGATTTTGTAAAGCCTACGCTTGCCTGTTTTATGCCCGGTATATCCTCCTTTGTATAATAAAGCCTGGGGTGTACGTTTATAATAGCTTTATGTTCGCGTCTAAATGACGGTTTAAAGGCTATCCCATCATTTGTGAAGATACTTTCAGGCATCTTCGCTGCTTTAGTTATGAGTACATTATCGTAGTAGCTCACACCCACATTCGCGCCATGACCATAGAGTAATAGAGTAGCGCTCGTCGCCCCTTCTGGTGCAACCCCATTGGCAAACATGGTTTGCCATGTAGCCTTGGTGCTATTAGTGCCTACAGTGTGAGCAATCCTGCTCCCTTTACTATTCCAGAACTCAAAGTAGATCTGTGAAATACCTGATTCATTAAACGACTCGACGCTGGCAAGGTATATTGACCCTTCCTCAACTGCAACATGTCTGGTTCGAATCCCGGCGTTCTCAATTGATGACGTGTCATTTACCTTTATACTGAAGCTTCCCTTAGAAGAACGCTCATTTGTCACCTCTACGAGACCGCCAAGTATGACCCAACCGACTGGTAACTGTCTCCCTGTTCCCTCAAAACCTTCCTGCAATAAAATGGTTAAATCCCCCTTATTAGGAGTAGACGAGCCTTTACTATTCTTATCATCTACTACAATTGATTTATTGGTAGCCTTAGAAACTATTTCATTAGCGGAAAGAGCTCTATTATAAATCTTAACGTCATCGATAAGGCCGCAATAATGATAGTTATCCCCTGTATGGCCCCAGCCTAGTGTAAGAGGAGTCGTTCCGGTAAGCGCTTCACCATCAAATTCCACTGGTTTCCCTGGGGTGCCATTTACATATACTATCCCATGGGTTCCATCATATACGAAGACTACATGACTCCAGGTTCCATTAGGAAGAGCTGGACCATCCACCTGCATTACCTTAGGGGGGGGAACATCAAGAGAAAGTTCCGCGAGGGGTTTATTATTATTCATTATAAGAAGTCTATTATTTGGCCTACCATTTATATTATTGATTATCCCTCCATTTCTATCTGCCTGATGTGGAGGTGTTGGATATATCCATGCCTCGACACTTATGGCTTTTGGAGAGCTTAGGCCCGAATCATAGGGGATCTCCGCATAACTTGATCTCCCATCGAATTTAAGGGCTTTTCCGTTCTTCCCGTCAACGAGACGCGTATTATACAAATACCCATTTCTCCCATTCCCCGAAAGATCAAAGAACATAGTATCTCCTTCTTTGAGATTATCGAAATTCCAATACCCAATAAGCCCTTCTTCTTCAGCTATAATATTTGTAGTAGAGGCACCTAAAAACAGAATTGGCAATAAAGAAATAATAATGAGTATCCTGACTGACTTTGAAAAGCACATTTTCTTTCCTCCTACCATACTACTCTATTCATGGATCGGTCCCTTTATAGTAAAAGAGGGGCTATGTAACTATCTCTAGCGCCCCTTTACAATAAGCCCTTCAAGATAGTATGAGAGCCTGTTTTAAAGAGAATAGCCCTGTAAATGCCAGGAGAGAGCTCTTTTCCATCTCGATCTTTACCATCCCAGACTATCTCATTATAATTAGCGCTCTGTGATAGATCCGTAATGCGGTTAACCTCTCTCCCCATTTCGTTGTATATATGAAGCTCTACCTCATCATCGTCCATGGCCCAATAGGCTAATCTTAAAGTATCACCGCAAGAAGAGGGATTAGGGTAAACCGCTATGTAGCTCCAACTTTCAGGGTGATTATATTTAGCCTCTATCTCTTGAGGAGAAAGAACCCTGTTATAGATCTTAACCTCATCAATGAGACCATTATAGTGGTAGGCATCTGAGGTATGACCCCAGCCCAATGTGAGATCGTAATTGGCCGTGAGTACATCCCCTATAAATGTTGTCGTTACACCTGCAACGCCATTTACATACATTACTATCTTACCTGCGATCCCGTCACACGTTAAGACCACATGATTCCATGCCATATTGGTTATAAGTGGGCTATCTGGCTCTATTGCCGTGGCGCCTCCCCCCAGGGGGTTGAACCGAGAAGTAACCGAGTAACTTATTATTATCGTACCTTATGAGTATTCTATTATATTCCCTGCCGTTGATATTACAGATTATACCCCCATTATGGCCGTTTCGATGAGGGGGCGTTGGATATACCCATGCCTCAATACTAAAAGCCCCTGGAGAGCTCAACCCTGGATCATACGGTATCTTCGCGTAATCTGATACTCCGTCGAAGTTAAGGGCTTTTCCAAACCGCCCTTCAACGCAGTGAGTATTATTATATAAAGTTCCATGCCTTCCATTTCCTGAAGAATCAAGGAATACACTACTTCCTTCAGTGAGATCATCAAAGCTCCAGTATCCAATGAGACCTTCTTCCCTGAATATACTATCTAAAGCGAAGACTCTAAGAGATACCACTATAAATAGAAGAATAATTAAGAGCACTTTAACTGATTTAGAAATATGCACTTTTCCCCTCCTCTTCAAACTATAAACCCAATATTAATGAAATTCTCAGATAGCATTCTTACACTAGATATCGCTACCTGTTGCTGGCTATTCTCCTAATACAAAAGCTCCTGGTCTTTATGATCTCCATTAGAAGGTCCAATAATATCGCTCTTCTCCATCCCTATAGGCATAACCACCTATTAGTAGGTTTAACATACTATTGAACCCCATAATAACCCCAATTATAGTGCCAGGATAAGATAATTCTTGTCAAATAGTTTATATTTGGCTTCTATCTCCTGAGGTGAAAGAACCCTATTGTAGATCTTAACCTCATCAATGAGGCCGTTGTAATGATAGTTATCACCTGTATGACCCCAGCCCAGTGTGAGATCGTAATTGGCCGTGAGTACATCCCCTGTAAATGATGTCATTACACCTGCAACGCCATTTACATACATTATTATTTTGCCTGCGATCCCATCACATGTTAAGACCACGTGATTCCATGCCATATTGGTTATAAGTGGGCCATCTGGCTCTATTGCCGTGGCGCTTCCCTCAGGGGGTCGAACCGAGAAGTAACCGAGTAACTTATTATTATCGTACCTTATGAGTATTCTATTATATTCCCTGCCATTTATATTGCAGATTATACCTCCATTATGGCCGTTTTGATGGGGGGGTGTTGGATATACCCACGCCTCAATACTAAAAGCCTCTGGGGAGCTTAGGCCAGTATTATAAGGAATCTTGGCATAGGATGATAGTCCATTAAATTTGAGAGCGTTACCTACTATGCCTTTGACGCATTCAGTATCATTATGTAAGGTTCCGTGCCTTTCGTTTCCCGATACATCATAGAATACAGTACCACTTGCAGGTGTAGTATCCACCGGGAGATCGTCAAAGCTCCAGTATCCAAGGAGCCCATCCTCCCTAATTGTACCACCTGTAGCCAAGACCCTAAAAGAAACCATCGTCAATATAAAGACAATGAAGAGCACCTTAACTGACTTTGAGACGTACATTTTCTTTCCTCCTTCGATAACTCTTTTATCTATAGATTAATTTAACGATTCCTAGCTCCATTGAAAGTGCCCAATATGGTTATATGTCCATTATTTAGTAGAAGAGTAACTGCATTATTATTTACGGCATTCCTTTATAACCAGCAATCCCTTCAAAAGAGAAAACCATATGTGACAGGGGCTTCTTTCCACCTCAACTGTTGATAGTCCTGCGATTCTAACTTCTTTACCCCTTCCATCATATAAAGCTTAATCCCACCGCTGAAAATGACTAAATAACCTAAGAATACAGTATATACCTCTTATTTAGTGGCTGCTGCCTGCTTATATTTAGCTTCTATCTCTTTAGGCGAAAGAACTTTACCATAGATCTTAACTTCATCAATGAGACCGCTGTAATGATAGTTATCACCTGTATGGCCCCAGCCTAGTGTAAGGGCTGTATCAGCTATAAGCACCTTACCAGTGAACTTCTCTGGTTTCCCAGCTAAGCCATTTACATATATCGTCGTAGTCCCATTGAGCCCATCACATACAAAGACTATATGACTCCAAATGCCGATTGGAATAACCGGACCATCCACCTGAATTATCTTGGGGGGAGGTATATCAACAGAGATCTCCCCGAGGGGTTTACCATTATTCATCATAACGAGCCTATTATTTGGCCTGCCGTTTATATTATTAATTATCCCTCCATTTGAACCGGCCTGATGTGGAGGTGCCGGGTTTATCCAAACCTCAATGGTCACGCCATCCGGAGAACTTAAACCCTCGTCATAGGGGATCTCGGCATAGGTTGTTTTACCATCAAATTTTAAGGCTTTGCCGAATTTCCCGTCAACTACACGCGTGCCCTCGCTCAAGATTCCATGCCTTTCGTTTCCTGATAGATCGAAGAATACTGTATCTCCATCCTTAAGATGATCAAAGTTCCAATATCCAAGGAGCCCATCTTCTCCAACTACATCAGCTGCGATGCAGAGACTAAGGGACATCGTCGCGAGCAAAAAGACTATAAAGAGTACCTTAACTGATTTTAAAATATTCATCTTTTCTCCTCCTTATTTATGGTCATATTATACCTTGAGAGGTTTTAATCCCAATGAATATGTAAATCTAAATCAACTGTGCGAATACGCGCTTAGCCCACAACCAATAAATCACTGATTTGTCTTGTCTTCACGTGAATATAATTAGGTATGCGTTTGTGTGAAAGAATCATGTCATTAAGCTATAAAGAAAATGCTATAATCGATACAACCCTATTCTTTTTGATATTTCCCGGTCAACTCACTACTTACCACCCTAGTCTCCTATCGAAAATCAGGTATTGTGACGGATTCACCCCCCCTTTCAGCAGATATATGGGCACAAAGCCCTGGTAGAGTATAGTCTAATGCCTTATAGACATCTACTGGAGGCTCTGCATTATTTATTATGCTCCTTACAAAAGCATTAAACATTAAGTAGTCAGCTGTACCATGACCTATCCGCCACGCGCGATTTGCCCATGGATGGATATCGTTAAAGGGCAGAGAAATCATACCATTTAAGTTAGGTGTATCCTCAAAGTATGCTAGAGTGCCCTCCCCATTTCCCGGGCGTTTGGTCTCAAGGCATCCCTTTGTACCATACATGGAATAATAATGAAAGTGCGGTTCCCTACAGAGGGCGAAACCCGCCAACACCTTGATAACAGCCCCTTTTTGGGTCTTAAAGATCCCGACCTCCATATCCATCTTACTATATTGAGGAAAGATCTTCGCACCGGTATGAAGCCCACTAACAGATACACACCTATCATCCATAATTCTGAGTAGTGGTCCTAGACTATGGGTGCAATAATGGATAGGGGACATGCTAGCGCGCCAGGTAGGGTTCCCCTTAGAATCTTTCATTAGATATCGCACATCGTGTATGTACTCGGCCTCAGCGTACATGATCTCACCTAGCCGCCCCTGCCTCACTATCTTATCCCAGGAATCTATGAATGCCCAAAAGTAACAATTCTCGGCCATCATATACTTCCCTTTGGAGGCTTTAACTGCATTAACTAATAATTCACTTTCATCTATAGTATGGACAGCAGTTACCTCACAGAGGACATGTCTATCTAACTCCAAAGCGGAAATAGTATGAGACACATGGTCAGAGATGCTAGTAGCAAGGACAACAATATCTAGATCGTGTTCTAGAAATTTGTAATAATCTGTATAACCTGCCTCTACCCCTTCAATCTTTGCAGCGGCCTCTACCTTGCTTTCATCTAAGTCACATACGGCAACAAGCTTTACCTCAGGATGAATCTTTGCTATGTCAACAAAGGTCATTCCCCGTTTTAAGCCAACTATTCCTACCTTTAACATCGTTCCTCATCTCCATTAACTTAGTATAGTTTAGCGAATAAATATATCGTAGATATTATTATAAAGCACCAACCCACGGCGACAAAAGATTTACGGATAAGGGCTTTCGTGAATAAATTAAAGATAAGTTTTATTGAGTAGCCCCTTGAGACTCTCGCTCGACCATACGTAAATCTTTAGATTTATACCGCTCGATTGTATAAAGTTGATAAACCCATTGTAAGGAAGCCCTTTCCGACCGTACCCGGGATATCCACTTTCATATCAGAAAGAGGGCTTCCTACAATGGAATGAATACAGAAGAACTAATTGCTCTTTATTATAGAGCGGATCTTTCTCAACCTCTAATATCCTAATAAGGACAGTACATATCTAAATAAAGGTGCTATGAGACATACCACCATGGTCCCATATATCATCCCTGTAAAAGCCGGGGTAATTCTCTTACGCAACGACTCTCCTCCCCATCTTAAAACCAGGCTCTTGATAATCCATATTACAAAGGCCTGTTCCACCAGGGATGAGGATAAAGCCCCAGCTCCAAAGAAGTAACCTACTGGATGAAATGGCCACCATACAAATGTGGATCTCATTACCCCTAGAAAGATGGTAAATATGATACTGAATACGCTAAAGAATATGACTCCAGCGTCTGGAGGCTTAGGCGCGCCGTTTACCCATGATACACCCAACTCAAATTCGCGGTATCCATATGAATTGAACATATACCATGACTGGCTAGCCCCTCTCCTGTAGAGCATTGGTAGGATAACTAAGAGGCACATAGCAAGCCCCATTATATAACCAGTAAAGACAGCCACATTTATACTCTTTCGTCTCTTACCCACTACATCTATTACCTTATACCCCTCTAAGGTGTGGGATAAGAAATTCACATGCCAAGCCCTGGCCCACTCACTTAAGAAGGCGCCTTCAACTAAAGCACTAGAACCTAAAGCCTTGGTACCAAATAAAGGCACAAGGACATTGTAGCTAAAGCGTTGATTACCTGTACCAATAGCCCATCCAATACCCGACTCTGCCCTAATCCTGGCCATCGCTAATGCCCAACAGAAAACAAAGGCAAGGTTTATGAGGACCCAGATGAATTTTACCTTTACCAAAACCATAAAGAAGAAAAAGAGGAACGCAATACCCAATATGCCGCCTATAACAGCGGTCTTATAACTCATAGGTTCTTCTGAGTCATCTAACTTTGAACCCTTCTTAGAAAAGACATCCTTAAAGATAATTTTTATTTCTTCTCTCACTCCCCATAGATACAGGAGCCCAAGGGCAAAAGCAGAACTATACATGATGCTATTCCATTGGCGAGCGACTATGGAAGTTTGCCCACCTAAAACAAAACCAAAGGTCCCCATCTTTATAAATGCCATATTTAGCAATGTCTGTAATAAAGTGAAGAGCCACATGCTAAAGAGGATGTCTCCCGGAGCATACCAGAGTAATCCTAAAAAGGATGGCCTAAACTTTACGAGGGCCTCACTACCTCCCATAGCAGTGTATATTAGAGGATTGCCAATAAAATAGCTCATCTTTAATTTATTTAGGGAGTTTTCATGGAGCATGGGGATCGCCGGCCAATACCGATTTAAATGATGGGATGCATACCAAATAAACGCGAATGCAAACCCCGCCCACATTATACGGTTCCTCCATATGGAGCCGCTCTTAGAAGATCCAGAGGTTGCCCCTATATCTCCCATAAAACTCAATGTCATAGTCGATATTGGATAACTTAAGTGTTCGTGATCAGTCCATTTCCTTCTAACCAGAACTCCCATACACATCATAACAAAGAGAGTGACTCCCATGAAAAGGGACCAGCTTATAAAAGGTGGAATCCATACTGACCACGGAACAGTACTTCCACCGTTATATAACGTTCTAATGGCATCTTCTGATTTTGGGGCTATTAAAGGCGATATATTCGATAGATGCGGGCTATATAACGTGGGATTTGTCATTATGAGGTAGGAAGGGCCTACCATTAGTCCTATCCACGAAAGAAAGAATCCCGCGTATATAGTTAATATACCGATAATAACCATCATATTAGCAAAGATGAGCTGATCTGGTCCCGGGCCCTTCTTTCCAAGCTTTTTTGCAATAGGATTAATCAATAACATGAAGACAAGCATAACGCCTAATCCATGGCTAGTAGGACCAGCGACCTCCCAATCCTGAAAGAGAAAGAAGTTAAATGGCATCTTAAATGCGAAATCAATGGGTATAAACATATAAAGGAAGATCCATATAAGAGCTATTAAGAAAGTCAGCGTTGAAAAATCTGTTTTAAGTATACTCAATAGATTAATGCGTACACGCTTCTCCTTGGACACCTGTACTTCCGCGGCTGTTTTTTTATCTGTACTCATAGTTTTACCTCCTCTTCCATACTCAAAGGTTACCTGCCATATTACTACAAAAGATCTTAAATATATTTTGAATTATTTCACAATACAATGAGACCGTTTTTCCGGTCACATAAGTATGGCCCCCTTTCTTTACAAAATTACATATATAACAATGGTTTAAGTTTATCAAGGCAAATGGGCTTATAGCGCCATAAATATTCCTGCCATGTTTATAATGATATTCCCCATAGCTGACCCAATTATCAAGCCTAAAAATATGGGCCTCAATCTATTATAGAGTTTGTTTCCGCCATAACGGAATATGAAGATCTTCAGTATACCTACTATGATAAAATTGACTATTATAATGTATCCATAGATACTGCCCCACGCGAATCCTGTTGGTTCAATCGGCCACCAGACAAACCTTAGTCTCATAAAGGATATAAATAATATGGCTAAAACTCCAGCGCTGAAGAACTTTATAACCGAGGTATTAGGACCATTTAAAGGCCGCCCCAGACTCAATGGAGCAAGCCATCTATAGTCTACCTCTGCATAAGCCCCTCTAGGAGCAGTAGTAACCCCGTTACCCTTGTATATAAAATTTAGAGCAGTAAAGTAAAAGATGACTAAACCAATTGTAAAGGCGATTGTCATGGCTTTCGTTATGAGTCTTTTAGGTATATTCTCCCCCTCAGCTAGCTTCCATCCTTCTAGTAAATTCCCCATCATCAAATTACGTGAATTGCGATCGTGCTGGGCCAATACGCTCATTCCAGTGAGTCCCATAAGGCCAACATTCTTCTCTCCAACAAAGTTCGCAATTACCATAGACGATATCTTGAGCGAGTTAGTACCAAATACTTCTCCGGGTATAGCAAGACCGCTAGTCGCCCTCATTCTAGTATAGCCAAGCAGGATTAATACGTAGAAGGCTAAGTATAGGAAAGCCAGCCACACCTTGTATTTCATTAATAGAATTGCAAATAATATGATAAAGAGCGAAGAGGTACAGACCATATATACTGCTGTTCTATAGGAGAGACCCTCGTTGTAATCACCCATATCCCCTTTACCTTTCCGGAAGGTGTCTTTGAACATAGCTGCTATATCCCTATAACTTAAGTAGATTACAACAGCACCTAAGCCAAATATAGCCCCAAAGGCAAATATATCCCACATCGCTAATAAGGTATATGGGAAGCTTTGCATCTGCCCTTTGGTGTAGAATATATAGTTCGGAATTAGCTTGAAGAAGTACCCTACAATGTATCCGATTATGGTCTCCTGGGCCGGGATGAGGTATGAAACACCTAACCACAGAGGGGAAACCCCCCAATAATCAATGGCAAACCCCGCATTACGAGCTGTTATATTACCGAGAAGGGTTCCCTGTAACCCCTGATATAACGGACGAAATGCACATATACATCCGTAGGCCCAGGGTATTTGTGGCAATGCCGGGTACCATTCCTGAAGCTGTGCATAGAGGACTATGACTAAACCTGGGATGAACCCGCACCACATTATCTTGTTCTTCCATATAGGTCCTAAAAGGGATTGCCCATCACTATCACTTACTGTGATCATCTCAATGACTGGTATAATTAAGGGGTATCTTAAGCGTTCCACATCAGTCCATCTCTTCCTTACCATAGTTGCAAGACCCATGCCGAGGAAATAGAAGGCTAAGATGTATAACCCCCATGATATTAATGGCAAAAGCCAAATACCCCACGGCACTGTGGATTGGCCGCTGCTAAATCCCAAAAGAGCATCTAAATTCTTGCCGATAAAGGATGCTCCACCCCCTAGGGGTATTACTACAGAGCTGAACTTTTCAAGGAGTGGTTGAAACGCCAAAGGGTTACTGGCAGCTTGTAGAGGTAATCCCATCAAACTTATAAGCCATAAGCTTGGGTGAACTGCTGTAACATTAGCGGCAGAGACTAGCATAACAAAAAGTAGGATCATTGTCTGGGGGGATACTATTCTCCTTCTTGTGAATAAGTATCCTATTGGGTTTACTATTACAAGGAACAGAAAAATCGCGCTTAAAGGCCCCCAACCTAAAGCATCAAAACCTGGGGCTCCGGCATATATTAGACCTGCATATGTACCCCCTGTATAGGTTAAGTAGGCAAAGCAGAGAGTAGCAACTACGGTAAAGAGAATCACCCAAATTGGAAGTTTAGGAGTCACCTTATCAGATTTTTCAGGGGAGACCTTAGATTCTATTATTACATGGTCATTCTCCATACGCCCTTACCTTGTATAATAGTAAATGTGGAATATATTAAATCAAATAAGAAGGTATTCATGCCATCCCCAATTCCTATGAAAGGAATCCAGACGCTACTATTATACACTCTTGATACGTCTGAGCATGAACCTTGATAATATACCTATTTAGTTAGACGCACCTACACATTACTCTTAATTGAAAGGAATCTTCTGTTAGCTATTTACTTGATAGACTCTTCTAAAGTTGATGTGTGAGTGAATACAATAATTCTTAATGAATGGTTAGATTATAGCCGACTCGTTGAAGATATCGTCTATAAAAAGGTTGCTTTATTAATCACCCATTTATATATTAATTGTAACAAAACAGAACCCCTGTTACAATTAATATTACGGTACATGTATTGAACATTTCGGTCTATTATAACTCATGCTTTGTATGTCTACAGCAAGGTTACAAGAGTTTATTCTGATCCAAATAGCCGCGATGTATATTCTCGGTAAAATTTGATAGGGCATGTCCCTCAATATAATATCTATTTTAAGGGAGCGTAAATAACATCTAATTATTGAATAGAGAAGATAAACTAGTATACTTACATAAATCTACTGCAGGAAAACGCGTGACATCAAGGAATTAACTTAAGTAAATTATGAAAAGGTGGGCTTAGGGATGTCATACAAGAGTATTATCGCAGCTCCCCCCTTAAAGCAAAAGAAAAGAGGGGCGTAGCCCCTCATAAACAAAGACTTTAGGATGGATCAATCTAAAAGCGCCAATAGACTACGCTTATAGCTTTCTATCGATTTCCACCAGCCTAAAGCAGATATTTCCTTTTGAATTCTATGACCCGTTTCTCCTATTTGCCATTGCCATTCTTCTATT
>DIRN01000071.1 GCA_002426645.1 Firmicutes bacterium UBA5435 | reverse complement strand
CTTCGCAATTATTTTATGCACCCACCGCACACTACTCTGTTGACTTTGCTAAACTTACTGAGATGATTCAACATCTGAGCCCTTTGGAAGTACAGACGTATGATTATGAAGCAACGGCTAAAAAGATTAAGCAATATGAAAAGATGCTCAATTCCCCTTACTTTGCTCGTATTGATTTTTCTTCAAAGGATTTTGGTGAAGAAACCATTTATATAGGGGTAGGAACTATTCGAGACGAAAGTACTTTTGAACCCTTAGTTTATGACTGGAGGGCACCTATTTCAAGTATTTTTTATAGATATGAACTTGGTGAGGTCAGCTATCAAGCGCCTAGTGGGACTATTACTGGGGAAGTGAGCTTAAAGCGTCAATATGAAATTAAAGACGGAAAGCTCATATACTTTTTTGACAATAGCCTTCGCATCGTGGATGATATTCTAAAGAGAGTATTATCTAAGAGCACCTCATCGAAGATGAAAACAATTGTAGAGACCATTCAGCGTGAACAGGATCTTATTATAAGGGATATTGATAATGATCTTGTGATAATTCAAGGAGTAGCAGGAAGCGGGAAAACTTCAATTGCACTGCACCGAATTGCATTCTTGATGTATCAAGGGCTTACATCGAAGCTTAACTCAAGTAATGTGCTCTTTATTTCTCCAAATGCTTTGTTCAGCGGATATATATCGAATGTTCTTCCCGAACTTGGAGAAGAAAATATTTCTACAATGACTTTTGAAGATATTTTTTCAAAGGTCTTTAATGGCGAAGTTAGTATAAAAAGTAGAAATGAAACACTGGAGAGGATCATTATAGCTGAAGATGAATGTGAAAAGCAGTTATTAAAATCGAGTTTGAAGTTTAAAACATCTGATGCTTTTTTGATATTGCTCGACAGGTTTATTCAATATTATGAACGTCGATTAATAGAATTTAGTGATATTTTTTATAATAGAGAATGTATCGCCCATAGACATCTCCTTAAAGCGGAGTTATTGAATTCACAAAAACGCTCTATTCCAATACAAAAACGTTTGGAACTAATAGAGACAAAGATAACCCAAAGGATACATGAGTTAAAGAAAGAACGCATGAAAGTCCTAGAGAAATTTGTTTATGAGAAGAAAAATCATACCTTTGATATTAAAGCCTTTGCACGACTACTGTCACTAAAAGAAAACGCAGCACTGATGAAGCAAATCTATAGTTTTACACGAATCGATTACCTGGCTCTTTATAAGAGACTATTCTCTGACGTAAATTTATTTTATCGTCTCTGCCATGGTCTGGATTTGCCATCTAACATTATGCAGATCTTCCAACGTACCAAGGAACGCCTTCGATCAGATGAGCTGGAGTATGAAGATGCCATGGGTCTTTTATGCTTAAGATTAAAAATGGATAGATGCGATATTTTTTCAGAGATTAAACAAGTCCTTGTAGATGAAGTTCAAGATTACTCATCTCTTCACTTTGAAATCTTGAAACATCTATTTCCCAATGCTAAGTATACGATTTTGGGTGATATTAATCAAACAATTGAAAAGAACGAGGATCTTACCCTTTATGACAGAATACGGAAAATCCTGAATAGAAGGAGGAGCACTACTCTTTTCTTAAATAAAAGTTTTCGTTGCTCCTATGAGATTAATACATTTAGCCTGATATTTACAGATGGAACTTGTCAAATTGAGAGTTTTGACCGCCATGAGGCTATACCCACACTTATAGGAGAATATACTGATGATAATCTTAATAATTCTTTATTGGAAGAAATCAGACGACTACAGA
Source organism: Firmicutes bacterium UBA5435 (assembly GCA_002426645.1). Taxonomy (GTDB): domain Bacteria; phylum Bacillota; class UBA5435; order UBA5435; family UBA5435; genus UBA5435. The sequence goes on along the minus strand of DIRN01000071.1, from coordinate 85,684 downwards.
AGAGTGGATATTCTTCCATTGCAATAATCTGTAAAAGTATGGAGCAGGCTAAAGAATTGCATGAAAATATAAAAAGTAATTTTCCCGTTCAACTCATCAGCGAACAGACAGAAGATACCATATCCGGTATTATGGTATTACCGATATATATGGCAAAAGGCCTTGAAGTTGATGCTGTACTAGTTTATGGAGTGGGTAAAGAGGCCTATCATACAGAAGATGATAAAAGATTATTATATATCGCTTGTACGCGGGCGTTACACCATCTGTGTTTGCTCCATAAAGACCAAGTCTGTGAATTTATAAGTTCATATTCGGGAGATTTAGAAAGAAAAGGCAAAGTGTATATGTAAGAAAACTAGTTACCGTGCTAATGTGCTTATTTTGAATAACCTCGAATAGAAAAGCGGAAAATAGAGAGGGGTGATATAAATGTTAGAGCCAAAGGTAGATCCTGAACTTTGTATAGGTTGTGGAAATTGTATAGATATATGTGCCGAGGTCTTTGAAATGGGAGACGATGATCTTGCGCATGTCATTGAGGGGAGTAAGTGTGACGATCGCGAGTGCTGTAAAGACGCGGCTGATTCGTGCCCAGTAGATGCTATAACGCTTTAAGGTCAAGGAATATAGGGAGCAGAGTTCTTATATAAAAAGAGCCACTGCTCCCTATTTATTATCCCATAAAATTCCTAGAGGATTTAATGGACCTGTGTTTAAATATACCAGATATACTGAATAATGTTGAAAGAAACTAAAAAGTTGGTGATGGCGTGAATCGCAAGAAAGCAAATATACTCATTCTTTATTCATATTCTGAGTCTTACGAAAAGGAACGTCCACATGAGATGGCTGCTGAGATCGAGGTTGAAGAGGTGGCACATGGGATTGGAGAAGCCCTAATGAACATAGGATTTACTGTAGATATGGTACATATTCTGACATCTCATAATATTAAAGATGCAGTTGTGAAATTCCGGCCTGAGTTAGTATTCAATTTATGTGAAGCATTGAATGGAGTTGCCTCTGGTGAAACATTAGCTGCTCAGACTCTAGAAGATATGGATATGAAGTATACTGGTTCTGGGCCCTCGACTTTAAAGGTCGCCCTTGATAAAGGAGAGACTAAGGAACTATTGCTTTCTAAAGGGATACCTAGCCCACCTTTTAAAGTATTACAAGAAGGTGATGGATTTGAAATAGGTCTGGGTTTCCCAGTCATCGTAAAGCCATTAAATGAAGATGGAAGCATAGGAATAAGTAGAGAATCAGTGGTTAATGATGAGGTTACACTGGAACGAAGAATTAAATATATTCATAACTTATATAATCAACCTGCTATAATAGAATCATATATAGATGGTCGTGAATTTAACGTTGGGATCCTTGGTAATCCAGGAGATGAGGTTGTACTACCTTTGGCTGAGATGGATTTCTCTGATTTCCCAGATGAGATTGTACAAATCTGTACCTATAAAGCAAAATGGTTTAAAGACTGTGCAGAGTACAAAGGTAGTGTACCTATTTGTCCTGCTATAATTTTACCTGAGGTAGAAGAGAAGATAAAGAAGGTTGCACTTGACGCTTATAGGACCCTAGGTGTACGAGGTTATGGTAGGATAGATATAAGGTTAGGAGCAGATGGCCTTCCCTACGTTATTGATGTGAATCCCAATCCATCTATATCGCGAGAATCTGGGCTTGTGAGGGCATCCTCAGCAGCAGGATTTACTTATGAAAGACTTATATCTAAGATAGTCGAATGCACATTTGAAAAATAGAAAATTTATAAAATAAAGGAGGAAACGTCTGTGATACCATTTTAATATAAATGTGTATCTATGTATGACGGATTATATGTTTATAGCTAAGCCTGAGATGAATTGCAGAGAGAATATTGAAACTATTCTAAGGGAGTCTGGTGTATTCACTGACTCTGAGGTTATTTGTGCATTGGAACTTTTCGATGCTTACGTTGAGAATGAGGGTAAGAACGGTTACCACTTTCTTTAGCGCGTTCGAAGATGATAAGATGTTGGGATTTCTATGTTATGGAGAGACTCCTCTTACAGAGGGAGTTTATGATCTTTATTGGGTCGCTGTTGACCCTAAGATTCATGGTAAAGGGGTAGGTAAAGAACTCCTTAGCTGCTTAGAGGGTTTACTCATAACTAAAGGAGCCAGGGTCTTACTGGTTGAAACTTCTTCGCGTTCTATCTATGAGAAGGCGCGCATTTTTTATGAACACAATGGATTTACTGAAGAGGCAAGGGTACACGATTTTTATTCTGTGGGTGATGACAAGATTATCTATAGGAAAGTACTAAAGAAAGATTAGGAGAGTTCGAGGAAAGGTGGAAATTGCGGATGTCTTGGATTCGGAAGGGTAGTCGAGAATTTATGCAGGAGATAAATAAGGCGTATGTCCTCACTGTTTTGAGGGAGAGAGCACCTATATCTAGGTATGATATTTCTAAGGTAACAGGTTTAAGTCCAACTACTGTAGGAACAGCTGTGAAGGAACTTATAGAGGCTGGTCTTGTCCACGAGATTGGTTCTGGAGAATCCAAGGGTGGCCGGAGACCACGTCTCCTTGACTTGAATGGTAAAGGAGGGGTCTTGATAGGTGTGGGACTTGATAGCAATGTGGCTGGAGTAATGGATGTTTGGGGCCAGTTGCTTTACAAGACCCCTCCATCTCGTTCTAAGACAGGAATTATAATGCCTATACCTCATGTTTCAGATTTAATACGTCAAGCTATTGAAGGTTCTGGAGTATCTAAGGATAAGATTATGGGAATAGGTATATGTCTTCCTGGTATAGTTTCACAGCCTGCTGGAATTGTAACCTACTCTGCCGTTCTGGGTTGGAAGGACATACCTTTGAAGTCAATGATCGAAGAGGAGTTTGGGTTTCCAACTTTTGTAGACACTGATGGCGTTGCCATTGCTATGGGTGAGAAGTGGCTTGGAATGGCTTTAGAGGAAAGCATAGAAGACTTTATATATTTTTATATAGGACGAGGGGTTAGCGTTGTTATAGTCGTAGGAGGGCAAGTATATAGAGGCTTTAAAGGAACTGCAGGTGAATTTGGCCATACTACAATAGATCACAATGGACCTCTTTGTGATTGTGGAGGTAGGGGATGTCTAGAGAATTATACATCTATTCCAGCTATACTTTCTAAAGTGGATAAAGTCATAAAGGAAGGACGCTCCACTAAGCTTTTAGAGCTGGCCCATGGAGATCCTGATAATATAACCTTTGATCTCTTTTTAGATGGTTTGGAACAGGGTGATCCCTTAGCTAAAGAGATCATAGAAGAGACAGGGCACCTTCTGGGAATAGGAATAGCTAACCTAGTAAATCTCCTTAACCCGCAAATGGTTATAGTAGGAGGCGACTTGGTGAAGGCAGGAGATCTGCTCATCTCTACTATCGTTAAAGAATGTAAGGAGCGTTCTTTAAGGATTCCAGCAGAATCTGTAAAGATAGTTCCTGCAATGTCTTTGCTCTCACAGGTTGATGCAGAAATTTTAGGTGGAGGTACATTAGTACTACAGGAGCTCTTTAAGATCCCAAATGTAATAGTAGGAAGATAGGAAATTTAGCTTCTGGTGAGAGCTGACTTCTACAGGGGCGCATCTACTACTTAGGGAAGAAAAGTAAATCTGGCCTATGTAAGTTATAAGTGGAGTAGGTTGTTAAATCCTTCTACTCTATATTCAGTTAAAAAGCCTAAAATTAAAACGCTCGGGATCGTTTATACATCGGTACTTTAAAGAAAGTACGTTACTTCTAACTTTATATCCCTAATGGATTTAAGGGATCTGCACCAGAAGTCCTATTCCTTTGCTTCTAGGGATGCTAAGGTTTACTTGGTGCTTAGAGAATGGAACAATGGAGATTGAGTCAGATTGGGAGAGTATAGCAGAACTAACTACTAAGAATTATTCGATCCCAGAGGAGTAGGGACTGCAAAATGCCGAAAAGTTAATTATAGCAGTGATGCAACGATGCTTTAATGGTAGGAACTTCTTTAGTAGGTTTACGAACTATGGCTTATAAATATTTAAAGTCTTTAATTGGAGAGAAGGAGCCTGTAGAGCCTAGAATAATATGATTATAAAAATATTAAAAATTTCTTTTATTTATAGAAGGAAATCAGCATAGCGCGTCGAATAATACAAACAAGAGAATGATAGTAGGCCCACTTTATACTTAACTTTTTCTTGTCATTGGAAAATGTCATATGATCGAAGTTGGCCTCTATATAGAGAAAAGAAACCATCCGGAAGGAGGAAGAGATACCTGGGCACAAGGGAAGGAGGCCGCTTGTACAGTATGATTCTAATACTGGCAAGTCTCTTAGACCAGGGCTCAACTATGGATAAGGAACAATTGATTTTGTTTCCAGAGCCACAGATAATGGAAGTAGAAGCGGGAAGGATATTTCTTGGGTCACGGGGTAAGGGGAATTCTGTTCTCCTCCTGCAAGAAGCGAAGGAAGAGTTACAAGTCTATGCTGGTGAAATAATTAAAAAAAGTATAGCTGAGAGCATAATAGGCAAAAATCCTTGTATAGTTACAGAGGAAGACGAAGGTCAGATAGAGGAGGTTCTCATTTCTCTTGAGAGAGTTCCTTGTAATTTTTCGTTTGGAGAAGATGCCATAAATAGCGAAGAAGCATATATAATTGAGACTAGTAAGAATAGGATCTCTCTTAAGGCTAAATCAGCAGCAGGGCTCTTTTATGCTGCTCAAACCTTCGGGCAGTTACTTAAAGCTGAGGGTGAAGACCTTTACTTTCCAATGGTGAAGATAATCGATTGGCCTCAACTAAAGTATAGGGGACTTTTCATTGAATCAAAATGGGGTCCGGATCGTATGACCCTTGACGATTGGAAGGAAACTATAGACTTTATAGCAGATCTTAAAATGAATTTCCTGGGCGTAGGTATCTACGGATGCTGGAATATACAATACAAAAATCAGATAACAGAATTTTTAACTGTCCCAATTAAAAAATATCCAGAGCTTTCCACGCCTAAGACCATAGAATACTACTCACCTAGTAAAGGCGATCTGGAGGTAGTGGATTATCTTCCAACTATCTTCTCTGAGGACTTGTTCGGTAATATTATAGCCTATGGTAAAAAAAGAAATGTTATTGTAAGACCACAATTTAATAGTTTGGGTCATAATACCCTCATACCCAGGACTTTTCCTGAAGTTTCATCAAAAGATGAGGATGGAAACGCCAAGAATTATGGCTTTTGTACCTCTAATCCCAAAACTTATGAGGTACTATTTGATATCTACGACGAGATCATTGATGGATACCTTCTTCCAAATGGTGTAGACTACTTCCATCTTGGTATGGATGAAATATATCCTTTAGTAGGGATCGATGCAGAACATCCGCGGAAATCTGTGGATCCATGGTGCCAGTGTCCAGAATGTAGTAAGAGTTCTCAAGAGGAACTTTTAGTTGACTTCTTACTGAAGATAACTAACCATGTAAAGGAGAAGGGAATTAATAATATAACCATATGGAATGATCAGCTTGTCAGGCATATGAACGTGTTAGATGAAGGACTAGTCAACAAGATTAAAGAAGATGGACTCTTTGATAAGCTTATACTTAACTGGTGGTGGTATAGTCCAAACGTGCCTGAGACAATACGACCTGAGCTAGGACTTCGCACTTTCGTCTGTCCTATGACAGGATACTACTTCTGGATGAATTATCAGAGTTACTTGTTGAATATCTATCGAATGTTGAAATTAGGATATGAGCAGGGTTCCGAGGGAAGCGAGGCATATTGCACCTTTGACTATAGCTTCCATAGGAATAAGTTGTGTTTGGCTGAGTATTCATGGAATCAGAAGAAGACTGGGTCTTTAGATGATTTTAGAGAGAAATACATAAAGGGTACCTTTGGAGCTGATGCTCATATAGCGCGTGATGCTTTTGAACATTTCGATAAAGTAGTTGAACCAGATGGTCTTGGAGCCATTGTGAATTCTACATTAATATATTACAGATACTCTTATGTTCGTAAAGGACTAGAATATCCTAGGGATTATCCAGGCGAAGCCTTTACCAAGCTCTATGAAGATATAGAGAGCGCACGTGAAAATCTCCAGAATGCTTTAGATGAAATATCCGAGGCGCGAAAGGGATTTGTGAAGTTAAGAGAAGGAGAGAGCGGGCAGATACGCCTTATAGACCATTATATCGTTGAGTGTAAGCGTTACGAGACTGTTCTAAGAGCTTATCTACAATTACTAGATATAGAGGATATGTATAAGACAGCTGCTAAGGCTATAGAAGGAGAACCCTCCGCAGCAGGGGACATTTTAAATAAGCTTGTGAAGCAAGCTAATGAGCTCTTAAGGTCTCAAGATGAACTTATGGCTCGCATAGAAAAGGTTAAATCTCAGTATCTGTTGCCACATACCATGAGAGATCTCACGTTCTTTAGAAATTTTCTTGTATCATTATTAGATTTTCTAGATGGTGTTTTAAGAGAGGTTAAGACTGGAGCCATTTCTCAGTTACCTGCATTAGATTTAAAGAATACCCAGAGTATTGTCAGATAGTAAATAATTCGAGATAGAGATTTGACTTCAGAAGATATATAGATAAAGGTAGGTAAGGTATATGTTGAGAGCAGGTGCAGCAGAGGTAGTAATTACTCCGCCTATGGGGGCGGCTATTTCAGGATACTTTGAAGAACGAAGAGCCACAGGAATACTCGATGATATCCATGCAAAGGCTTTAGTCTTGGATGATGGAGAAACACAGGTAGCCTTTGTGGCCCTTGATGCGCTTGGCATTGAAAGACCAGAGGTAATGGCTATTAGAACGTTGGTTGAGGAGACTACAGGAATACCAGGGGATAATGTTATGGTCTCTGCAACACACATCCATACAGGCCCAGTGTTGTCGGAAACTTTTGGAGCTCAAAGAGATGAATGCTATATCCAAGATATGGTTAAAAAGGCCGCAGGTGCTGTTGGGATAGCCTACAGAGGACTTACTGAGGCAAAGATAGGTTTAGGAAAAGGGGAAGAGAAAGGGATCTCTTTCAATAGGCGATATATTATGAAGGATGGTACAGTACGCACTAACCCAGGAGTTTATAATCCTGATGTAGTTAAGCCTATAGCTCCTATTGATCCAGATGTAATAGTTATGCGTGTTGATAATAGCAATGGTGAACCTATGGCTATTGTAGTAAACTTTGCGTGCCATCTTGATGTAATTGGAGGTACTAAGATATCAGCTGATTATCCAGGCGAGCTCAGTGCTATAATAAAGAAAATTTACGGTGATAATGTAGTTATTCTCTTTATGACAGGAACATGCGGAGATATCAATCATATTGATGTCTTTGGTGGCACTGACTTTAGAGAAGAAGGACTCTATCGAAAGATGGGTGCTATCTTGGCAGGAGAGGTGATAAAGGTCAGGGAGAGGATAACCCCTAAAGGTCATGGCAAATTAAGTGTATCCAGTAAGATAATATCTGTAGGAGTTAGACAACCAACCCCTGAAGCCCTCAGTCAGAAATTGGATTTAGTTGATGCTGATGGTGCTATAGTTGAAGAGGTTTATCAGGAAGAAGCACGTATCCTAAAGGAGATGGGTTTGAAGGCTGTAGATGTGGAAGTGCAAGGTATACGTGTAGGGGAATCAGTAGTACTAGGGTTACCTGGTGAGATCTTTGTGGAGCTAGGCCTGGCTGTAAAGGAAGGTTCTAAGTTTGACCATACTATAATCTGTGAGCTTGCCAATGGATGTGAAGGGTATGTACCGACGAAGAAAGCCTTCCAAGAGGGAGGATATGAGATGAGGCTCGCTAGATCAAGTAAGCTGGTTCCAGGAGCAGGAGAAGATATGGTCCAAGCTGCTTTGGAGATTATTGATGAATTGGAATAATTTTATGAAAGAAGGAGCTGAATGAAATTATGACAGTAAGATGGGGTGTTATAGGTGCTTGTGGTATCGCTTACAGGCGTACTATTCCTGAAGGCATAATGCGTGCGCCCAATGCTAAGCTCGCTGCTGTTATGGATGTGGCACAAGAACGAGTAAAGGAAGTAGCTAAGGAATTTGGAGTTGATAAGTGTTACTTTAACGAGGAAGAGCTTCTTAAAGATGATTCCATTGATGCAGTTTATATCGCAACTCCTACCTATCTCCACCATAAGCAGGTTATAATGGCGGCGGAGAATGGTAAACACGTGTTATGTGAGAAACCCATGGGTATGAACCTTAAAGAGTGCGATGAGATGATTGCTGCATGTGAGAAGAACGGAGTTAAACTAGGTCTTGGTTATATGATGAGGTTCCATGCATATAACAAGAAGATCAAAGAGATGATCTCTGATGGAGATCTGGGTCAAATATCCCTTGCCAGGGCTCAACTTACCTGTTGGTATCCACCTATACCTGGTGCATGGCGACAGATTCAGAACTTAGGTGGCGGTGGTTCTTTTATTGATATGGGAAGCCACTGTATAGACCTTTTAGAGTATCTCATTGGAAGCAAGGTTATTAAGGTCAGTGCTTTTATGGATACACTCACCCATAACTATAAGGTAGAGGATAGCGCAGTAGTGCTCTTGAAGTTTGAAAATGGGGCACAGGGCATAGTAGATAATAACTTTAACGTACCTGACCTTGCATCAAAAAATGTACTTGAGGTTTACGGGACCAAGGGCAGCGTAAGGGCACAAGGTACAATAGGTCAGGATTCAAATGGCACCATAAGTTGTTATCTCCAGCCTGAAGAGACAGGTTATAATGCAGCTCAGGTTCGTCAAGTAAATGCTGGAGAAAGCATTATAAATGATTTGAAACCCATTAATATGTATACCTCGCAGATTCAGTATTTTAGCGAGGCTATTGAAAAGAATTTGAAGCCTATGATCGATGGTGCAGAAGGTAAGAGAAATCTTGCCATTGTTTTAGCAGCATATGATGCAGCAAAGTCAGGAAAAACTAATTATATTAAGGAGGAATATTTGTGAGCAAAGAAACATTAGCAATTAACGGTGGTACCCCTGTTACAACTGAGACGTTTCCAAAGTGGCCATGGTTTGACGAGGAGACTATTAACGCTGCTATGGAACCTTTAAGAGCAGGGAAGGTAAATTATTGGACTGGAAACAGAGGTATGGAATTTGAGAAGAAGTGGGCTGAATGGAATGGCGCTAAGTTTGCTATATCCACTAGCAACGGTACAAGTGCCCTACATACAGCGTTGGCTGGGTTAGAGATAGGCCCTGGGGATGAAGTTATAGTTCCATCTTATAGCTTTATAGCTTCGTCTTTCTGTATAGTTCAGGCAGGTGCAATACCAGTCTTTGCTGATGTGAAAAAGAATGATCATACTATTAACCCTACAGATATAGAATCTAAGATCACTGAAAGAACAAGAGGTATAGTTGTGGTACACCTCTATGGTACTCCCTGTGATATGGATGAAATAATGGCTATTGCAGAGAAGCATAATCTCGTTGTAGTGGAAGATTGTGCACAGGCCCATGGTGCTCTTTATAAAGGTAAAAAAGTGGGTACAATAGGTCATGCAGGTGCATTCAGCTTCTGCCAGAGCAAGACCTTTACAACAGGTGGTGAGGGTGGTGCTGTTCTAACCGATGACGAGGATGTAGCCTGGAGATGCCGCTCTTTCCGTGACCACGGTTATGATGTTAAAGAGCGTCTGCGCCTCTTAGAGTTAGAGGCAAAGCTACCTTACATTCACAATAACATTGGTTTCAATTATAGGATGACTGAAATGCAGTCAGTAATTGGTATTCATGAACTGGCTAAGTTAGATTCTTGGAACCTAAAGAATAGGAGAAGAAATGCTGAGATCCTAATTGATGAGCTTAAAGATTGCCCACAGATTCTATACTTACCAGTGCATAACAAAGAGGATAAGGTGAACGGATTTTTCGTATTCCCAATAGTACTAAACCTTGAGGCTCTTACTTGCGATCGACAGGTCTTCATGGATGCCTGTAAAGCAGAGGGTATTCCAGTAGGTCCTGTTCACTGGCCACAAGCATATAAGGAAAAGGCTTATACAAATCACAATGGCTTTGGCCGAAGCAAGTTCCCCTTCAAGTCCAAGGAATATACGAATCCTGAGTCTATTAAATATAGTGAAGTCTACTGCCCCAACGCTGCATGGCTTGAGGAGAGGACCTTTACTACAGAGATTCATCCAACTCTCGAAGAAAAACATATGCGCATGATTGCCAAGGCTATAAAGAAGGTAGCCGCGGCTTATGCTAAATAAGTAGAATTAAAAAATTGGGGGCGTTTAGCCCCCTTTTTTTAATTTTGGTCACTTCTAAAATTCTTTAAGAATACTATGAAAGCAGATAAGTATAAAAGAGGTGACCAACATGGAATATATTGTTCAACCCGGTGATACGCTTTTTAAAATTGCTAGACGGTTCGGAATAAGTCTTGAAGAGTTAATTGCGGCTAACCCTCAAATTAGTGATCCCTCGAAGCTCCTTGTGGGACAACGGATAATTGTTCCTACTGAAATACCGCCTACTCCAACTATATATATTGTTCGTCCTGGTGATACCTTATATCTTATTGCCCGTCGATATGGTATCACTCTAGAAGAGTTAATAAGGGCAAATCCTCAGATCTCGGATCCAAACCAGATTAACGTCGGAGATAGAATAAATATCCCTAAGCCATCTGATGTTATATCATATATTGTGCAGCGCGGAGATACTTTGTTTTTAATTGCCCGTCGCTTTGGTACTACTGTTGAGACGTTGCTTCGACTGAATCCAAGCATTACAGATCCTAATTTAATTTTTCCGGGACAAAGTATATTGGTACCCGCAGTAGGTCCTAAGGGTTGCGTTGTCTATGTATCAACGCGTACAGGCAGACCAGAACTGTGGAGGAGTGATGGGCTTGGTAGAGGTCAGGTTCAGCTAACTAGATTCTCAGGTACTCCAGAAGAGCCTGTTTCAAATCCACAATGGTCTCCAGACGGGAGGTACATTACATATCAAGCTGTGGGTGGATTATTCGTTATCGATCCATGTGGACGACGTCCGTTCTTGGTAGCAGAAGATGTAGCTCCTCTCAGTTATTCTTGGTCCAATGATAGCACCATGATAGCTTACTCTACGGCAGATGGAACCCTATACATTACTGATCTGCAAGGAAGAGCAAGAGAGATTCTGACGAATTTCCATCGCCCAGTATGGTTTTCTGATAATAGGAGGATAGCAGGTTTTACAGAGAGAGAGGGCGCGTTCCCTGTCCTTGCCACAGTTGATATAACGGGTGAAAACTTTACTATTTATGAAGATATTGCAGCAACTCTTATAAAACTCTCACCTGATAGCCGATACGCTGCGGTTCAATATTTTAGAGGTGCGCCATATATGATACTCTCTGTAATTCAAATCTATGATTTTGTAACAGGAAATGTCGTTTTGTTGCCAGGGTTCAAATTCGAAGAGCCAGTGGACTCATTACCACCTAGAGAAGTTGATTTTAGTATTCTTGGAGGATGGGCGCCAGATTCAAGTAAGCTGGTATATAGCACTATAAAAGCAAGTGATGGTACTGGAGAGATAAGGATCGCATCGCCGCAGGGACAAGTAATACAGAGCTTTCCAGTATCGTTTTATCCAGAGACTAAATGGGGCCCTCTATCAAATTGGATTATATACACCGCGTCAGATACACCTGGTACCCTGGTCTATCGTCCTACTGTACCCAGGAAGATTTATATCCGTAGCCTAAGTACAGGTCAGCAGAGTCTGATAGCATCTGAAGGCGATAACTACACCCCAGATTGGAACATAGCAGAGTGTCCACTATGTTAAGGGTAATATAGGAATTTTGATTGGAGGGGAAGAAAGTGCTTACTGTAGAAAAGATAGGTGGTACATCCATGCTCTGCTTTGAGGATGTCTTGAAGAATATCATTAAGTATCCTAATCAAGATGACTTTCGCTATGGAAGAGTATTCGTAGTCTCTGCTTACGCTGGTGTCACGAATATGCTTCTTGAAGATAAAAATACTGAAGCTCCTGGTATATATCAAAAGTTTATCAATGGTGAAGATTATGAGTCTTCTATATATGAACTATTAGAGAAGTTAATTAAAATAAATGAGTCTTTTACTCACATAGGTCTAGATTTAAAGACTTGTAATAGATTCATAACTGAACGATTTGAGAAAACAAAGTCGTATTTATATAGTATGGTAAATATATTGGCTTCTGGTTATGTGAATAAAGAGAGTATTTTTTCTGCTGCCAGAGAGCTACTGGCTTCTATCGGAGAGGCACATTCTGCATTTAATACCGTGAACATACTTTGCAATAATAGTATTTCTGCTCAGTTAGTGGACTTGACAGGTTTTCATGATTCTCAAGAGTTGACTGTTGATGAAAGGATTAAAGAATCATTCAAAGATATAGATCCTTTTAAAGTAATGATAGTTGCTACTGGTTATACCAGAGGAATAATGCGTATATATGACAGAGGGTATTCTGAAATTACTTTTTCAAAGATTGCAACATTGCTTAAAGTTGATGAGGCTATAATTCATAAAGAATATCACCTGTCATCAGCGGATCCTAAGATCGTTGGAGCAAATAAAGCAATTCCAGTTGGTAGAACTAATTATGATGTTGCGGATCAACTTGCTGATATTGGAATGGAAGCTATTCATCCCAAGACATCAAAACCACTGGAGATGGCTGGAATAAATCTCAGGGTTAAGAACTCTTTTGAACCAGATCATCCTGGAACAATTATATCAAAGGACTATATAGGACCACAGTCCAAGATCGAGATCATAGCAGGTTCAGATAAAGTTGTAGTCATTGAAATCCATGATACGTCAATGGTGGGAGCAGTGGGATTTGATCTAGGGATAATGGAGATTTTTAAGCAGTATAACATAAGTTATGTTATGAAGACAACAAGTGCCAATAGCATATCATTAGTGATCTGGGAAAAGGATGTAAGTGAAGCGTTACTACGCGAACTTCAAAGCAAATACCGAACAGTTACTATGAAAAAACTTGCTATTATCTGTCTCATTGGTTCTAATATTTCAAAGCCTAAAGTCTTGGCAAAAGCCATTAATATACTGGCTGAAAATGATATAAATATATACTGTGTTTCTCAATCTCTCAGGCAAGTGAATATACAACTTGTAGTCTCGGTAGATATGTATGCTAAAGCAATAATTCTCCTAAATGATGCGTTATGTTTTCATTCTTGAACTTATTAAAAAACTAGAAGGAAACTATGAAAAAGTGGCGAATAATGTAAAAGGTGTTTTAAAGCATGTTGGATAGGAAGAAGTGACAAGAGACGACGCTTTTACATTCTGTGTAATCTTATTTGCTCTATATGAAGTTTGGTATATGTCACAATTGCTTTATGATACAGCTAATCATTTAAGGAGGATAATAAGGCTATGAATAAGGTTAAGATTGGTTTTATCGGATGCGGTGGAAATGCTAGGGGTCATATGGCTACAGTGGCTAAGTTAGAAAATGCAGAGATAGTAGGGGTTTGCGATGTAGTTGAAGAATCAGCTAAAAAGGCTTCGCAGGATTTTGGGGGCCGTGCATATACAGATTACAGAGAGATGCTAGATGCAGAAGAAATCCACGGAGTTATGATAAGTATACCTGTATTTGCACATGGCGAAATTGAATTAGAGGTAATAGATAGAAACATTCCATTTCTCGTTGAGAAACCTGTGGCCCTTGATATTGAAACCGCTACTAAGATAGGTTCTGCAGTCAAAGAAAAGGATCTTATTACGTCTGTAGGATACCAGTTAAGATATAAAGCTAGTGCCCAAAAAGGCAAGACGATTTTAGAAGATAAGCAGGTTGGCATGGTTGAGGGCCGATATTGGTGCGGTATAGCTAGGAATCGTGATGATTGGCGAACCTCTATCTATAAGTCTGGGGGACAACTCTTAGAGCAGGCTACTCATACTTTAGATATGATGAGGTATCTAATTGGAGAGGTAGATGAAGTATACTCGTTACAAGAGAAGCGTCTCTTAGAAAAGACAGGATCGCCAGATGTTTATAGTACTCTTTTGAAGTTCAAGAATGGTGCTATAGGCTCAATATCTACTACGTGGGCATGGGATACTAATGATTGGTCAAACGCGAATGTACTTAATATCTTCTTTGATAGATATCGGATGGAATGGACTGCAAATGAAGTGAAGATTTGGCCTGAAGATGAGGGGTGGAAGGCTATGAGCTTGGCTGGAGATGATATTAATAAGACCTTTGTCGATGCGATACAGACAGGAGATCCTTCAAAGATCCTCTCAGATTATGAAGATGGAATAAAGAGCATGGCTGTATCTATTGCGGCTAATGAGTCTGCTCGTTTGGGTAGACCTGTTAAGGTAGATGAGGTTATTCTAATTTAATACCTAGAGAAGCTAACGTTTGAGTAAGGGTAGGGAGGGTAGCCTTTCTTACCCTTACTTTTAAATGAACCTCATCACTATAATCGCTTTCTATTACCTTACCTTGATGTTGGGAAAGATAGTACATGGCTTTATCTAAAACTTTGTAGTCGCAGGTGAGGTAGACCTCTTCTTCTATAACCCTCTTTGTTATTCCCGCTTCTTCTATGACAGATAAAGCAGTTGCGCCATAGGCATCTATTAGGCCTCGTATTCCTAGTTTTTTGCCCCCGAAGTATCTAGTTACAACAATTATCACGTTAGTTATGTCCTTGGATTTTATTGCGTTTAATATGGGTCGCCCTGCGCTCCCTGAAGGCTCCCCAGCATCACTATAATATTCTACATTCTCTGAGTCAGTATTAACTATGTATGCGTAACAGTTATGTGTAGCATCCTTATATTTGCCTTGGATTTGAGAGATAAAATCCTTAGCAGCTTCCTCTGATTCAATTGGAGCAGTGGTTCCTATAAAGAGAGAACGCTGTACCTTTAATTCAGATGTAGCCTTCTTGGAAACTGTTAGATATTCATCTATAATTATATCCTCTTCTTTAAATCCCTTACCCATATGGAAAAATACCTCCTATTGCTATAATGAAATCATATCATGAATAGATACTATATGCAATATTTGTGGTATAATACTATTAGTGATGAGCTTAGTAAATCCATAAGAAAGCAGGTTTAATATGCTTGTTCCATTCTTTTTTAGTATAGTAGCTGGACTTATCATTGGGATAACCAGTACCTTCGCTTCTTTCTTACCTAAACCCAGCCGCAGAGGGCTATCATTGATACTTGGGGTAGCTGCTGGAGTAATACTTTCTATTGTAATTTGGGAGCTACTCCCTGAGTCTATAGAGTATGGAAATATAAGCATAACGCTTTCGGGGGTAATAGCAGGCTATTTTCTTGGAATTATAGTAGAGAGGATTTCTGATCACCATGAGTGTGATGGGCATTTGCATGATCTTCGCAAAGCAGGGATGACTATTTCATATGGCATTGCAATGCATAATCTCTTCGATGGTCTTGCTATGGGTGTTGGATTTGAGGTATCGACTTCTATTGGGCTTATGGTGACTTTAGCAGTGGTCCTCCATAATCTTCCCCTTGGTTTGGCTATAGCTACGCCTTTAAGGGTGGCGGATACCTCTATAGCTCAGACAGTTGGTATAGCGTTTGCTGTAGGTTTGGTAACCCCAGTAGGTACTCTCTTAGGACTTTTCTTTTCTGGTCTCTTTGAAGGTTTTCTATCTTTAGGGCTAGCTTTAGCGGCAGGAACTATGCTTTTTATAGTGATTCATGAGATCCTTCCTACTTCTCGGCAATATAATAGCGTTATTACCTCTCTAGGTTTTCTCTCAGGCTTTCTCTTTATGAGCTTTATCTCTAGGTTAATCTGATTACCTTTTAAATTGCTTCTTAAAGTGGCAGGATATTATCGATTGATGTAGAAAAAGAATCTAGTAAGGACTCATCTTTGTTTAATCTATAATATTTAATTAGCAAGAAATGGAGGACGATATCTTGGTTAAAAAGATAAATGTGGGGCTTATTGGGTATAAGTTTATGGGTAAGGCACATAGCCACGCTTTTAAGGATATGTCTATGTTCTTTGATGCGTCTGCACAGCCTGTAATGAAGGCGATCTGTGGACGTAATGAAGAAGCAGTAAAGGATGCAGCAGAGAGATGGGGATGGGAATCTTATGAAACTTCATGGCAGAGAATCATTGAAAGGGATGATATTGATTTAGTAGATATCTGTACAGGAAATGATTCACATAGGGACATTGCAATTGCTGCTGCCCAAGCGGGTAAGGATATTCTTCTTGAAAAACCTATGGCGCCTACGCTAGCTGAGGCCCGAGAGATGCTAGATGCAGTAGAAAAAGCCGGTGTTAAACATATGATAAACTTTAACTATAGGAGATGCCCTGCTATACAACTAGCAAAGAGACTTATAGGTGAAGGATTCGTAGGTAAGATATATCATGTACGAGCTGTATACTTGCAGAGCTGGATAATGGATCCTGATTTTCCTCTTGTGTGGAGATTGAAGAAGGAGTCCGCTGGGAGTGGTGCTCTAGGTGATATAGGTGCCCATATAATTGATTTAGCTAGGTTCCTTGTTGGGGAATTTTCAGAAGTTAATGGATTTCTGACTACATTTATAAAGGAAAGACCTATATTAATTGAGACTACTGGTGATCTTTCAGCTAAAGGGAGCCAAGAGAAGGGCGAAGTGACTGTAGATGATGCAGCGCTCTTTTTAGCTAGATTTGCTAATGGAGCTGTAGGGACCTTTGAAGCTACTAGGTTTGCAAATGGTAGAAAGAATCATGAGAAGATAGAGATAAATGGAAGTAAGGGAAGTATAGTCTTTAACTTTGAACGCATGAATGAATTAGAGGTCTTCTCATCTGAAGATCCTGATTATGCTCAGGGATTTAAGACGATCCTTGTGACAGAGGAGGTACATCCTTATATTAAGGCGTGGTGGCCGCCGGGTCATATTATTGGGTATGAACATACTTTTGTAAATCAGGTTTATGAACTCATGGAGGCTTTAGCAAATGATCGTATGCCTGAACCTAACTTTGTTGATGGTGTGAGATGTCAGGAGGTTCTTGATGCTGTCGAAAGGTCAAGTGATACTGGTACCTGGATAAAGATATAATATTTAATCTTTAGAAGAGAGGTGGTAAGAGTTATGAAGATAGGTGTATTAACAGTTTTATTTGGAGACGAGAATCTTAATGATGTACTGAATTACTTGAGTAGATCAGGGGTTCAGGCTGTAGAATTAGGGTGCGGTGGATATCCAGGGGATGCTCACTGTAAACCTGATCTATTACTTTCTGATGAGAAGGAGCTTATGGAATTCAAGCGAGCAATTCAAGATCATGGTATGGAGATATCGGCATTAAGTTGCCATGGGAATCCTCTTCACCCTCAGGCTGATATCGCTCAGAAGTTTTTAGATGATCAAAGAAAGACTATTCTTCTAGCTGAGAAACTAGGGGTAGATAAGATCGTAACTTTTTCAGGTTGTCCAGGTGATTCTGATGGTTCTAAGTACCCTAACTGGGTAACTTGTCCATGGCCAGAGGATTTTCTAAAGGTACTCAAATGGCAGTGGGAGGAAAAGGTCATACCTTTTTGGGAAAAGGAAGTGGCTTTTGCAAAGGATCACGGGATAGAAAAGATATGCCTTGAGATGCATCCTGGATTTGTTGTATATAATCCTGAGACATTATTAAAGTTACGGGATGCTGTAGGTAATGTCATAGGTGCTAATTTTGATCCAAGTCACCTTTTTTGGCAAGGTATTAATCCTGTAGACGCTATTAGGATGCTAGGTGATTCAATATATCATGTACATGCTAAGGACTGTAAGATTGATTCTATAAATGTTAATAGAATAGGAGTCCTTGATACCAAACATTATGGGGATGAGATAAATCGAGCATGGATATTTAGGACTGTAGGCTATGGACATGGATATCAGGTGTGGAAGGATATGATAAGCGCACTTTCTATGGTAGGTTATGATGATGTGCTCAGTATTGAACATGAAGATAGCCTCATGACCTCTAAGGAGGGTTTTGAGAAGGCCCTTAGCTTTTTAAAGGAAGTTATTATATCTGAGACGGCTGGCGGGATGTGGTGGGCATAATTTTCATCTCAAAGCGCCGTAAGAGGAAGGTAGTGTCTATTTATGAGTAAAGGGAAGTTTGTAATAATTGATGGTAATTCTTTGGTGTATAGGGCATTTTATGCTCTCCCTAGCTTATCTACATCACATGGGGAATCTACAAATGCAGTCTATGGATTTACTACTATGTTGATGAAACTCCTTGATGAGGAGGCCCCTCAGTATGTAGCGGTGACTTTTGATACTGGTACTCCTACTTTTCGCCATGAACTCTTCGATGAATATAAGGCTAATCGTAGTAAGATGCCAGATGAGTTAGGTGCACAGCTTCCAATAATTCGAGACTTAATTGATTCTTTTAATTTCGCGCGCTTTGAGATGGATGGATTTGAAGCGGATGATGTAATCGGTACTCTGGCTATAAGAGCTATGAAGGAGGACCGTGATGTTCTTATCGTATCTAGTGACAGGGA
Organism: Firmicutes bacterium UBA5435; assembly: GCA_002426645.1. Lineage (GTDB taxonomy): Bacteria > Bacillota > UBA5435 > UBA5435 > UBA5435 > UBA5435. The sequence goes on along the minus strand of DIRN01000071.1, from coordinate 67,025 downwards.
CCTCCTTCAACTTATTAGACCAGGTATCCGCGTTATGTTAGTGAAGAAGGGAATAACTGATACTGTGACCTTTGATGAAGAGAAGGTCAGAGAGGAATATGGAGCTCCTCCAGCTCTTCTCGTGGATATTAAGGGGTTGATGGGGGATAAGTCAGATAATATTCCGGGGATACCAGGGATAGGAGTGAAAACCGCTCTAATGCTTATGGAGGACTTCCAAGACTTAGAAGAGCTCCTAACAAAGACCCACCAGGTTAAAAGTGCAAGGTGTCGAAGGCTCCTTGAAGAGTACTCTGATCAGGCCATACTCAGTAAGAAACTTGCAACTATAGTGCAGGATGTACCTATAGATTTTAATGTGGAGGATTGTAAGGTAAAGGAGCCTGATGCAGCTAAGGTTCTTGAACTCTTTGAACGTCTTGAGCTTAGGAATTTTACTGAGCGTTTTATAGAACGCTTTGCCCATGGTGAAGAGATAAGTTCAGATACTTTTACTTCTGAGATTAAAGGCGAGAATATAATCGTTAGATCTCAGGAAGAACTAGAAGCAGTGATAGAAAAGGTCCAGAGCTGTAAGGAGCTCTCTCTTGAGGTAGCAACGGATCACTATGATCCTATGAAGGCAAACGTTCTTGGCATTGCCTTTGCTATTAATACAGAAATAGGGTATTATGTACCTTTACATCAAGGGGCTGGAGTCGATAGAGATCTTGCAATGAATATGATGTCTGATCTCTTTAAGAACCCCGATGTAAAGAAGATATGTCATGATGGAAAATATAAATTTGTACTTGCTAGTAGAGCGGGTTTAGAATTAAATGGACTAGCCTCTGATATAATGATTGCTTCTTATTTAGTTGATACCGCCTCTTCAGATCACGAATTAGAGAAACTGGTTACCAGATATCTAGGTAGGCAGCTTAGAAAGGAACAGGGTTATCGCTCTTTATCTGGGGGGAGTATAGAACCTCAACCCCTTTCAGAAGAGATATGCCAAGATGTTCGAGATATACTTAGTATAAATCATATGTTGCAGAAAAGAATAGAGGGAGAGTCTTTATTGAAACTCTTCGCTGATATAGAGATGCCTCTTGTAGAGGTTTTGGCTGATATGGAACTAGCGGGGATAGCCGTTGATGAGCAAGGTTTATCCTTAATCAGTAAAGAGTGGGAAGATAAACTGGCTGAGCTTAATAATACAATTCAGTACTTTGCTAGGGAAGAGGTTAATCCTAATTCTCCTAAGCAACTAGGGAAGATACTCTTTGAAAAGCTTGGCTTACCAGTTATTAAACGAACTAAGACAGGATATTCTACAGATGCTGATGTTTTAGAGAGGTTGCGGAAGCATCATCCAATAGCTGATGCTATTATAGAGTATAGACAGTTATTAAAGTTAAAGTCCACTTATGCAGATGCTTTCCCTGAACTTATAAATTCTAAGACTGGGCGGTTACATACAACCTTTAATCAGGCTGTTACTGCCACTGGTAGATTAAGTAGCGCTGAACCTAATCTCCAGAACATACCTGTTAGGACTGAGGAGGGTAAGAGGATCCGAAGGGTCTTTGTACCTGGAAAGAAGGGTCATCTCTTTTTGTCAGCAGATTATTCTCAGATTGAGTTGCGGGTTTTAGCTCATATATCTGGTGATGAGAATCTAGTTGATTCATTCATAAAGGATCAGGATGTTCATACTAGGACTGCCTCAGAGGTCTTTGGCATACCTTTAGAGGAGGTAACTGGTGAACAGAGGAATAAAGCAAAGGCAGTAAACTTTGGAATAATCTATGGGATAAGCCCCTTTGGGCTTGCTAAGGGCATAAACGTTAGTAGGAAAGAAGCTGAGGAGTATATAGATAGTTACTTCAATAAGTATAAGGGAGTTAAGGAGTACATAGAAAAAATAGTAAAACAAGCTTATGAAGAAGGTTATGTGACTACGTTGCTTAATCGTAAGCGATATCTCCCTGAACTAAAGAATAGAAATGCAGGTATTCGAAACTTTGGCGAGCGTACTGCTATGAATACCCCGATACAGGGGACTGCTGCTGATATCATTAAGATGGCTATGATCAAAGTAGCAAGGGAGTTAAAAGAGAGAGGGTTTTTTTCACAATTGCTCCTTCAAGTACATGACGAGTTGCTCCTTGAGGTTCCTATAGAAGAACTTCTTGAAGCGGGTGAGATGGTAAAGGAGATCATGGAGAATGTATTCACTATGAGTGTACCGTTAAAGGTAGAACTAAATGCAGGCCAGAATTGGGCTGATATGGATAGTGATATTGTAGGACTATTGAGTAAGGTATCTGCATATTAATTATGAAAGAGGGTAAGAAAGATTTTAGTTCTGGGCTTAACTGGCGGCATTGGTTCTGGAAAGTCTACTGTAGCTAAATTTCTTCAAGATTATGGTGCGATGGTCATTGATGCAGATAAAATAGGACATAGTGTCCTATTAGATAAAGAAGTTTGTTCTAAGATTGTAGAGACCTTTGGACATGGCATTTTAAATGAAGATGGCACTATAAACAGGAAAAAGCTAGGCGAGGTAGTCTTTTCTTCTCCAGCAGACCTCCAGTTTCTTAATTCTATAACTCATCCAGTCATAGAGGATAGGATAATGGAGAGTCTCAAGGAATGGGAGACTAGTGTAGATGTAGCTGTGATAGATGCTGCTTTACTCATTGAAGCGGGTATGACAAAACTCGTGGATAAGATAATACTAGTAGTAGCTTCTAGGGAGGTACAGCTGAAGCGCATTATAGAGAGGGATGGTTTAACTTTCGAAGAGGCTAGTAAGCGGATCCATGCGCAACTTCCTATTGAAAAGAGGTTACCCTTTGCTGATTATGTGATAGAGAATAATAGTTTTTGTATAAAGGAATTGGAAGAGAAGGTGAAGGTCCTTTGGCAGAGTTTGAGTGGACTTAGAGGTCCTTCATCTTTATTGTGATTGGAGCGATTTTTAGTGAAGTTATCCCTCAGAAGAATACTTGTATCTTTTTTCTCTGTGCTTATTGCCTTTACTATATCAATAGTAGGTTTGTTTTCGTTTTTAAGGTTTACATATCCTTTTGAGTATAAAGAAGAGATCTATGAATATTCTGATCAATATTCTGTTGATCCTCTTTTGGTTGCTGCTATGATTCATGTGGAGAGCAATTTCCGTGAAACCGCGGAGTCTAGAAGAGGGGCTAGAGGGCTTATGCAGGTTATGCCTGATACTGGTAGATGGATAGCATCCCAGGTTGGGCTAGTGGATTTTGATGATAATATGCTCTTTGATCCAGAGGTAAATATAATGTTGGGTGTCTGGTATATATCTTCTCTTATGAGGGAATTTAATAGTGAACTTCCTCTGGCTTTAGCTGCTTATAATGCTGGGAAGGGTAATGTATCTATATGGTTAAGAGAAGGCAGATGGTCTGGTACGGCTGAAGATATAGATTCAATTCCTTTTCCCGAGACCCGAGGCTATATCGAACGAGTAATAAAGACTCATTGGTGGTATTCGCTGTTGTATAAATCCCGGTTCCGTCTCTGGAAAAGACAATCTTAAGTACCGCGTTTCTGTGCTAGCAGTCCCTGCTTGCTGTCTATTATCTTGTTAGAAATCTTTAATGTGAGGTGCCCTTCTTTTGGTATATAGGCAACTCTCATAAAGAGTTCAATACGCTTTCCGGAGAATTTTTATTTTGAATCTAATGCGATCTCTTCCCACAGTTTCCGTTTTGTGGTATAGTACTATTAATTGTTCTTTCTTATTTATTTTTGGGTTCTATCTATTTATATTACAATTAGGCTGACAGCGTTATTTTAAATGCTACAGGTTTTGGGACATACTCTATTAGAAGGAAGTGTGGATTTAAGATGTATATTCGTATTCAATAATCCGGATTTCAGAAACTTTGGAAACGTTAGCTGCCATAATTACCGAAAGATAAGACGGTGTGGCATCTCGCCACCCCAAATAAAAGAAAGCATATTTAAGGAGGAAAAAGATGGGCATTAAGCTTATTTATCATGATAAAGAAAGTATTTCTGGTGGCATATCGCCATTTGACAGGGCTATTAAAGGTATTGTAATGAATAAGGATATAAAAGTAGTATCTCCATATATAGGATTAGATTATTTTCGACAAATTATTGGTCTTTCTCTTTCTTGGCAACTAATAACAGATATTGAAGAATGGATTATCTCTCATAATAAAAGCAAAAGAAATCAAGTTAAAGATTTTATTGAAGAATTTTCGAAACAAATCCATCATTATAAAGACATACATGCAAAAGTTATAGTAGCTGGGGACAAAGCGATTCTAGGTTCAGCTAATTTCACACAAAAAGGTATTATAAAAAGAATTGAAATGTCTGTTGAGATATGGGATTTGGAAAAGGTGCAAGAATTAACTCAATGGTTTAGTTGGTTATGGCTTGATTCGGATTGTGTAAATATAAATGATTTGAATGATTATTATAACTCCAGTATGTCATTATATGATATTTCAGAAATTAAACCTAAAATGTCATTACTATCAAAAACGCCACTAAATAAATCGAAGATGGAGAAGATTGATAACAATAAGAAGGACAATGACGAGATATTATTAAAGTGCTTGAGGAAATATCCCAGCAAAAAATGGCTAAACGATTATTTTGATTTCGCTAAAAAAATATTTGATTGGACTGGTCTTACTGATGATGATGAAAGATTGGTAATGTCTATTTACAGAGATGGCAAACTGTGTATTACTGTGAATCAACGATATGTTTTGAGAAGTAGACCTAACGGTGAGCTGGGTTTAATTCTACCGTTAGAATATGATTCGGTAGATAATTTCATTAAAGATAAAATAATAAACGACGATGAACGTTATTTCTATAGCAGAGGTAAGAACAGAGTACGTGAAGCACGATGGATTGAATTTGATAGAAAAGATAATATTGAATTTTCACTAGAGGTTACACAATACTGGAAGCAAGAAATTCTAAAAGAGTTAAAGAAAGGGACAAGGTCAGGATACCGTGATAGTGGTTCGCATAAATCGGTTTTTTATAAAGCAATAAACGATTTATCATATAGAGCAATAATTTTGGGGATGGCTTTCCCAGAATAAATGCCAGCCATGGCTTTTAGGGAGTATGATTACTGCGATTAACAACAAGTTGCAGGCTTCGCACTGGATAGTAAAGAATCCGGGAAATTTCGGTGTTACAGCCCAAATTCGTGAGTTTAAGTCTGTAAGACCCGTCGGATTGGAGTGGATTCAAAGAAGTTGTGCCTAACTTAAGTCCTACGGACTTCTACAATTCGTGGGCGTTATATGAAAGATGGCACGAACTTTCGCACAGTCCTTGGAGCAGTAACATTAAATCATACGTTAAATGGAGTGTAGTAAATGTCTGAACAGCTTTTATAGAACGTAAAATGGGAGGATATCGTAGGCTTTTGTCAGAAAAGTAGTAAAAATGACTATAGGGGTTACTCCGACTGCACAAGAAATTGTTTTTGTTGAGACACGAATAAAAACTGCTATCAAGAGCAAAAGCGATCTATACCCGAATGAAGTGGTAATTGTAGACTATACGCACACTTTTATACGATCAAATCTCTTTCTAAGGGTTTTGATGGTATAAGGATAGTATAAAATATTGCTGACGTTTTACGCAATCTGTGTGACAGAGGTTTCCTTCCAAGGGGCTCAGTAGAATTTGCGCAAGGGTTTCGACTATAAAGATATGGAAATGAATAAGGAGGTAAGTGAAAATGGCGGACATCGTCGTTAATTTAGAAGATATTATTGAAGGATTAGAATTCCAATCTAATGAGATAAGAGCTTTTTTAGATCTGAGAACTGGAGAAGTGGTATCAATAACAGATGAGGAGTTTAGGGCAGCAGAAGATGAGGTGCCAATTGAGAAATTTCCTGCTTGGCAACGAGATAATATAAGAATAGCTGGAGAAATATTAGAAGAAGATTACTTTATCTCATTACCATCACAGTTTGATATTAACGAATACAATATAATGGAAGAATTTTGTTTGGAAATAAAGAATGATAATATTAGTAATACTCTCTATAATTCAATAAAAGGAAGGGAAGCTTTTAGAAGATTTAAAGATAAAATAAAGAGATTTGGTATTGAGGAAGAATGGTACAGGTATCGTGATGAAGCAATTAAAAGGATTGCTATTGAATGGTGCGAAGAAAATGGAATAACTTATAAATGAGAGAGAGAGAGTCAACTATTATGGGCAGAAGCGAAGAAAAAATGCCGACTTAATGAAGAAACAATAAGAATGGCCAAAGAGCTAGGGTTAAATCCTAAAAGCTTGATTAAGAATATACCGAGTAAGACACAACAATGGAAGGCGCCAGTACATGTATGGGTTCGGGAAATGTATCAGGAACGTATGGAAAAATCTAATAAAAAAGCATAGACAAGTTATTTAAGCTGGCGGGATGGGGTTTGCAATAAAAAATGGAGTGGTATTAAGGGCTATAGACTGCATCTATCAGAAAACTAAATTTAAACATTTTTGATGGAGTATTTGTTTAGTTTAGGAATTTGAAAGTAGATGAGAAGTATGAAGAAAAATAAAGTATGGTTTTACACTTTAATGTTTCTGCCATTAATCGCAACTTGTATCAGCTTGATGTTTTTACCCGATAGAATTCCAGCTCATTATGGTTTTGATGGTGAGGTTACTCGTTGGGGGAGTAAATATGAAACGCTTATATTACCCATGGTGACAATTCCGTTTGGATTTTTTCTTTTATTAATGGGTAAGTTAGCAAGCAAAAAGGAGAATACCAATAATGAGGAGGTTCTAATTATAACTGGGATTATGGCATTACTAGTTTTCAACATTTTAACTGGATATTTTCTTTATACAAGTTTTAATAAAGTAGAGAAGCTAACAGACGTTGTCATTGATATCAGAAATTTATTATTTTCAGCATTAGGTGTAGTCTTAATTGTAATTGGAAATGTAATGCCAAAGTGTAAAAGAAATAGTATTATTGGACTCCGAACGAAATGGAGCTTAAGTAGTGATAAAGCCTGGGAGAAGAGCCAAAGATTTGGTGGAGCGGGTTTAATTATCATTGGTGCCTTAATGTTAATAGGAAACTCTATTATTCTTAAAGGTAATCAAGTCTTAGTTTTTACAGGGGTATTAGTTTTTGTTGATTTGGTTGTGAGTATACTATATACATATATAGTAGCTAAAGAAGGATGAGTATTTTTATATGCTATGCGAGGGGAATAAATGAAAATGAAGAAGAGGATCTCTCCCATGTTAGGAATAGGACTTCTCATATATGTGGCATATACGATAATTGATAGGTTCATTATACGGATATCCGATTGGCTTGCAATACCACTGCTACTGGTGGGAATAGTTCTGATAATTGCCGGTGGACTTAAAACGAAAGAGGAAAAATAAAGTCGGCAGAAGTCGAGCATACATCAGTTTATACTAAGAATAATTATAGAGGCAATCCATGAATCTGCATTGAAGAAAATCAGAATATGGACTTGACTTGTTTCTTTAAAGGTGATATATTTGTCTCATAGAGTGATAAATATATCACATAGGAGGACTTGTTATGTTTAAGAAAAAGGTTGGATACTTTGGGTTTATGGGGTTCGTGGGATTTTCCGCATTTCAGTATTTTTCTAGTGGGGATATAGCTGATTTGGCTTTTATCGGGTATTTTGGCTTTTTTGCTTATTTCTTTATTGCGAGAATTAGCGGTAATCGTATGGATGAAAGGTACTTTGAAGATGTTAAGGTGGCAAAATCATTTGTAGGAACTCTCGCAGTGATTGAGATGGCCCTAATGATGACTCTTGGGACTTTAATACCAGCACTTCGAGAATATTTACTAGTTATTGTTTCAGGATGTTTTTCTTCCTTACTTATTGCTTATGCTGTGAAGTTGTATGTATTGGAAGAGAGATGATTGAATATGGCTAAATTCACGTGTAATGTCAAGAAGTACCGATTATTGAAGGAGCTAACACAAGAGCAACTAGCAGAAAGAGTTGGTGTAAGAAGGGAAACAATAATGCGGTTAGAATCGGGGAAATATAATCCATCTTTAAAACTTGCTGTTGATATTTCACGTACCTTAGATACCCCCATTGAGGAACTTTTTATATTCGAATGAGAGATATTCAAAATGAGCATAATGAGGAGTTGCAGCAAAGCTGCGACTCTTTTTTTATTGACAAAAATAAAACAGAATAGTATAATAAGTTATACATTTCATACTTATATTACATTTTGGAGATGGGGGGGCGAGAAAATGGATAAATACATGAGTACCGTAAAAGTCGGTGCTAAAGGACAAATTGTAATTCCAAAAGAAGTAAGGGATATGTTTAATATCAATCCTGGTGATTTGCTTCTTTTACTTGCAGATTCTGAAAGAGGAATTGCTATACAAAAAACAGATGTATTCAATGAAATTGCTGATTTAATATTTGAAGGGAAGGGGAAAGATCTTTATCCAAATGAACCTGAGGGGAATCTCGAAATCTTTGCTAACGAAATAAAAGAAGTGATTGCTAAAGGGGATGATGAGGAATGAGTGCAATTAAAATAACTAACTTACGCAAGGAATACAAAGATAAGGCTGCGGTAAAAAACCTGAATCTTACCATTGAGCAAGGTGAGCTCTTTGCACTGCTTGGTGTGAATGGTGCAGGTAAAACCACAACAATTAAAATGCTCTCTTGTCTGATAAAACCAACAAGTGGTGACGCAGAGCTTTTGGGTCATAGCATTGTGACACAGCCGATAAAGGTTAAAGAGAGAATCAATGTATCCCCGCAGGAAACCGCGGTAGCACCTAATCTTTCGGTAAGTGAAAATTTAGAGCTTGTGGCAGGTATCTATGGTAATAATAAATTTGATACGAAGAAAAAAGCTGAGGAGATGATTACATCTTTTGGACTTTCCGATATTGCAAAATCAAGAGCAAAAACACTTTCCGGCGGTTGGCAAAGAAGGCTCAGCATAGCAATGGCTCTTATTTCTGAACCGCAAATTTTATTCCTTGATGAGCCGACGTTAGGCCTTGATGTGCTTGCAAGGCGAGAGCTTTGGAATATTATTCGAAAGCTAAAGGGTAAGGTGACAATCATTCTTACAACACACTATATGGAAGAAGCTGAAAGCCTTTCTGACAGAATTGCTATTATGACAAATGGCGAGATAAAAGCCATAGGAACAGCGGAAGAATTGAAAAAGCAAGCGAATAAAGATAACTTTGAGGACGCTTTTGTGACATTGGTAGAAAAGGATGGTGCATTATAATGAAAACAATAGCTTTTGCATCAAGAAATGCAAAAGAAATCCTAAGGGATAAGCAAAATCTTTATTTGGGGATAGGCTTTCCAGTGATACTATTATTGCTTCTCACTGCCATTCAGTCGAATATACCTGTTGATATTTTTGAAATAGAGAAGCTGACACCGGGTATTGCAGTATTCGGTTTGTCCTTCATTTCGTTGTTCTCAGGAATGCTAATTGCAAAGGACAGAACGAGTTCTTTTATGCTTCGTTTGTTCACTTCACCACTTACAGCAAGGGACTTTATCTTGGGGTATACCTTACCGCTACTCCCAATGGCATTAGCACAGGTCACTTTTTGTTTTATTGTTGCAATAGTTTTAGGATTATCCTTTAACTTAAATATCCTGTTGGCAATCATCCTGCTTATCCCTGCGACAGTACTCTTTATCGGTTTGGGACTTTTATGCGGAAGCATTTTTACCGACAAACAGGTTGGCGGCATCTGTGGAGCATTACTAACAAACCTATGTGCGTGGCTAAGTGGTACTTGGTTTGATCTTGATTTGATAGGCGGTGTATTTAAAGCTATTGCAAATGCGTTACCTTTTGTTCACGCTGTTGATATGGGCAAAGCAGCACTTGCACGTGATTACTCTGCAAGTTTTCTGCATTTTTGGTGGGTATGCGGTTATGCCATAGCTATTATGGCAATTGCGGTATTCGTCTTCACCCACAAGATGAACAGTGATAATGTATAAGGTTATGAGTATAATCTGTACTTGTAGTTAAAATATATCATCTATAAAAGATAGCACTATGATAAGAGTTATCTAAAGTTACTGCCTGACCTATAAGGTCAGGTATATCTTAGTGCAGGATATTATAGAAAATGTAGATCATCTTTGATTAACGTAGCAAAGGAGATAAGAATAGTGGAAATTTCAATTAGGTTAGAGGAAGAAAAAGATTATAAAGCTGTAGAGCATTTAACAAGAGAGGCTTTTTGGGATGTATACAGACCAGGATGCGATGAGCATTTGATAGTTCATAAAATAAGAAAGGTACCTGCATTTGTAGGGGAGTTAAGTTATATTGCATGCGCTGATGGTAATGTTGTTGGCAATATAATCTATTCAAGGGCAAAAGTAATCAATGATGAAGGTAGAGAGTTTGAGGTTCTGTGTATGGGCCCTTTAAGTGTATTACCTCCTTTTCAAAGAAAAGGCATAGGTTCTTTGCTAATGAACTATTCTATTGAAAAAGCGAGAGTCCTTGGATTTAAAGCGATCATTATCTTTGGTAATCCCGGATACTATCAACGGTTTAGTTTTATAAACTCGGGAAGATACGGAATTAAAACATCTTCAGGTGAGAATTTTGATGCGTTTATGGCACTAGAATTATATGATGGAGCCCTAAATGGAATAACAGGTAGATATTATGTGGATGAGGTCTTTGAAGTACAAGATGAAGAGCTTGAAATCTTTGAAAGAGAATTTCCTTACAAAGAAAAGCATGTTACAGATACTCAGCTTAAGTAGGCTAGGTCCTATGAATCTCGGATGGCTAACCTATAATAACGTGTCATTCAGTAACCTCAGGCAACCATTCGCCTTGTTTCCGTTTTATAGTATAATAATATCAGTGCGCTCTCTTTAAAAGCGGTGGGCAGGATTAATCAGGTCCCCTTCAGTTGATAATATGGACTGGGATCTTAGTTATATGGCTTTTACCGATTTTGTACTGCACCACTTATGCCATTAGCATTCCTATTCTCAAGAGTAATAAAGGCTGAACTTTCAGCAAAGGATAATACTCTAGAACCTATTCAAGCAGGCATATCTGGATGCACGGATATTTATGCTATTAAAGCTACCACCTACATAGTGTTAACATAACAATGTATATAGTTGGTAATTCTAAAGTTTGCTAGAGCCGGTGGAGAATAATGTGTTATGAGATGACCGATGTTGCATTACTAAGAAATATTATCATGTTACAGCAACTGTATATATCGCGAATTACCTTGGATGTGCAGATAAAACAAAGGGGGTAGTTCAATGTTTTGGGACTCGGTACTTGAAGGTTTAAAGGTATTAACTCATTGGCAGGTTTGGCTTTCTATCGTAGTCTACGTGATTATTATGTTTATTTTTATAGTTATTTGTGGAGGACTTGTAATTTCTAATGATTCGGGATATAGAGTAGCTATAGGATGCTTCACGTACCTAATAAGTACTACTCTCACCTATTTTATTAGGTGGCTCCAGTACTATACCCTTGTCTGAGCTAGCTAATAATTTGTGGCCAATTTTTAAGGCAGGTATTATCGCTTTTGCTATTGGAATAGCTATAACTTTTATACCCATCATTGGTCAATTAATTGAAAATAGTTCCGGGATTCAAATCTTTATTCAAGGAGTAATTATTTTCAGATTATTTTTAGGTTCTGATATAAAAACAGCAATGATAAGATCGAATATCCCAAGAGTATATCCAGGGATTATAGAAACTATAGGCTTTTTAATTATTTCATTCTTTGTCTCTATAATTTCATGGTTATTAAGTCAATTGGTACTATTTCTTATAGCATTTATTGCGACTATTTTCGAAAAGATAAAGATAATACAATTCTTACATGCTATATTAAATATGACATTGAATGAAGTCTTAAGTATAATCGGCGGTATGATACCAGTATTTATGTATATTAAATATGTAGCACTATCAATAAATCATTTCATATGATTAATACTATCAATTAAGGTTAAATTGATTAGAAAGAAGTTGTGAACACTTTAAAGTCTTGGTAGTGCAATGACTTGATTTATAGCAGCTTATTTAGAAAAGATGTAGAGGAGTCCAAAAACTATACGATTATTCATCAATAAACCTAAAGATAAACTCTCTATTTCAATGCGGACTTTATATGTTTTCTAACATATTCCAGAGACAGAGGGTTTGCCTAAGTAATATATAAGAAATATTGTCGAAACGCCACGATAAAAGAGGAGTTTTGTTACTTTTGACGAAATAATACAATGTTTAAGTCCCCCCTTAAAATACTTTCTCATTATCGAGATAGTATTTTTTATGGACAAACTTGAGAATAAATACGGCATTTTCCAAGTTGTTAATTAAAGGGGGCTTCTTATATGCCGTAAAGATTTGGGTATGGTGGGGAGGTATTAAGAATTGAAGGGGTTTAGGGTTTTATACATAGCCGTGGTCTTTCTTGTAGTTTTCAGTGTGATTGGGGTTGCATCTGAAAACGGACCAGAGTATGGAGGAACGTTGACCATAGGTATACCTGTTGCCCCACAGGGCTGGTTCAATCCTCTAATAAGTTCCAGCAAATATGATCTGGATGTTGCAAAGCATATCTTCAATGGACTCATCGAGATAGGTCCTGACATGGAGTACATCCCATCTCTTGCTAAAGAATGGGAGTTTTCTGAAGATGGACTTGAGTGGACATTCTATCTGAGGGACGATGTAAGATGGCATGATGGCAAGGCGTTTACTACAAAAGATGTAAACTTTACATTTACTACGCTGTTGCATCCAAAGTATTTTGGTGGCAAAGGCGCTGATTTTATCTTTATCGAAGGTGCTCGGGAATTTAAGAGTGGAGAAGCGCAATTTATTTCAGGAATACAGGTGATAGATGATTATACTATAAAATTTCGCCTTACTGAATCTTTTGCTCCATTCATGGAGAGCATGACTTTTCCTATCCTCCCTGAGCATTTACTTAAGGGCGTTCCAGTTACAGAGCTGGATAAAGCCTCTTTTAATCTTCATCCTGTTGGTACAGGCCCTTATAAGTTGGAGAGGTACGTAAACGGTCAATATGTGGAGCTGAAGGCGAACGAAGAATACTTTGTTAGGAGACCATACATTGATAGGATAATCTATAAGATCATTACCAATGAGGATGCAATGGTCATAGCCCTTGGGAATGGGGAGATAGATATAGCTGATATCCAACCAAAGTATTTAGAGTACCTGAGGGATATGAGTAATTTAAATATATACGAATACCCAAACTATGGTGAAGGTTATGCGTATATGGGTCTTAATCTCAGAAAGCCTGTCTTTCAGTCTAAAACGGTTCGTCAAGCTTTAGCTTATGCTATACCACGAGAGCTATTTGTACAAACCATATTAAAAGGCTATGGTGAAGTAGCTAATGTTCCTATATCTCCTTTGAATTGGGCTTATTCTGATGAGCTCAATGATTATCCTTACGATCCGCGTCGTGCTGCTGAACTTCTTGATGAAGCTGGTTGGGTACAAGGGGATAATGGCTTACGCGCGAAGGATGGTCGGAGATTTGAATTTGATCTTATGTATCCTGCAGGGGATAAGATACGTGGCTCTCTATCAGCTATTATACAGGGGACATTGAGGTCTTTGGGTATAAAAGTTAATTTGATGCCAACTGAACCTAATGCTCTTGCAGCAAGTACCTTTCCAAAACTATTTGGAAAGACATCTGTTGAGTCTGATTTCGATGCTTATATTTTAGCTTGGACGCTTTATGGAGCAGATCCTGATCCTTATATAATATGGCATTCACAGAGTCCATATAATGGAATTGGGTTTGCGAATCTTCGCTCTGACGAACTCCTTCATAAGGGACGGAGCACTCTAAAACTAGATGAAAGGAAGAAAATCTATTGGGAGTGGCAGACCCTTATCAATGATGAACTTCCTTATGTCTTCATGTACTTTAAGAAGTCAGTTGTAGGGGTAAATAAGAGGGTAGTGGGAATCCAACCATGTGCTTTTGGGATCACTCCTGATATATGCGATCTATGGCTAAACCTTAATTGAACTGCTCATTTCTTTTAGGGGGTTATAAAAAATGAAGTCTTTGGGGCGATATATATTGGATAGGGTATTTCAGATGCTCCCTATTTTATTTTTTATTAGTGTGGTGACTTTTGTCCTACTATATATCGCCCCCGGTCATCCCCTAGCTTACTATTTAGATCCTTCTTTATCTCCAGAGGAACTATCTGCTAGGAGTGAAGCCTTAGGTCTTAATCAACCATTATATATCCAATATTTTAAGTGGGTTGGTGGACTCTTTCGTGGGAATTTGGGCTGGTCTATATTACGCGGACGTCCAGTAGAGGAAGTTATAATGGAGCGAATTCCAGCTACTCTTCTGCTTATGGGAACTTCTTTGATTATTTCAGTATCCGTAGGCGTTTTACTTGCTGTTATTTCTGCTATTAGACCATACTCTCTCCTTGATTCTTTCCTTACATTTCTGACTTTTGCTGGTCTATCAGTGCCTGGCTTTTTTCTTGGAATATTAGCTATATATATCTTTTCTGGTCGATTAGAATGGTTTCCAGTAGGGGGAATGAGCACTGCAGGGCAGGATTTTTCTTTCTTTGATCTTTTAAGACATTTATTTTTACCCTCTTCTGTTTTGAGTTTTATAAATATTTGTGGGTTCTTCCGGTACACACGCTCTGGTCTATTAGAGGTAATGGATGAAGACTTTATAACTACGGCAAGGGCTAAAGGATTATCTGAAACTGCTGTAGTTGTAAGGCATGGGTTAAGAAACGCTTTGGCCCCGACTGTGACGCTCTTAGGAATAGCGCTTCCTTCTCTTATTGGTGGAGCATCCGTTATAGAGGTGGTCTTTAGTTGGCCTGGTGTGGGTACGTTGATGGTGACTGCTCTTTATCAGAGGGATTTTCCAGTGCTTATGGGGTGTATGCTCATAACAACGTTTTTTACGCTAGTTGGAGGACTCTTAGCAGATATAGTTTATGCGTTGTTGGATCCACGGGTGAATATTGGAGGGTGAGATATGCGACTTAAAACCAAAGGTAGTAAAAGGTTCCTTATAGGTATCATATTCTTACTCTTCTTTTCTTTAGTGCCACTACTAGCCCGTTATTTGAGTCCGTATGAGCCAGATGCTTTAGACTTATTTAATATAGAAGCGCCTCCTAGTTTAGCGCATCCTTTGGGTACAGATGCCCTTGGTAGGGATGTATTAAGCCGTTTTTTTTACGGTGGGAGAGTTTCGCTTTTAGTTGGATTCTTGTCGTCTCTCTTTTCAGTTGGTATTGGTACTATTCTTGGAAGCGTGGCTGGATATTATGGTGGGAAGATAGAGATTTTCATTATGAGGTTTACCGATGCTATGCTTTCGTTTCCAACTACTCTCTTGGCTTTAGTTCTTTCACCTATCTTTAATAGGTATTTACCTGATCTTCCGTCTGTCTGGAGGTTAATAATTATTCTAGCTGGTCTAGGTTGGCCGTTTACTTGTAGACTCATAAGGGGTGAGGTTTTGTCTTTAAAGGAGTCAACATTTGTAGAGGCCTCGCGTCTTATGGGCGCTAGGGAAGCCTGGATTATAAGAAAGCATCTTTTTCCTGCTTTGCTTCCTACTGTTATTGTGTCAGTTACTTTTGGTGTGGCAAATGGGATCCTTGCTGAGGCTGTTTTAAGCTATCTAGGGGTGGGGATAAGACCGCCTACACCTAGCTGGGGTGGTATGCTAGAAGAGGCCAAAGATTTGGTTACATTAACTTCTATGCCATGGTTGTGGATGCCTCCCGGTATAGCTATTATGCTAGTATCGCTTAGCGTTAATTGGCTAGGGGAAGGACTTCAAAGGAGAACCCGCTCATATTAGCCATGCAGGTATAAACGAATTCTTTTCATCAATAGGTAATAGATCATTTGTTAGGCAGATAAGACTACCAGGACCAACCTTAAGTCCTGTTTTCTCTAATAGATTAAAATGCTTTATGCTGTTCTTTGATGGGTTTCCGCTTTTCTTGATTTCAATAGGATAAAGGGTATCATTGTGGTGGTCTTTTTCCTGCTGTTTCAAAGAATGGTCCTGACATTGCTCCTGCTTCTAGAGATTCAGGAGTAGTCCATTTAGTCAGATAAGCACATGAGCCTGTATCGAGAAAATACATTTTAGGGGCTTTTATAATTCGCTTTAGTGAATTGTTGAAGTATGGCTCTATTAAGGTTACGATTCCAGAGGACACAAGGATAGATAACCACTGCTTTGCTGTTGGTTGAGTAATCCCAGTATCTTTTGCCATATCGGTGTAGTTTACTACCTGGCTTGTACGTGCGGCAACGTATGATATAAAGCGAAGGAACCTAAGTTCATCACTTACCTGGGTTAAGTCTTTTACATCACGTTGTAAATAGGTTTGCACATATGAGGAAAAGAAGATGTCCCTGCTTATGTCTTTTCCGTATAAAGCAGGCATACTGCCTCTATATATTTTCCCAAAGACTTCATTTAAGTTTTGTGGTTTTGCAGTCTTTAGCTTTTTCAATATATTCTCAGGCTTAGTTGTAAAAGGGCCAGTGTCTTGCTTCATAATTTCGCTATTTGAGAGGCCTAACAAATTAAGAATTCCCACTCGACCAGCAAGGGATTTATCATGAGGTCTGTGATATTGTGGCTTTACACACCTGCCGTAGTCCTGTTATTTAAAGTAATAGCACGATCTATATATACTATCGCCTTCGGTTTAAAAAAAATATAATTTTAGTATCGCCGATACCTAGAATTTAGGGTATTAGCTTTTTTATAAAGGAAAATTAGGAGAAATATAGAATATAAAGTATAGGACCATGTGATTTTATAGGAGTGATAAAGCTGTTTAACTTTCAAGATAAAGTTAATTTTATATGGAGTATAGCGGAATTGTTAAGGGGTCCCTATAAAAAGGAGCAATATGGGGATGTAGTTCTTCCAATGTGTGTGCTTAGAAGATTTGATTGTGTTCTTGTGTCCACTAAGGAAGAGGTATTAAAGAGGTATGAAGAATTAAAGGAGACTGGCCTTAAAAACGTAGATCCAGTTTTAAATAGGGTTTCAAAGCAAGAGTTCAATAATGTAAGTAAGTATGATTTTGAGAAGTTCCTTGCTGATCCTGATAATATAGCGAGTAATCTAAGGAACTATATAAACGGGTTTTCAAAGAATGCAAGAGAAATAATTGAGTATTTTGATTTCGATAAAGAGATCACCAAGTTGAATGATAATAATCTGCTATATTTGATAATATCTGAGTTTAATAAGATTGATCTACATCCTGATAGGGTCAGTAATGTGGAGATGGGATATATCTTTGAAGAGCTTATTAGGAGATTTTCTGAGCATGGAGAAGCAGGGGATCACTATACTCCCCGTAAAGTTATTAGACTTATGGTCAATATTTTATTGAATGAAGATAATGAAGAGTTAACACAGCCAGGGCTAGTGACTACTGTATATGACTGTTGTGCTGGGACTGGGGGTATGCTTTCAGTAACTGAACAGTATTTAAGGGATTTGAACCCTGGGATACAGGTAGAGATATTTGGTCAGGAGTTAAATCCTCAGTCTTTTAGTATCTGTAAATCAGACATGCTGATCAAAGGACAGAATGCAGATAATATTATTTTAGGTGATAGTTTTACACAGGATGGTCATTGTGGTAAGATGTTTCGATATATGCTTACTAATCCTCCTTTTGGTGTGGAGTGGAAGAAATCGCAAAAGTTTATCACAGATGAACATGAAAGAGAGGGATTTAACGGGAGGTTCGGAGCTGGTCTGCCTAGGATTTCCGATGGGTCCCTTTTGTTCTTACAGCATTTGATATCAAAGATGAGGCAGGATGAAAAGGGTAGCCGTATTGCTATTATCTTTAATGGATCTCCTTTGTTTACAGGTGATGCTGGTTCGGGTGAATCGGAGATCAGAAGATGGATTATTGAAAACGATATGTTAGAGGGGATTATTGCGTTACCTGATCAGTTGTTTTATAACACGGGTATTTCCACATATATTTGGATAGTGACTAATCGTAAGAATAGTGATCCAATGAGAGGCCCTGTCAGGACAGGGAAAGTACAGTTGGTAAATGCAGTGGATTTTTATGTGAAGATGAGGAAGAGTCTTGGTAATAAGCGACATGAAATTAGTGAGGAGCAGATTACAGAGATCGCTAGAATTTACGGTGAGTTTAAAGAAAATGAGTACTGCAAGATCTTTGATAATGGGGATCTGGGTTATCAAAAGGTAGTTGTTGAAAGGCCCCTGCGTTTGAATTTTCAGGCTACTCACGATAGGATTAATAATTTATACAATGAGACGGCTTTTAAGAGACTCGCTGAGTCTAGGAAAAAAGGTTCTGCAGGTTTTAAAGAGATAGAGGAAGGTAGGGCTCTTCAAAGTGAGATTATAGAGACGTTAAAGACGATGGATTCTACTATTGTGTATAAGAACAGGGACGCGTTTTTAAAAGCTTTAAAGAAGAGCGATATTAAATTAAATAGTCAGCTCCAAAGGGCGATCCTATTTGCATTATCTGAAAAGGATGAAACTGCAGATATATGTACCGATTCTAAAGGCAATCCTGAGCCTGATACGGATTTAAGGGATACAGAAAATGTGCCTCTTAAGGAAGATATCCATGAGTATTTCCAAAGGGAAGTGAAGCCTCACTTACCTGATGCTTGGATAGATGAAAGTAGAACTAGGATAGGCTATGAGATACCGTTCACACGGTACTTTTATAAATACCAGCCGTTAAGGTCTTCTGTAGCGATCTTAGAGGAGATAAGGGAACTAGAAAAAAGCATCCTAGAGAAGTTGAAGAAGGTGACTAGTGGATGAGTGGATATAAGAGGTATGATAGATATAAGGACTCTGGGGTTGAGTGGATAGGGGAGGTACCGGAGGGGTGGGAAATATCAAAGATTAAGTATGAGACTTATATAAATAAAAATGTATTAGGAGAACATGCGGATGATGATTTTGAGATTATTTATATTGATATTGGAAGTGTAAATTCATTTGGTGAGATAAGGGATTTACAAAATTATCAGTTTGTAAATGCTCCAAGCAGGGCGAGAAGAGTTGTAAAAGATGGTGACACTATTGTTTCTACGGTAAGAACGTATTTAAAAGCAATTGCATTTATTCATAAGCCACCGAAGAATTTAATATGTTCTACGGGCTTTGCAGTTTTATCGCCTGGCAAGAAACTAGTACCTCAATATTTATTTTACTTAATGCGCTCTGAAAGCTATGTTAATGAAATCGTTAAAAGGTCTGTAGGAGTAAGTTATCCTGCAGTCAATGCTTCTGATATTGGCAATTTACAGTGTTTGCTACCTAATATGCAAACACAACAATTGATAGTGAGTTTTCTCGACCAGAAAATTACTGAATTCGATGGCTTAATTGCGGATAAAGAA
The DNA here is from genome assembly GCA_002426645.1 of Firmicutes bacterium UBA5435. GTDB lineage: Bacteria > Bacillota > UBA5435 > UBA5435 > UBA5435 > UBA5435. Next base: position 47,461 of record DIRN01000071.1, on the reverse strand, counting down.
AGAATGATTGAACTCCTCCAAGAACACAGGCAGGCAATTATAAGTGAAGCTGTTGCAAAAGGACTTAACCCAGATGTGAAGATGAAGGATTCTGGGATTGAGTGGATAGGGGAGGTACCGGAGGGGTGGGAAATAAAAAAGATTAAGTACTTGGCATCTGTTAATCCTAACAAATCCGAAATAAGGCATTTGCCACCAGAACTAGAAGTCACCTTTATACCTATGGAAAAGATTATTAGAACAGGAGTGGTAGATTACTCTATTACCGATGCTATAGAAAACTTAATTAGTGGTTATACATATTTTAAGGATGGCGATATTATTTTAGCAAAAGTTACTCCGTGTTTTGAAAATGGAAATATTGCTGTAGTGGATGGATTATTGAATGGTATAGGGTTCGGAACCACAGAGCTACATGTTTTACGCTGTAAAAGCAATTGTTATAATAGTTTTTTATTCTATTATTTTCAATCAAGTATATTCAAATCAAAAGGAGTTTCTGAAATGTATGGGGTTGCAGGTTTAAAGCGCATACCTACAAACTTTATCTTAAATTATAAATTGGCGGTTCCCAATTATAGGGGACAGGAGAAAATAGCTAATTTCCTCGACCAAAAAATCGCTGAAATAGATGAGCTAGTTTCTGATATACAGCTCCAAATACAAAAGCTTAAAGAGTACCGCCAATCCCTTATATCCGAAGCTGTGACTGGAAAAATTGATGTGAGAGACTACAAAGATAATTAAACGGGGGGGCGCTATATGGGGGATTTAAAACTATTTAGAATCAAAGATGGAGTAACGGAACTAAAGGGAACCTCCGTTGCAATGGAAAAGTCTTTACAAGTCTTTATTGAAGCCAATATGGAAGTTTTCTTTGGTATCAGGTTCCTTGCATCAGAATACTCTACGGGCAAAAATCATGGAGGTAGAATCGATTCATTGGGTATTGACGAGAACTTTTGTCCGGTGATCATTGAATACAAGAGGGCTCTAAATGAGAATGTCATTAACCAAGGACTATACTACCTTGATTGGCTTATGGACCATAAGGCCGACTTTAAGCTTCTTGTCATGGAGAAACTAGGAAAAGAAAGCGCGGATAAAATTGAGTGGTCAATGCCAAGACTTCTATGCATTGCAGGCGATTTTACCAAATACGATGAATATGCAGTAAAACAAATTAATAGAAATATAGAACTGATAAGATATAAAAAATACGAGGATGATCTAATACTATTTGACCTAGTAAATGTAACTACAGAATCACAGGTACCTAATAGTATGAGCGTAGAAGACACAAAGACGAAAACCGTATCTCAAAATATTCAGCAGGCAGATGAGGAGCTACAAGACAGATATTACGCTATAAGAGATTTTATAATTAATTTAGGCGAGGATGTTCAGGAAAAAGCCCTTAAGTACTATATCGCATTTAAGAAGATACGTAACTTTGCTTGTATAGAAGTATATCCTACAGGTAAAACAATTCTTATGTATTTAAAATTAAATCCCGATGACGTAGAGTTGGAAGAAGGCTTTATAAGAGATGTCAGAAAGATTGGGCATTTAGGCACGGGAGATCTAGAGGTAAGGATAGAAAGTGATAGGGATTTTGATAAGGCAAAACCCCTTATTATAAAGAGCTACGATAAGAATTAGGAGGGTGGATAGATTGGCTAGCACACCTGTGGAACTTTCAGAGAAAGGCTTTGAAGAGTATGTGGAAGAGCATCTTTTGAATGATGGATATATCAAAGGGAACCCAGCTGACTTTAGTAAAGAATATGCTATAGACACTGAGATATTATTTGAATTCCTAGAAGATACTCAACCTAAGAAGGTACAGAGGCTCAAAGAGATCTATAAAGACCAATATCGATCAAAGGTATTAAATCGTCTTGATACGGAACTTAAGAAACGTGGTATTATAGATGTGCTAAGACATGGGATTAAGGACTATGGTACATATATAGACCTTGTCTATTTTAAGCCTGCTAGTGAGCTCAATATTGAACTCTTTGAGCTTTATCAAAAGAATCGAATCTCTGTAATAAGACAGGTACGCTATAGTCTTAGAAACAACAATAGCGTTGATATGCTCATTTGTGTCAATGGGTTACCTGTAGTTGTCATGGAACTCAAGAATCCCTTTACTGGACAAACTTATGAAGATGCCATTATGCAGTATAAAAAAGATAGAAACCCGTATGAATTATTGTTTCAGTTTAAAAAGAGAACCATTGTGTTCTTTGCAGTAGATACTTCAGAAGTTTATATGACCACAAAACTTGATGGCGATAAGACTTCTTTCCTTCCCTTTAATAAAGGGGATAGAGGAGGAAAAGGGAATCCTAGTAATCCCAATGGACTAAAAACCGCTTATCTATGGGAAGAAATATTAGAAAAGGATAGTCTATTAGATATACTAAAAAGGTTTGTCTTTATTGAATCTGAAGAAAGAAAAGACGTTGATGGGAACACGTATTTAGCTTATGAAAAAGTTATATTCCCAAGATATCATCAGTTAGATGCAGTCAGAAGATTAGAAGCTAATGCTAAAGAAAAGGGAGTAGGTACGAACTATCTTATTCAGCATAGTGCAGGATCAGGGAAGACCAACTCTATTTCATGGCTTGCTCACAGACTAGCAAACTTACATGATGAAAAGAATGATGCAGTATTTGATTCGGTTATTGTGGTTACTGATAGGCGTGCCTTAGATCAGCAATTGCAAGATAGGATTTATCAACTTGAACACAAGCACGGTGTGGTAGAAAAGATAGATAAGGATTCCAATCAACTAGCAGATTCGATTAAAGGCGGAACGAGGATAATTATTTCCACACTTCAAAAGTTCCCTTTTATCATTGAAAAAGTTGGGGAGTTAAAAGAGCGAAAGTATGCAGTTATTATAGATGAAGCGCATTCTAGTACTGCTGGAGAAAGCATGGCCTCTTTAAGAGAAGTTTTATCTGCAAATACTTTAGATGAAGCGATAAAGTTAGATGAAGAGAATCAAGACTATGATCCAGAAGAAGAGATATTGAAAGTTATAAAGAAGCGTGGGGAACAACCTAATATAAGTTTCTTTGCTTTTACGGCTACTCCTAAGGCTAAGACCCTAGAAATGTTTGGCACTACTGGAGAGAGTGGACTTCCATATCCGTTTCATTTGTATTCTATGCGCCAAGCCATTGAAGAAGGCTTCATTTTAGATGTATTACAGAACTATGTTACCTATGAAACGTACTTTAAATTAGCCAAGAGAATAGAGGATGACCCTTGTTTTGAGAGAGCAAAAGCCACTAAAGCGTTGACAAGATATGTAAGTCTTCACCCTCATAATATTGCTCAAAAGACTGAAATTATAGTAGAGCACTTTATAAACGTAACTAGACATAAAATAGGGGGTAGGGCAAAGGCAATGGTTGTAACCAGCTCTAGGCTTCACGCAGTACGTTATAAACATGCCTTTGATGAATACATTAAAAAGAAAGGCTATAAGGACATTAAAACTCTAATAGCGTTTTCAGGGACAGTGGAAGATCATGGATTGGAGTACACTGAAAGTGGTATGAATCGATTTAAGGAGTCAGAGTTTCCAGAACAGTTTGCCACCGATGAATATCAAGTACTTTTAGTTGCTGAGAAGTACCAGACTGGATTCGATCAACCCTTGCTACATACCATGTATGTAGATAAGAAATTATCAGGTGTAAAAGCAGTCCAGACTCTATCGCGACTTAATAGAACCTGTGCTGGAAAAGAGGATACTTTTGTGCTTGATTTTGTGAATAAGGCAGAAGAGATCCAGTATGCCTTTAGGCCCTATTACCAAGCAACTATTTTAAAAGAGGCGACAGAACCTAACCTTCTTTATGATATAGAAAATGAGCTTCATGCTTATGGAGCTTATGGTATCTGAAATCTATGAGAAGTTAAATGAGGTTCAGTTTTTAATTGACGGCTAAAGTATTGTTTCTATCTTTTTGTTAACAGGGGGTGCCTTCCGTGGCTGATCTAGAGAGTATAAGCAAAAAATTAGAAGAGATAGGTAAGAACATGCAAAGGATAGGCTGCCTTCTTACAGGACTAGTCACTATACCTATTATCGGTTTAATATTCTTTGGCATAAAGGGGCTCATTGTGGGTATCGTTATAGGCTGTTTGATTGGTAATAGCGCTATGAAGAGTTGAATGTATGCTTTAGCGTATAAGAGCTGCTACTATTTTTATAAATATAGGAAATCTTCTTTTGATGTCGAATTAAGTCATTAAAGAGTTTATTTGGTTATTAAAATTTATATTAGCTTGTACCTCTAGTTACAATGATAGACCTGGTCTATAGGAGATTGCCGTGTGAGAGAAGGATGAAGAGAATTAAGTCAATACAAGTTTATTGACTATGGATAGATTAATGGAGTATAATGTTTTATGGATAGATATGATTAAGGGTCATGTTCCAAAACCTAGTGATCTGAAAAGATGGTGCGTTTATGGCGCGCGTCATTTTTTATAATTTAATTTTGATAAGAAAGGAGAGTTTTACATGGCTACAATAGCTCAAGTGAAAGCTTTGCTAAGAGCTCACTTTGAAGGTGATCGTGAGAAGTTCAAAGTTATCTCTTTACAAATTGCAGCTCATGAAGCAAAAGTTGGACATATGACAAGTGCTAGAGAGATAAAAAGTATAGTGGAAAACTCTTCGGCAAAAAAGCAGATATATTGAAATTCAATAAAAATGATGAAGCATTAGAACTTAAATATGCAAGTACTAGAATTAATCAACTTGCAGTCAGTTCGGAGCTAAAAAATAGAATAAATAGAGTATTGGAGGAATACAGGAAAAGAGATATTTTACTAAAGAATGGATTAAAAAATAGGTCGAAATTATTATTGGAGGGCGATCCAGGAACAGGCAAGACAATGACAGCATCGGTAATAGCTTGTGAATTAAACCTACCACTTTATACTATACAAATTGAACGCTTAATTTCCAAGTATATGGGTTAAACGAGTGCTAAATTAAAAAAAGTTTTTGAACAAATTAAAGAATATCGAGGAGTATATTTGTTTGATGAATTTGATGCAATTGGATCTGATAGAACTTATGATAATGATGTTGGTGAAATGCGAAGAATTTTAAATTCGTTTTTACAATATATAGAGCAAGATGACTCGGCGAGTATTATAATAGCAGCTACAAATAATCCTAGGATGTTAGACAAAGCCTTATTTAGAAGATTTGATGATATACTAGAATATAGGCTTCCTGATAAGGAACAGATAAGTAATTTGTTAAAATTAAACTTAAACGAATTTGCAACAAAAGATGTGTTGTCTGACAGAGTGTTGAAAGAGGCGCAAGGTTTAAACCATGCTGATATAGTCACAGCCTGCGATGAATCTTTGAAAGAAGCTTTGCTTAAAGATACAGTTGTAAATGAATCAATCCTTCTTACTTTTTTAGAGGATAGAAAACGTCTTATACAGTATAAGGAGGAGGCAAACTGAGGCCGTTGGGTATACCCGCATTGGCAGATAAGATAGTGCAGAAGGGGTTAGCAAGGATATTGAATGCGATATATAAATAGAACTTTCACGACTTCTCATACTATAGTTTGAGAAGAAGAAAAAGAATAATATTATGGGATATGTGAAGCTAATAAGATACTGTGACGGTTTATGATTTTGATATAACAAAAGGATGATGCAAAGAGAATACTTAAACTGCTTGAAAAATAGCTTGACAAGTTTGGTCTTGATCTGTCGAAAGAGAAGATGGAACGAAATCAGATAACTTTGATTTCCTAAGATTTACATACTACTATGATGAAACACGTAAGGGGAACTTTAAAATAGGGGCAAAAACCCAACTCAAGAAGTCTGCGTAAAGCTCAAGGAAACAAATGACTGGTTAAGATCCATAAGGAATATGGTCAAACTTAAGGAGTGGTGGAAAGTGCTAGGTGCTATGCTTAAGGTGTTCTATAAACGTGTATGCAAGCTAACATCTAAATCGATGAACAGACGTAATCAAAAGAAGCTCATGACTTAAACTCAATTTTGGGAGTATTTAAACTGTTTTCTAAACATTAGGATAGAATTGCCACCTTGAATTCCACGGGTCTTGGGACTTCCACGGTATCTTTTTTAGTATACAGAAAAAGTTACTTGTTATATGATTAACCTATAACTTTTATAAATGCAGGAAACCTCCTGTTGATGTCGAATTAAATCATTAAAGAGATTATGTTGTTGAGTGCTAACCATGCCCTTTATTTTCACACAATGGCGTTGATTGCTAAAATTTACATCAATGCGAACCTCTAGCAAACATGAAATCCTAGGGAGGCTCGCACAAAACAAAAGACCAGCTAAAAGTGGTGGTAAGAAATGAAGAGATGAAATTATAACCTAAAATTTCCCAAAAGTAAACTGGTTCGCAAAAACATGCAAAAACTATTCCGTTTAGCTGGCGCTTTATTGCAGGGGTTACAATGATAGACCCGATCGTTAGGGGATTGTTATGTGGGAGAAGGGTGAGGAAATTGAGTGAGGTAGTGTGGAAAAGTTGAAAAAGACTCTTGACAAGTGGGGGAAGACGGGTTATAATATAAATTGTTGCGAGATAATTGAATATGCGGCGGTGCTGGAACAGGCAGACAGGCATGTTTGAGGGGCATGTGGAGTAAAATCCGTGCGGGTTCAATTCCCGCTCGCCGCACCATTAGACCATCTAATTTAGATGGCTTTTTGTATTTTGGGGTTTGAATCCCTCTTGTTTATAAGATAATTTCGTGTTATAATATATAAAAGTTAAATACAATGTGGTCTTTTCGGCGGTGAGAAAGGGGTGGGACCCTGTAGGATAAAACGTCGGATGTGCTTTAGGTTCATTTGCCGCAGGTGTGGCTAAAAATTTATATTAACTTGGAGAGTGAGATATTAAGTGGACGACCCTGCCAGTAGTACCTTGCCGGTGGTGTTGTTAACTCTTTTCCTGTTAACAGTTTCTTCTTTGTGTTCAGGTTCAGAGACTGCATTCATAACTTTAGGTGCTATTAGAGCACGACAAATGATCGAGCGTGGCGTTAGGAGAGCTAACGACATTCGGGATTTATTGTCAGATACGGATAAACTTCTTTCCACCATATTGGTGGGCAATACAATAGTCAATATTTTTCTAACTAGCCTTGTCACGAGCTTAAGCTTAAGCTTCTTGGTGAATTTCACTAAGGAAGCGGCTGAGTTGCTTGCTACTGCCCTCAGTACGTTCCTTCTCTTGACGTTTGGAGAGATCACACCAAAAGTAGTGGCTGCATATTATCCTGAGCAATGGTGTATCTACTCTTCTATTCCTATAAAAATCATGAGATACATCCTTAAGCCTTTTGTATGGGCGTTGCAATTGTTCAGTAAAACAGTGCGACGATGGTTCTCAGAAGAGAAAGATTCAGGGGAAGAGAGCGTAACTGAAGAGACTATAAAAACCGCAGTAGCCCTTGGGGAAGAAGATGGGACATTAGAAGAAGAGGAAAAAGATATGATATATCGTATCTTTGATAACGAAGATATCCCAGTGGCTAGAATAATGATACCTAGGGAACGCATTATAGCACTTCGAGATAGTGCGGGGATTTCAGATGCGCTAAAGGTAATATTCTCTGAAGGGATATCGCGGATACCCATTTACCAAGGAACAATCGACAAGGTTATTGGTATAGTATATGCTAAGGATCTTCTCTTACATTTAAGAAGAGGAGAAAAGGATATACCATTACGAAAGATAATGCGACCCCCTTACTTTTGTTTTCCTGATAAGCCAGTAAGGATGCTTTTAAAGGAACTTCAAATGAAAAGGGTTCATATGTGTTTTGTAACGGATCCAAAAGGACGGATTTTAGGACTTGTCACACTTGAAGACTTACTAGAGGCTATTGTCGGTGACATAGATGACGAACACGATCGCTCCCCTGTAGCATCAAAGACGTGGTTAGAAAGGGGGATACAGCGAACATGTTAACGTCATATAATTTTATTCAAATTGGTCTTATAGCTCTTTCTCTAGGGTTTACGGGGTTTTTCGCAGGTGCGGAAACTGCTCTATTTGCAGTAGATCCTCTGAAGATAAAGGCTTTGGTAGAAGACGGAAGCTCCTCAGCCCGTATAATCGATAAAATGCTAGAGCAGAAGGAGCGATTGTTAGGGATATTGTTAACAGGAACTAACCTAGCTATGGTCTTTGGGACAGTTATGATGACCAGCCTTACAAAAGAACTGAACCTCTTTGGAAGTGCTGGACCAATAATATCAGCATCTATAATGGTAGTTCTAGTACTGATATTTGCTGAAGTATTACCTAAGACTTATGCAGCGAGAAACCCGAAGAAGATCTCGCTTTCAATAGCTAAAGTTTTGAGAGTAATCTATATTATTCTCTTGCCGTTATCCATACCCTTTGAGGTTATCCCTAGGCTCCTCTTGAGAGTTATGGGCAAGCCAAATAGTGATACGCTTATAACTGAAGATGCTATCTTAACAATGATCACTATTGGTAAAGAAGAGGGAGAAGTAGACGAATACGAGGAAGAGATGATAGAGGCTGTACTAGAGTCTGATACCACTATAGTTAGAGATATAATGGTTCCCAGAGTAGATATAGTATGTGTTAATAAAGAAGATACTCCTCTTCAAGTAGTAGATATAGCGTTAGAAGTGGGTTTTTCTCGCATACCCGTTTACGATGGAACAGTTGACAACATAATAGGGATCGTATGTGTTAAAGATCTCCTCGCTATATTTGATAAAAAGAATTCAGACGTTCTCTGTGACTTTTTAAGACCCGTTCATTACGTTCCTGAGACAAAGAGTGCCAGGGATTTGCTGAACGAGCTAAAAGAGAAACATTTCTATATGACTATAGTTCTAGATGAATTTGGTGGCACAGCTGGTTTAGTAACAATGGAAGACCTAATTGAAGAGATAGTAGGAGAGATCAGAGACGAGTACGACTATGATGAAGAGGAACAAATGGTGATGAAGCCTAATGGGGATTATATTATTGATGGACGTATGACCATTGATGATATAAACGACCTTCTAGATTTAGAGTTACCAGAAGGTGAATTCACTACCATAGGCGGACTTTTATATACTTTAATAGGAAGAGTACCAGATAAAGGTGAGACAGCGCTATTAGAAGAAGAAGGTTATAAATTAGTTGCAGAGAGTGTAGCGAGACGGAAGATCCAAAAGGTACGTCTCATCAAACTTAAGGACTCTATGCAGTTAAAGAATACTTCTTAGAAAGTACGAGTTTGGCAGTTCTCTTAAAAAACTGCCTCGGACGTTCATCACCTACTTCTTGAAGAGGGGGTGTTCTGCCCGGTAATAATAAATGCATTCATAGAAGGAGGAAAACGATGTTAAAGTTACTTTTACCTACAGGCAGTTTAGAGAAGCCTACATTTGAAATGTTCGAAGGGGCGAATTTACCTGTGACCTCTCTCGGAAGCCGTAGTTATCAAGCGAAGATTGATGATCCAAGAATAGCTGAAGTTCGTCTAATGCGTCCTCAGGAAATACCCATATATGTAGGAGCAGGCCTTTTTGATTTAGGTATTGCAGGACTTGACTGGGTATTAGAACGCGATTGTCAGGATAAAGTAGTTCAAATTGCTGACCTACCTTATAGTCGGGGGTCAAATAAACCAGTGAGAATAGTAGTAGCAGTATCCAATGATTCGCCTTTTCAGCGACCAGAAGATATCCCTGCAGGCAGTAAAGTGACTACTGAGTACGTTAATCTAACAGAAAAGTACTTTAAGAGTTTAAATATACCGGTTAAAGTAGAATTCTCATATGGAACTACCGAAGCTAAGGTCCCTGAGATCTATGATGTGGCTGTAGAGTTAACTGAAAAAGGCGAAACATTACGCGCTAATAACCTTAAGATAATCGGGGAGATAGTAGTCTCTTCTACAAAGCTTATAGCTAATAAAGCTAGCTATGAAGATCCGGAGAAACGCATAGCTATAGATGAGTTAAACACATTACTACAGGGAACACTTGAAGCTCGGGGTAAGGTACTCATTAAGCTCAATGTTAGGAAGGAATGCTTAGATGATTTAATCAACGCCATTCCTGCTATGAAGGCACCAACTGTCTCACAGCTCATGACGGAAGGAACCCAGTATTACGCAGTTGAATCAGTCGTTCAAAAAGACGGAATAAACGTGCTCATACCAAAGTTAAAGCGTTTAGGTGCTGAGGATATAATCGAATTACCAATAAGTAAAGTTGTACGATAGATACAGTACCCCCGCCTTTTAGGCGGGGGTACGGAGAATTAGATGAGCGAGAGTTCCTCAGTAGTAAGGAGTCTCATACCAGCCTCTTGTAGAAGTTTACCTATATGATGAACATCTTCAACTTTAAAGATAACTATAGCATTCTTCTGGAAACTACCTACAAACGCATACATGTATTCAATATTAGCACCACATCCGTTAAAGGTCTTTAAGCACTCTGCCAAGCCGCCAGGTTTATCCTGGACTTTCACTGCTATTACGTCAGTTTCACTAACTGCAAAACCTTCTGCCTTTAAAACCTCAATAGAACGCTGGGGATCATCAACTATAAGTCTTAATATACCAAAATCTGATGTATCAGCTATAGAAAGTGCGCGGATATTTATATTATTTCCCCCTAGTACGCTAGCTACTTTTGCTAACCTTCCACACTTATTTTCCAGAAACACTGATATCTGAGTGACTGTCATAGCCTATCCCTCCTTAATTAAATATTTCTGCATGTGGCGAAGAAGTCCTTCTAAAATTACAATTTACGTTTATCTATTATTCTTTGGGCTTTTCCTTCACTTCGTGGGATAGTTTTAGGCTCAACTAAAGTTACTGAAACTGAAATGCCTAAAACGTGTTCTATTTCACGTTCTATCTTAGATTGTAAGGCTTCGAGTTTCCGGACTTCGTCAGAGAAGAGAGCTTCTGAAACTTCCACTTTTATTTCAAGTTGATCAAGTGCACGCGCTCGATCTACTATTAGTTGATAGTGGGGTTCTGCTCCACCAATACTTAAGAGCACAGACTCGATCTGTGAAGGGAAGACATTAACTCCACGTATGATTAACATATCATCTGTTCTACCACTTATCCTGTCTATCTTAACATGAGTACGGCCACATTCACACTCTGTTTCTATAAGCCTTGTTATATCTCGTGTCCTATAGCGAATCAAAGGAAGAGCTTCTTTAGTTAAAGTAGTAAAGACTAATTCTCCTAATTCACCTGGAGGAAGACGCCTTCCGTTCTGAGGATCAATAATCTCGGGTATAAAGTGATCTTCAAAGACATGTAGACCTTTCTTTTCAAGGCATTCGCATGCTACACCTGGACCCATAATCTCACTCAATCCATAAATATCTATCGCATCAATCTGGAATTTTTCTTCTATCTCTTGTCGCATATTATCAGACCAAGGTTCAGCTCCTAAGATTCCTACACGCAATTTTAATCTGTTTCTATCGATTCCGGCTTCGCGCAAAGATTCTGCTAGATACAAAGCATAAGATGGAGTACAAGCTATTATAGTACTTCCGAAGTCTTCCATGAGCATAAGCTGTCGTTTAGTATTGCCTCCTGAGATAGGGATAACTGCAGCTCCAACCTTTTCTCCTCCATAGTGAAGACCTAGTCCTCCTGTGAAGAGACCGTATCCATAGGCAACCTGAAGGATATCTTTTGAGGTTCCTCCTGCACATCCTATAGACCTTGCTGTTACTTCAGCCCATACATCGATATCATTCCGTGTATAACCAACAACAGTAGGTTTACCAGTAGTCCCTGATGAACAATGGATCCTGACTAGATTATTAATATCTTCTGCAAAGAGATTAAAAGGATAATTATCCCTTAAATCATTCTTAGTAGTAAAGGGAAAATTCTCGAGATCAGATAGCTTTTGAAGATCTTCTACTTTAACACCTGCATCTTTAAAAGCCTGTTTGTAAAAAGGAACCTTCTCATACACTCTCTTTACGAGTTTCTTTAATCGTTCAAGCTGTAATGCCTCTAACTTTTCACGCGGCATACACTCTACATCTTTATTCCAGTATACTACTTGACTATTCATTGAATATGGCGGTTAAAGCTCCTTAATTGGAGTAACCGCTAATCCCTCCTTTCCCACCTTCGGAGTATAATAAATAAAAAAATCTTCTCATCCTTTAGAGGACGAGAAGATATTCCCGCGGTACCACCTCAATTTCGTCATGAAAGACGAAGTCTCATGTAAGGTACGGGACAGCGCACAGCTCTCCGATACCCTCTCCTCAATAACGGGAGGAGAAACCGACTTAACCTACTAAGGACTCTATAGAAGAGCGCCTTTTCAATCAGTGACTCTGGGGCGAATTTCAGCACTCCGTTGTTATCAGGCTCACACTATCCCTGACTCGCTGCAACTCGGTTATTGCCCATCTTCCCCTTCATCGTCTTTAACATATATGATCTTCCCATTATTATGCCTCTTTAAACCATAGATGTCAAGGGATAAATATATGGATAAACCATGGTTTAAAGATGTAGCTTGGTAATTTAACGAAAATAACTCTATATCCTGTGGATTATTACTATAAAGGAGAGGATATCAATTTAAAAGGTTATACTATTTTAAAAGTGTTATAGCAATTTAAAGGAGGATTTGTATGATTCTTGTCGAATAATTAAGAGATGAACTGGAGGTGTAAGCTTTATGAAATTTATCAAGATGCATGGACTTGGAAATGATTTTGTTTTCATCGATCTAATCGATTCAGGGATTTCAAAGGAAATACCAAAAGATTTGCCTGAGCTAGCTCGTAAAATGTGTGATAGGCACTTTGGGATAGGGGCAGATGGGCTTATTCTTGTATTACCATCAAAGAAGGCAGATTTTAGAATGAGAATCTTTAACCCTGATGGTAGTGAGCCTGAGATGTGCGGCAATGCCATAAGATGTTTTGCTAAATATGTATATGAGAAAGGCATCACTTCCAAAAAAGAGATAAGCATAGAGACTCTAGGTGGAATAAAAGTAGTTACACTGAAACTTGCAGGGGATAAAGTAGAGATGGTCACTGTAGATATGGGAATCCCCGCTTTATCAAAGGAAGATATACCTGTAATATGGGATAATGATAGGGTTATAGACGGTAGATTAGACGTTAATGGTACTACATTTAATATTACATGTGTCTCTATGGGGAATCCTCATGCGGTAATCTTTGTAGAGAATTTAGAGGAAATAAATGTAGAAGAGGTAGGTTCTATTATAGAGACCCATCCTATATTCCCTAAGAAAACTAATGTTGAATTCATTCAGGTCTTATCTGAGAATGAGATAAGGATGAAAGTATGGGAACGAGGTGCTGGAGTTACATTAGCCTGTGGTACTGGAGCGTGCGCTTCTACAGTAGCCTCTATATTAAATAAGAAGACTGGCAGGAGTATATGGGTACACCTAGATGGTGGAGATCTATTTATCGAATGGAAGGAAGACGGACACGTTTATATGTCCGGTCCAGCCACTGAAGTCTTTGAGGGGGAATTCCTCCTTTAACATACAAGTTATGATTCTATCAAAGTAACATACGAAGAAAGGTGATGATTTATGAAGACGGCTGAAAGAATTCGAAATCTTCCGCCGTATCTATTTGCGCAGATCGAGAAGAAGATTGATGATGCTAAGAAGGCAGGGAAGGATATAATAAGCTTGGGTATTGGAGATCCAGATATGCCCACGCCAGATTATATAGTAGATGAGCTCTGCAAAGAGGCTAGAAATCCTGCAAACCATCAGTATCCATCTTCACAGGGACTGACTAGTTTTAGAGAGGCAGTGGCTGATTGGTATAAGAGACGATTTGGAGTAGAAGTAGATCCTGAGGAAGAAGTGGTATCTCTTATCGGTTCAAAGGAAGGTATAGCTCATGTGCCTATGTGCTTCACAAACCCAGGAGATATTAACCTTGTTCCGGATCCAGGATATCCAGTCTATTCAGCTGGTACTCTCTTTGCAGGCGGTGAGTCTTATATAATGCCATTACTAGAGGAGAATGGGTTTTTACCAGACCTAAGTGCCATTCCCGTTGATATAGCAAAAAAAGCTAAGATAATGTTCCTCAATTATCCTAATAATCCTACAGGAGCTATGGCTACAGAAGAGTTCTTCCAGGACGTGGTTAGATTTGCCAAAGAATACGATATAGTGGTTTGTCATGATGCTGCTTATACAGAGATAGCTTATGAAGGGCCTAAACCCATAAGTTTCCTTCAAGTTGAAGGAGCCAAAGATGTTGGGATCGAATTTGGTTCACCATCAAAGACATATAATATGACTGGTTGGCGAATCGGATGGGCAGCGGGGGCTAAAGACATCATCGAACCGCTTAGAAGACTTAAGACTAATATCGATTCAGGTGTTTTCCAGGCAGTTCAGTATGCAGCTATAGCTGGTCTCAAAGGACCTAACGAATCAGTTGAAGGGTTCTGTGATATATATAGAAAGAGACGAGATCTCATAGTAGAGACGCTAAACTCTTTAGGGTGCAATATAAAGTCTCCAAAGGCTACTATCTATATATGGGCTCCAGTGCCTGCAGGATATAAGTCAATAGACTTTGTCGAAAAAGTCTTTGATGAGACTGGAGTAGTTATAACTCCTGGTATAGGATATGGTCAACATGGAGAAGGGTATTTCCGTATATCCCTTACTGTCCCAGATGACCGTTTAAAAGAAGCTTTAACGCGATTAAAGAATTCTGGAATTAAATACGAATAAAATTCGTTATAGAAAGAGGGATCTTCCCTTTTTTGTCTAATTCTTATAGAAGGAGTTAAGAATTTTTCGGCGGAGCATTTTAGCCCAGTTATGGCTGAAAGGCTCTAATGACGGGGTGCTGGAGAGGTGACAATTGGTTACCTCTCTCATCCCAGTCTCTTTCGAGGAAGGTAATACATGGGTCACCTTTAAAGATGACGTCTATGAGCTGCATTCTTTCATAGAAGGGGGAGACTATGAGCGCCAAAACGTTAGAAAGCTTGCAAGTGCAGGCCGAGCAATTGCTCTCTATCATAAAGCCCTTGGGGACTTTGAAGACCCTGAAGAGAAGTCTTTGCCTAGGTATGATAATCTCCGTGAAGTTCTGGCATTTTTAAAAAAACTAGAAACTTCTTTGAACCAGGATGACCAGGTATTGGAGACAAAACTTAAAGCTATACCGCATACTATTATACACGGAGACTACCATCCGGATAATGTAAAGTTTAATGGTGATGAAGTCTGTGGTATCTTTGATTTGGACTGGGCATCTCTGCAACCTAGGATTCGCGATATAGTTGATGATGTTCTATATTTTGCGGCAGATAGAAAGTCTGATATACATGGAGGAAATATATATTCCCTTACCCAGCCTTGTCGCATAAGTGTAGAGAAGTCTCGTATATTTGTGACTGCTTATTGCGAAGAAGGAGAACTTCTACAAGATGAGATCCGCTACATTCCATGGTTTATACGGATGCGCTGGATTTATAGTAAGTACTCAGGTACTAAAAAAGTACCTTATGAACAGTTGGTTTTATTTTTTTAGATGGTATACAGGATCCACTACTATGGTTAGATGCAAATGAGGAGCTCTTTGTTGAAACATTGAGCCAAAGCGTTAGAAGAATTCTACAATGTCGAAGATAATATCTAATGGAAAGGAGCGATACATCTTTTATGGGTAGTAAAAAGAAGATCGGGATTTCACCCTATGAACTATCTCATATGATTATAGAAAAAGAGCCTGCTAATTTGCTATGTACAGTGAATTCTAAAGGCAAGTATAATATAATGACTATAACTTGGGGTTTACTTGGGCCGATCTGGCATAAACCAGTATTTATGGTTGCGGTTAGACCTGAAAGATATACATATGGTTTCATAGAGGAGATCCAGGAGTTTACTGTCAATCTTTCAACTTCCGATATGAAAGACGCAGTAGACTTTTGTGGGACTAAATCGGGTCGAGATTATGATAAATTCAAGGAATGCGGTCTTACACCTGTTCCAGGGAGAACGGTACGTGCTCCGATTATTGGGGAATGTGTCCTTCACTATGAATGCAGAGTTATTCATCGAGCAGAGGCTGATCCCTTAACCAATCATCGACTCTATTTTGGGGAGATCCTAGCTGTTTATGCTGATGAAGATATAGTTAAAGATAATTAGAGAGGGGCTAGTGCTATGGAACCTGAAGTCTTTTCGGGAGAAGATTTAACGAACCTTGCTAAAGAGATAGGTGTTGGAGGTAAAAATCTACTAAAATTCGAAGGAAGTAAATATTATATTGACTTTGTCGTAAAAGATCACACTAAGAAGGCTTCGGAACTTCATGAGGTTGAAGATGACATCTACTATGTTATAGAGGGAGAAGGGATCCTTTCCCTTGGCGGCGGGATAGAGGGAAAAAGGCCGCGAGAAGGAGCCCCTGGTCATTATATAGGTGACGATTTAATAGGCGCCACTGAAAGACATCTAGGTAAGGGCGATTTGGTCGTTATTCCTCACGGTGTTCCACATATGATGGATGCGAGTAAGAGTAGAATCGTTTATCTTGTTATCAAAGAAGTTGTCTGAAGGTCTGCAGTTATGTTGGGAGGAATAGTAGTTGAAGATAGGTACAGTTGAGTCAGGGAAAGGCCATATCTTAGCGCTTATCATAGACGATAAAGCCTTTGATTTGGCCACTTGTAGTAAGGTCCTAGAAGGGCGTTTAAGTAATATATCTGCTCTTCCAGATAATATGATGGACTTTCTTTACTTGGGTTTAAAAGCCGTGGATACAGCTAAAGAGATAAAGGCCTTTATAGAAGATAAAAAAGAACCTAGTCTCTTATCCCCAGCTTATCTTGGCGAGGTTAGTCAGTTAAAATTCAAGCCACCTATAACAAATTCCCGGAAACTTCTATGTTTAGCCGGTAACTATTTGGATCATATAGAAGAGAGTGGGATGATAGCAGTTCTTAAAGAAGAGACTAACCCAAGAGTGTTTTTGAAACCAGTAAGTACAGGTCTCATTGGTCCAGGTGATGCAATAAAAATACCAAAGACATGGCCTGCTATAGATTGGGAAGCAGAACTCGCGGTCATTATCGGCAAGCGTGGGAAGTATATACCCGAATCTGAGGCACTTCAGTATGTAGCTGGTTACACTTGTTTTAACGATGTCTCTGGCAGGAACCTCTGTCTTAATGGGAAACGCAAGGAGCGAAATGGAGATTGGTATTATGATTGGTATCATGGAAAATGCATGGATACCTTTGCTTCATTAGGACCATGGATGGTTACAGAAGATGAGTTTGTAGGACTCCCAGACTTACGCATGAGTCTGCGGGTAAATGGTGTGACTAAGCAAGATGCACGCACTTCTGATATGCTTTTCCGGGTCCATGAGATAATATCGTTTATATCTCAGATTATGACCTTGGAACCAGGAGATGTTATAGCTACTGGAACCCCTGCTGGTGTAGGGGTGTCAAAAGATGTACCTGAGTTTCTCAAACCAGGTGATCAGGTAGATGTCGAGATAGAAGGAATCGGGTTACTTACTAATCCTGTTATTGCAGAATAGATATTAACGGAAGGAGGCAGGCTGCTATCTGAGGTTCAACTTATTGCAGCAATTAATATGAAACCTTTAGGAGTAGGTATAATTGGTTTAAGTCATTTACATCCCCGTGATTATCTTCCATTATTTGCACAGGTTCCCCAAACGCAAGTAGTTGCAGTGGCGGAATCTAATAAAGAGTTTCTTCAGGAAGTTACATCACAGACAGGTTTACAAGGGTATGAGGATTACAATGCTCTACTTGAGAGGAAAGATATAGATATTGTTGCTGTCTTTCTTCCTCACGCTCAGTGTCCTGATGCAGTAGAGGCTGCTGCTAACCATGGCAAACATATTATCGTTGAAAAACCCATGGCATCCACTGCAGTAGGCATTAGACGTATGGTAGATGCTGCCGAATCCAATAATGTTAAGCTTTCTGTTCCCTACCTATGGAGGTATAGTGTTGTATCAAGGGAAATAAAGAGAATAATTAATGACGGAGCCCTTGGGGAGATACTTTCATGCGAAGGCCGGTGTGCAGCTGGGAAACCAGAACGGTATATGAAGTTATCTCCATGGATACTTGACAAGGAAAAGAGTGGGGGAGGTCCCATGCATAATCTTGGAGTACACTGGATAGACCTCTTCCACTGGTTATTTGATGATGAAATCGTCTCTGTCCAAGGGATGGTTACCCGGAATACTCCAGATATAACTGTGGAAGATAGTTCATTTGCTCTTGCAAGATTTTCAAAAGGAGCAGTTGCTATCTTAGATATATCATACTCAGTTCCCGCATCATATCCACATGGTCGAGACCTCTATGTGGGAATTCGTGGAACAAAGGGAGCAATATCATGGAGCCCTGCTTTTGGAGGTATTGGCGATGAACTCTTCGTATGCTCTGATGCTCCAGGCTATGGATGTGCGCCACTACGAACCCTTTCATTTACAGCTCAAGATGTGCCAGGATACTGCGGAATAATGGGTTTAGAGTTCATACAGGACTTTGTCCAGGTTATCCTTGAAGATAAAGAACCGTTGATCTTAGGCGCGGATGGAGCTAAAGCTCTCGACGTTGTAGAGGCTATATATAAATCAGCAGAGACTGGTAAAGAAGTCTCTTTAAAGATCTAGGAAGGAGCGAGACCATGACTCTAGAGAAGGTAAAGGTTGTTGTAACGGATTATATTGAAACTGACTTAAAGTGGGAGGAAGAAGAACTCGCAAAGTACGATAACGTGTTCTTTGAGCATTATCAGCTGAAGTTCGCTGAAAAGGATGAGCTAATAAGTAAGATAAAAGATGCAGACGTTATTGTAGTAAATATGGCACCTATGACAGCAGATGTAATTGATTCCCTTGAAAAGTGTAAACTTATAATCCGCCACGGTATAGGATACGACAACGTAGATTTGGCTTCTGCCATACGTAAAGGCATTAGAGTGGCGAATATACCAGATTATTGTGCTGAAGAAGTGGCAGAACAGGCAATAATGCTTATAATGGCCACATGGCGCCAAGCCTTTCGAGGCCGTAAGATCTTAGAGGAATCATCAGCTAACGGATATTGGAATTTTTCTACATTGCCTCCTATATATCGGCTTTCAGGGAAAACCCTAGGTATTATAGGATGTGGTAGAATAGGGAGTTGGGTCTATAAAAAGATGAAGGGTTTTAATATGAATTGCCTCATCAATGATCCGTATATGTCAGATACTCGAAGGGAAAAGCTTGGGATCCCTGAATTAGTCTCTATTGAAAAAGTATTAAAAGAATCTGATATAGTGACAATTCATACTCCCCTTAGTGCTGAGACTCGTCATCTTATAAGCGATGCTCAATTCGATATGATGAAAGAGACAGCAATATTCGTTAATACTGCTCGAGCGGGTCTAGTAGATACAGAAGCCCTTATTCGTGCATTGAAAGAGAATAAGATTGCTGGAGCAGGGATAGATGTTTATGAGAAGGAACCACCTTTACCCGATTGTGAACTCTTTAAATTAGAAAACGCCACTCTTTCTCCTCATTTAGGTTGGTGCTCTGTGGAAGCAGGATGGGATATACGTGAAAAGATCCTAGGGGATATATTGCGTCACCTTGATGGAAAGCCACCTCGTTTTACTGTGAACCCAGATGTAGAGAAAGTAATAAATGAAATGGAGGTATAAAGTTATGTTTTCAGATGTAAAATGTCAATTGCCTGGACCAAATTCTAAGAAATTTATCGAGAAATCGCAGATATATGAACCAGGCGGTACTAGTCAACACGCCCCAATAGTTTGGGATAGTGCAAATGGAGTTTTAATTAAAGATGTAGATGGGAATACCTATATAGATTTTACATCAGGTGTCCTTGTAACAAACGTAGGTCATTGCCATCCTAAATTAGTAGATGCAGTTCAAAAGGCTGCTGCTAAATTAATGAATTGTTATAATTTCCCCACACCTGAACGGGTTACTCTTGCACAGAGGCTTGTAGAGATAACCCCTGAGAATTTAGACGTGGCTTTTATGGTCACTACTGGTAGTGATGCTACAGAGGCTGCTATTCGTGCTGCCAAACGATATACTGGTTGTTATGAGATCCTTTCGTTCTACGGAGGTTTCCATGGTCGTACTGGAGGAGCTATGAGCGTTGCAGGGACAACTGGTACGAAGAAGAAGTATGGTCCAGTTATGCCAGGATCAATCCAGGCTCCATACGCGTATTGTTACCGCTGTCCTTTTAAGGCAAAGCCTGAAACATGCGATTTCCTCTGTGTGGATTTTCTCGATAGAGTCATAGAAGCCCAGTCCACTGGGGATCTTGCTGCTCTTATAGTCGAGCCATATCAAGGCTCTTCTGGTTTTATTGTTCCTCCTGATGGTTATCTTACAAGACTTCAGGAATGGGCTAAAGACAAAGGTATTCTCTTTATCCTCGATGAAGTTCAAGCCTCTTTTGGTAGAACTGGTAAGATGTTTGCCCTTGAATGGGAGGACCTGCGTCCTAACCTTCTCTGTATGGGTAAGGGCCTTGGAAGTGGTGTACCTGCTGCTGCTATGATGGCAGAGTCCCGTATAATGAAGGCTTTAGAGGCTGGCGAGATGAGCAGTACTAACGGAGGGAACCCTCTGTCCTGCGCTGCTGCTTTAGCTGTTATAGACATAATGGAAGAGGAGAAACTTCCTGAAAACGCTCTTAAGGTTGGAGGTTATCTCTTTGAGCGATTCAAGAACGTCCAGAAGGATGTGGATATCCTTGGAGATGTGAGAGGCCGCGGTCTAGTTATAGGCCTTGAGTTTGTCACAGACAAGGAGTCAAAGACCCCTTCAGGAGAGATTGCAGCTGAAGTTATTCGTAGGTGCTGCCAGAATGGTGTTGTTATGGGAAGCGTTGGAGCATATGGTCATATCCTAAGAGTAGCTCCACCTTTAGTAATCACCATGGAACAGGCAGAAGAGGCAGCAGATATAATTGAGAAGGTACTACGAGAATTTTAAGGTTTTATCGCCCCGTCCTAGCTAGGGCGGGGCTTTATAGGGGTTATTAATTGATTTAAAGGAGGGACGGGCGCAATCTTCCCCAGCTTATGTAGGGGTATCCCGCGCTCAATATAGATGAAGATAAATGATGATACGTTACGTAAGTTTTTAGAGAGCCGCAAGGACAATGTAATAGAGATGTTGTGCGATATTGTAGCCATTCCTTCTACACGAGGAGGAGAGGGGCCTGTCAATCGTTATCTAGCAGAGAAACTAAAGGATAAAGTGGACGTTTGTGAACTTATTCCGGTACCTGAGGATATAGTAAATGATCCTGATTATTCTTTTCCATTAGAAGGATTGACATATAAGGATAGGCCCAATTTAAAGCTTGTAAAGCGTGGTACAGGAGCAGGGCGTTCCTTGGTCTTTAATACTCATGTAGATGTAGTGCCGCCATCTCCTGGTCAAGATAAGGCATTCCAACCAGAGGTGCGCGATGGAGCTATATATGGGCGTGGTGCATGCGATGCAAAGGGTCAGGCTATTACTCTAGCTTTGGTAATGGATGCGCTCAATGAATTTGGCCCTCCTGGAGGAGACCTTACGTTCCATATCGTTATTGAGGAGGAATGTGGAGGTAATGGTAGTTTGGCTATGGTACGACAGGGCTGCCAGGCCGATGGAGCTGTAGTCTTAGAACCTTCTAATCTAGGTATATTCCCTTCAGTTAGGGGTGCAGTATGGTTCGATATGTCTTGTTATGGGCGTTCTGGTCACTCAGGGCGTGCAGGAAATGTGGTAAGCGCGTTGAAGAAAGCGATTCAAGCTATGGATATTTTAGAAGGGTATCACGAAGGGCTTTTAGCAGCTTCAAGGGATGTGCCTTTCTTTGAAGGTCATCCTAATCCTATGCCAATAACCTTTGGTCAGTTAGAAGCAGGTGATTGGCCTGCTACCGCTCCGAATAGAGCACGTTTTAAAGGAGTCTTTGGATTTTTACCCAACAAGACTCGTGAAGAAGTACAACGCGAGATGCGAGAAGCCATTATCTCACAAGGAGATGACTGGCTAAGGGAGAATTTTGATCTTTCCTTTATCTATAAGCATGACGGAAACTATATACCTTTAGAGCATCCTTTGGTTCAAAGCATTTTAAATGCTGCTAAGAACGTAGGATATACCCCTGAAGTAAGGGGTATGACTGCTTCCTGTGATGCATGGCTATATAATAATCAGCTAGGGATACCAACAGTAGTATTTGGTCCTGGAGATCTAGGTTATGCTCATTCTTCGGAAGAGCATATAGTAGTAGATGATATCATAAAGGCTGCAGAGGTTCTTCTTAATCTCATTGCTAATTGGTGTAGCTCTAAAGAATAGTCAAAGAAATAAATTGAAGATTGGAGGATATATCTATGCTAGCACTTGTTAAGACTGCAAAAGGTGTAGGCAATATAGAACTTAGGGATGTACCTGTCCCTAAGCCTGCTTCTAATGAGGTTCTTATCCTGGTTAAAGCTGCAGGTGTTTGTGGAACAGATATACATGTAAAATATGATGAGTTTCCTTACTGGCCACCAGTGATCCTCGGACATGAATTTTCCGGAGTGATAGTTGAGGTCGGTAAAGATGTTACTGATTTCAAAGTTGGAGATAGGGTAGTAGGGGAACCACATAATAAAGCGTGTGGTAAGTGTTATCTATGTAGAACAGGTAATATTCAAATCTGTCCGTCAAAGCGCTCAATTGGGTGGGGAATTGATGGAGCCTTTACAAAGTATCTGGTTATGCCGGATCATCTATTACATATAATACCCGATAATGTCTCTTTCGAAGAGGCAGCATTAGTTGAACCTACTTGTAACGTAGTACATGATGTTTTAGAAAGAGGTCGGGTGGAACCTGAGGATTTTGTAGTGGTCTTTGGACCTGGCCCCATTGGGTTACTTGCCGCTATGGTGGCTCGGGCGGAAGGAGCCAGAGAAGTCGTTATAATTGGTACACCTAAAGACGAAGAACTACGGCTCCCTGTTGCCAGGGAGTTGGGCTTCACAGAAGTCTTAAATTTAGCCGAGGTAAATCCCATTGAACGGATTATGGAGCTTACTAATGGTAGGGGAGCAGATTTGGTTGTCGAAGCCAGTGGAGCTGAACCTGCTATAAATCAAAGTATTGAAGTTGTTCGTAAGAAGGGTAGGATCACAGTTATAGGGATGACAGGTAAGGAAGATATACGATTTACATGGGATAAAGCTATATTTAAGGTGTGTGATATTCACTTTAACCTATCGACGAGTTATACTAGTTGGGATAGGAGTCTCTCGCTAATGGCAGGAGGTAAAATCAATGTAAAGCCTCTTATAACTCATAAAGAATCCTTAAGAAACTGGGAGAAAGTCTTTGATGACCTTGAAAACCAAAAAGGATTAAAGGGACTTTTTATTCCTGAATAATAAGGAGGAGAAGAGATGAAAAGATTTGGAATAATAGGATGTGGTCTAGTATCTGATTTTCATGGGAAGGCCATTCAAATGTCTGATAAAGCTGAACTAGTAGGTGCAGCAGACATAAAGCTGGAGAGGGCTCAAAGCTTTGTAGAGAAGTATGGCGGCAAAGCTATGAGCATTGATGAATTAATTAGTAGAGATGATATTGATGTTATCAATGTCTTAACACCCAATGCCTACCATGAAGAATACGTAGTTAAGGCTGTAAGAGCTGGTAAGCATGTTCTTGTAGAGAAGCCTCCTGAGATGACATTAGAGAAGACAGATAATATGATAGCAGAGGCAGAAAAGGCAGAGGTTAAATTAGGAGTTGTTCTTCAGTGCAGATTTAGAAAGGCTATAGAAGCAATTAAGGATGCCATTGATTCAGGTCGCTTTGGCAGGATAATCCATGCAGATGCATATATGAAGTGGTATAGACCCACTGAGTATTATTTCCGCGATTCTTGGCGAAGTTCTAGAAGTCAGGGAGCAGGGGTTATAATACAGCATGCTTTTCATTACATTGATCTCCTTCATCATCTTGCTGGACCAGTTGATAAGGTTTTTGCCCGTATTCAGAACCTAGCTCATCCTGAAGTTGAGTTGGAGGACACTGTAATTGCAATACTTGACTATGCCAATGGAGCTCAGGGTTTAGTTCAAGGTTCTACTGCACTTTATCCAGGTACAGATATAAGGATAGAGATTAATGGTCAGAATGGAACTGCTATAATGATGGGTGAGAAGATAATTACCTGGAAGTTCAAGGATGAGCGACCAGAGGATGAAAGCATTCGCAAGATTGGTGTAGATGCTGCAATGACAGCAGCTACAGGAGCTGCAGACTTCGGATACTATGAACATCAGTGGCTTATAGAGGATATGGTAGATGCCATTGAAAATGATAGAGATCCACGAATTACATGTGTCTCTGCTAGAGATACTCTTGCTACAGCTCTGGCAATGTATGAGTCAGGGGACACAGGTAAAGAGGCAAAAGTAAAGAGGTAAGTATTAATGTGAAAGGAAGGGTGGGACATCCTTCCTTTCTTTGAAACGAAGAGAGGAAAGAATCTATGGAACCTTTAAAAATTCTTATAATTGGTATGGATCCTCCGGTTCATTTCGATCTTATGCTGGATCCTGAAATTATAGAGCCAGAGATGGAACTTGTGGCTCTTGCCGCAAGCCATGATGATTCAGATGAAATAGAAAAATTAAGCCGTATTGCTGGAGAACGCGGATTGAGATTTTCCGAGCATTGGCAGGATCTTATAGATAAAGTCAACGCTGTAGTTTATCTAGGTCCGTATGGTTATCGCGGTGATGCATTTCTACAGATTTTTTCAGCAAAAGAACTAGAAGTTTTGATAATAGATAAACCTTTGGTGTGCACCTTAGATGAATTAAACCAGGTGGAGGCCGCCAGGATATCTAGACCTGATTTGGATATCCTTCCGCTCCTTACAGTAAGATACGATGATAGATATGAGATTATAAAGAGGCTCTATGAGACTGGCACCATAGGTGAAGTGATAAAGGCTGAGGCATGGCGTCCTCATAAACTTGGTAAGAGGCCCGAATGGTTCTTTAAGAAAGAGACTTATCCCGGTGTTATTCAGGATCTCTGTGTTCACGATGTGGATATTATAACTTATATTACAGGACAACGCATTATAGCAGTTCATGGTGCATATGAAATTATCTCTACGAAAGAAGCGGGGAAGATATCTGCATATGGAGGTTTTGGTGCTACCCT
The DNA here is from genome assembly GCA_002426645.1 of Firmicutes bacterium UBA5435. Classification (GTDB taxonomy): domain Bacteria; phylum Bacillota; class UBA5435; order UBA5435; family UBA5435; genus UBA5435. Next base: position 22,083 of record DIRN01000071.1, on the reverse strand, counting down.
AGAGAATGGAGCGGTAGTTAGCATAACCGCTGATTGGCTTACTGGCCCAGAAGCACCTTACCATGGAGATACTGGTCTAAGCTTAACTGGGACAAAAGGAAAACTTGAACTTATAAGTGATGGTTCTGGAAAGGGTCTCTATATTGAGACAAGAAATGAGTTTCTCTCATCCTTGGGACCAGGGTGGGACGTAGAGGTTATAGACGCTACAAAAGGTTATTTTAAGGTAGCATGCCCTCAGACAGATTATAGCTTAGATTTCCGACGTACCCTAGAAGATTTCTTTCTCTTTCGAAAGGGTTCTAAGGAACGTCTTGTTGTGACTATGGAAGATTTAGTGGCAGCTACTAAAGTTACTGTAATTGCAGGTGAGATAGGGCAAAGGGATTCTTAATGTAAGGGGGGGTAAGATGAACCGCAGAGATATAGTAATGGGTTTGCGTTCATTAGGAATTAAAGAAGGAGATATTCTTCTTGTACATTCTTCCCTTGGGAGTTTGGGGAATGTAGATGGTGGCGCAGATACTGTAATCAATGCACTTATGGAGGTTATTGGTGAAAGTGGTACTTTAGTTATGCCAACATTTGCATCACCAGATAAGATCTTTGATAGAAGCAAGTCTCCTACTCGTCTTGGTCGTATACCTGATGAGTTCTGGCGACGTAAGGGAGTGGTGCGAAGTATGCACCCAACCCATTCAGTAGCAGCATGGGGCTTTAGAAAGTATGAAGTTATTGCTGATCATGAGAAGGCCAGTGATGCATATGGTGAGAACACACCTTATAAGAGGATTGCAGATTGGGGTGGATATATTCTCCTACTAGGTGTTGATTTAGATAGATGTACTATGCTTCATACAGTAGAGGCACTTTTAGATGCTCCATATCTAAGAAGGGTGGAGGCCTCTTACGTTGATGAAGAATCCGAGATCAATAAGATAAAGGTAGAGAGGATGGCAGGCCCTCATAGAAATTTTATAGGATTAAATAAGGCTTTTTTAGATTCTGGAATTATGATAAAGGGTAAAATAGGGAATGCTCTTTGTAGGCTTATAAAAGCTGGGGAAATGCTTGAACTATGTATAGATATGATGAAAGAGAAGCCTGATCTTATGCTTTGTGATAACCCAGCGTGTATAGATTGCGAACGACAAAGGGGCGCCATTCGGCGTAGGCTCTTATCCGAACTTTCCCTTCCTCTTATCGGAGTTAACTCTATGGAGATAAGTGATAATATTGAGGATGTCTTTCGGATCGCTAAAAGCAAGGGCCTTTCTTACCTTGAGTTATCTATGGTAAACGGTAGATCTATAATAGGATTTAAGCCTAATGAATTACATAAACTCAAAGGTGATTTGGATTCTGAAGGTTTTCAAGTCTGTAGCATAGATATGGGACGTCGTTTTATAGAAGAGGTAGTCCATGGTTCCTTTGAAGTTTTTAGGGCTATAGAGACAGCTAAGATTCTTGGTGCCAAGAATATAGTCTTTAGTGTAATGCCCACAATAGAGGTGGAATTCTTAGAAAAGTCTGGTTTTCTTTCATTTTTAGCTGGAGAAGGAGAGAAGGAGTCCATAGTTTTTATGTTAGAGAATATGGCAACACCTGTGGGTGATCTCAGCCTTATAATTCAGGCTTTAGCGCGTATAGATTCACAATACCTCCGCTTTGCGTATAACCCTGCTCACTATGGACAAATGGGAGGACATCCCTTCCTAGATCTCTTTTACGGGAGGTTAATACCGGCTAAGAGGTTTATAGGTCAAGTTTACTTGAACGATGCCATAAGCGGTTCAATAAAGGAGTATGCTCCATTTGGAGAAGGACACGCAGAGATAAAAGAACTATTATCTATCTTATCTTGCAGAGGATTCCAGGGTTTTGGGGTCTTTAAATCTGATAAAGTTCCATCCCCTTCCAGGTTTAAAGAGGAGAGTGCGCGTTTTTGGAGGTTCGCTAGGGAGGTGCTTTGATGAGAGTTATTGATATAAGTGGTCCTATCTATACTGACATGTGGTCTTATTGTAAAGAGTACCCAGGCGCGGTCATTGAAGAATTACCCCAACCCCAATTCTTAGAAGATAAGTATGAGGTTTTCTGCCAAAAGTTTATAATAGGTGGACAGAGCGGTACATATATAGAGACTAGAGCACATGTAGACAAGAATGCACCTCCAGTAGTAGATTATCCTCTTGAAGAATTCGTAATGGATTGTGTTGTCATTAAATTAAAAGAAAAAGGACCACTGCAGCCTATAACCTTAAAGGATTTAAAGTGCAATTCGCCTGAGATCAACCGGGGAGATGCTGTGCTTTTAAGTTGTGGTTGGGATAAAAGATGGCGAGAGCCGGATTTTGTCTCAAAGAGCCCATATATATCGAAAGAAGCTGCACAGTGGCTCTTGGAACACGATATAAAACTCCTTGGTGGAGACTTCCCTAGGTTTGATAATGTAGAGAAGATGGAGTTTCCTTGGGATCTTTTTTGGGAAAAGGCAACGTTTCTTCTAGCTCCCCTGACAAATCTAAGGAACGTAAAAGAAGAGCGGGTGATTTTGGTTTCATTTCCTTTAAAGATAGAAGGAGCTGTAGCTAGTCCTTGCAGAGCAGCCATAATAGAAGGAGTAGGTGTTAGGACATAATAGTATTATAGTTATCAGTTAGAAAGGAGTCAGTGCAGAGTTTTAATAGCCTGCACCATATGGTATGAATTTAAAGATAATAGTTCCTGCTGGGGTTTTGACCATAGTAGAGCGCCTTCGGAATGCAGGTCATAAGGCTTATGTAGTTGGAGGAGCTGTGAGAGATGCACTTATTGGAAAAGATATACCTTGTGATTGGGATGTAGCTACTTCTGCTTCACCTGAAGAGGTTATCGAACTCTTTTCAAGGACTTATCCAACAGGTATTAAGCATGGGACTGTTACTGTAATCGAAGATAACCTAAAGGTGGAAGTCACTACCTTCAGGAAGGAGACCCGGTACTTAGATGGTAGGCATCCGGATAATATTTCTTTTGTCGTGGATATAGAGGAGGATCTCTCAAGGCGTGATTTTACGTTTAACGCCATAGCTTATAATCCTCTAACAGAGGAACTCATAGATCCTTTTGGTGGTATTAAAGACCTAAAGCGTGGGGTTGTACGCGCTATTGGTGACCCAGAAGAGCGAATCGTAGAAGATAGGCTCAGAATGATGAGAGCCCTTCGCTTTGCTGGGCTCCTTAAATTTAGGATAGATAAAAAAACTTTTTTAGCAATTAAGAAGAATTCAGGTAGGATTCTCTCAGTCTCTGTAGAACGTATAAGAGATGAATTTTTTAAGATGCTTTTGATAGAGACGCCTTCTTTTAGTTTAGAGTACATGCGTGAGTCTGGACTTATGAGGGAGATAATACCAGAACTCCTTGAGGGATATGAAGTGGCGCAGAATAAACATCATGCTTACTCAGTATATGTCCATCTCCTCAAGGTTTGTGATAATGTACCTCCTAAGTTAAACCTTCGTTTGGCTGGGCTCTTTCATGATATAGGTAAATCAAGAACAAAGAAGGGACCTCACTTTTATGGTCATGAGATAGTTGGGGCTGAGATGACTAAGGATATATTAAAGAGGCTTAGAGCTCCAAATGAACTCATTAAGAATGTAACTCATCTAGTAAGACATCATATGGTGAATTACTCTGATAAGTGGGGCGATGGGGCAGTAAGAAGATTTATTAGGAGGGTTGGAGTTGATAACCTCCCAGATATATTTGAGCTTTTAAAGGCTGATACATCTGGTAAGGGGACAGGTATAGGGGATTGGCCTATTCCTCTAGTAGCAAGGGTCGATAGGGTTTTAGATAATGGTGAAGCTTTATCAATTAAGGATTTAAAGATTAATGGAGCTGATATCATAGATTTATTGAAGATACCTCCTGGACCTAAGGTAGGTGAGATCCTTAAAGATCTCTTAGAGATGGTTATAGAAGAGCCCTATTTGAATACATCGGAGAGATTAAGTAAGATAGTAATGGAGAGATTTAGATGAAGTTATACTTTTTCGAAAGGTCGGTGGAACACTTTGATTCTCTGTAAGGTCATTGGAAAGGTTGTTTGTACGAGAAAAGATGAAAAGTTAGTTGGTGGCAAACTTCAATTAGTCATACCAGTAGATTGTGAGACCCTTAAGGAAACAGGTAAAACACAGGTTGCTATTGATACAGTTGGCGCTGGAGAAGGAGATATAGTATTGGTTGTGGGAGGAAGCTCTGCTAGATTGACACCTCTTACTAAGACAAGTCCAGTGGATAGTGCTATTATAGCTATAATTGATACTATAGAAGCTAATGGGAAGCTCACCTATAGCACAGGTAGATAAGGGGAAGGGAGAGAAGGCGCTAGTTCCTCTACTGAGGTATAAGGCGTAATTTCTATGAAATTTGGTAAGGTTATCGGTAGGGTAGTTGCTACTCAAAAAGTTCAAAGTCTTATAGGCGCTAAGCTACTTATCATTCAACCATTAACAAAGGATTTAAAAGAGAAATTAGGAGAACCTTGTGTGGCAGCAGATGTAGGGATCAATGCAGGAAAAGGCGATATTGTTTTTATGGTCTCAGGTGGTGATGCGCCTATGATCTTTGATGATACAGTTGTTCCAGTTGATATATCAGTTGTTGGCATTGTAGATACTGCTAATATAGAAGAGGTTTAAAAGGGAAAGGAGAAGTGAAGGATTTGTTTTTAGCCAGAGTTGTGGGGAATGTAGTCTCCACTGTTAAACATCCGGCATACCATGGAAAGAAGATCCTCATTCTCGATTTAATAGATAAAGAAGGTAATCCTACTGGAGATTATCAAATAGGTGTAGATTATGTTGGAGCGGGACCAGGTGATCTGGTAATCGCAGGAGGACCTCCAGGCGCGGCTAGGGAGGTCTTTAATATTAAATTTGCGCCTATAAAGGTCTTAGTAATGGGGATCGTGGATAAATATTATATTGGTGAAGAGGAGTATCCATCTTAGGAGGCTATTTATAAAGATTCTATGGAGTTGACTAGGGAGAATCTCATAAAACTTGATGAACTATTAAATGAGGCTTATGGGAAGAGGGGTTATAAGTCTGAGGGTTCAGCTTTAGATATTTTAATACGTACTGTCCTCACTCAGGCTACTAATGATAAGAACGCTTATAAGGCCTTTGACGCTTTGAAGGAGGCTTTTCCTACTTGGGAAGAGGTGTTAGATGCTTCTATAGAGGATATAGCTATTCCTTTGAAGATTGGTGGTTTAGCATATCAAAAAGCTCAAAGGATCAAAGGTATATTACAGAAGTTAAAAGAAGATAACCATGAGTTATCCCTAGACTTTTTAGAAGATCAGGATCTGGAAGATGCTTTTAAGTATTTAACGGGGTTCCATGGAGTAGGTCCTAAGACTGCAGCGTGTACACTCCTTTTTACATGGTGTATGGATGTATTCCCTGTAGATACCCACATTCATCGACTGAGCAGGCGTATTGGTTTAGTGAACGAAAAGGCTACTGCCGTTCAGACTCAGAAAGTATGGCAGGAGGCTATCCCGCCAGGTCGTACTTATTCCCTCCATGTTGGCCTCATTGAGCATGGGAGAAAGGTTTGTAGAGCGAGAAACCCCCTTTGCCATGAGTGTAATTTAACTGAGGTGTGTGATTATTTTTTGAATAGGGAAGGATAGAATACGGAGGGAAGGGAAATGCCATATCTTTATGGACAGAGCTATAGCAAAGCAGAATTGCTTGAGCGAGTTGGAGATATTTCACAAATTGGAGGAGTTAAAAGGGTTACGCTAGCCGATGGTCCGCAGTCAGGTGTAGAAGGGGTTGAATTTAGAACAGGAAGTGGTTTGAATTTTACTGTCTTACCTAGCAGGGGTATGGACATATCTTTTGCTGAATATAATGGAGTTCCTCTTTGTTGGCGTTCCTCAACAGGAGAAGTAGCGCCATCTTTTTATGAGCCACAAGGGTTAGGATGGTTGCGGAGTTTCTATGGTGGACTATTAGTAACATGTGGTATGGCTAATATTGGTTCCCCTTGTGTTGATCAGGGTAAAGAATTAGGTCTTCATGGTCGTGTATCTAATATTCCTGCTACCAATGTTTGGGCAGATAGCGAATGGGATGGGGATGAATATATAATGTGGGCGCAAGGTAAGGTTCGCGAGACATCAGCCTTTGATGAAAACTTACTGCGCACTAGGAAAATATGGGCCAAATTAGGTGAGCCTAAAATCTATCTCCACGATATAGTCCAAAATCAGGGGTTCAAGAGAAATGAACATATGTACCTTTATCATATTAATGCGGGTTTTCCAGTAGTTGATGTGAACACTAAATTTATAGCACCTACCTTAAAAGTTATACCAAAGGATGCTGCTGCTGAAGTTGAGAAAGAGAAGTACGATTCATTCCTTCCACCAACTGCAGGTTTTGAAGAGAGAGTCTACTACCATGATATGCAGGAAGATAACGATGGCAATGTCTACACAGCTCTAATCAATGAGACCATTGATAAAGGTGAAGGGTTTGGATTTTATATAAAGTACAGAAAATCTGAGTTTCCTCGGTTCATAGAATGGAAGTTTAATAGTAAAGGTGCCTATGTAGTAGGTATGGAACCAGGCAATGCTTTTGTAGAGGGAAGGGTAAATGAAAGAGTTCGTGGCACCCTTCAGTATTTGGAACCAGGCGAGAAACGTGAGTATCATCTTGAGATAGGGGTTATGAGTTCACGGATGGAAATAGAAGAGTTTAAGGAACGCGTGATAGGTTAATATATTAGAACAGGTGGAACTCTCTGAAGAGTCCCACCTGTTTTCTATTGATTATCTTCTGTATCTTCAGGTGTAGAGTCAAACGGATTTGCTTGTTCAAGGTCTATTCCTACAGCAGAGCTTAATGTCTTTTGTATCTCTCCCATTAGCGCCATAAGTTTAAAATCTGCCATGAAATACTCGCGTATGTATGGATTAAAGTTTACTAGCTCAAAGGTTTTTTGCATCTGATCGATCTTGTCTTGACTTAGTTCCTCGCCTCGTAAATGAGCCTTTTGTAGCTCTGATTGAAGTTTTATAAAGTCGTTTAGCATCTTAGAGGCAGCGCTGCTCGCTTCTACATTTTCTTTAGCCCGGAGAAAGCTTTGATATTCTTCAGAATTGGTTAATGCTTCTGCAAGTTCTTTAGCCTTTTGTCTGACTTCGTCCATAATCGTTCTCCTCCTTATCGTTGGAACCTGTGTTAATATAATTTTATCATAGGAAGTTAGAGGAGGCAAGATGATTTATAATACGAACAGATTGTGCTGTTATAAAACATATGATAAATCCCGTAATTGTTGGTACGAGGAAAGATATTAAAGTCCATTTTCTGCTTTGAGTTTCGTTTTTTATAGTCAGAAGTGTAGTTCCACATGGGAAATGGTTAAGTGAGAATAACATGGTACATAGAGCTGTTAACCAGGTCCAGCCATTTGCTATCAAAAGGTCTCTTAAAGCTCGTAGACTGTGTAGTTCTAAGATAGCGCCTTCAGATAAGTAACTCATTATAATTATAGGGATGACTATTTCATTTGCAGGAAATCCTAGGATAAAGGCCATTAATATATATCCATCTAAGCCTATAAGATGAGCTAATGGCTGTAGAAGTCTTGCACTATGATGTAAAAGGCTCATATCTCCTACTATGATGTTAGACATGATCCATACTAAAAAACCTGCAGGAGCTGCTACTATAATGGCGCGTGTTAGGACAAAGAAAGTTCGATCTAAGAAAGAACGAATTAGAATTCTGCCCACATGAGGTTTTCTATATGGTGGAAGTTCTAAGGTAAAGGAAGAAGGTAGTCCTTTTAGTATAGTCTTAGATAAGATCCTAGATACAATAAGCGTTATTATAACGCTAAGAGTAATTGTTCCTAATATTGTTAGGACATTTATTATGGATTGAAATCGATCTAGGGAGCTACTTATGAATATAGTTGTTAATGCTATTAGTGTAGGGAAACGGCCGTTACAAGGAGTAAAGTTATTTGTAATGATTGCAATTAGACGTTCTCTTGGAGAATCAATTATCCTACAAGCAATTACACCAGCTGCATTACATCCTAAAGCCATACACATGGTAAGGGCCTGTTTCCCATGGGCGCATGCTTTCTTAAAGAAATTATCTAGGTTGAATGCAACTCTAGGCAGGTAACCTAGATCTTCAAGTAATGTGAAGAGCGGAAAGAATATTGCCATAGGAGGCAGCATAACCGATACAACCCAGGCAAGGGTGCGGTATGCGCCTAAGACTAGAATGCCGTGTAACCATTCTGGTAGACCTGCCCATATGAAGAAGTCAGTTATTCGTTCCTCAACCCAAAAAAGACCAGTGAACAATAGCTGGGATGGATAGTTAGCCCCTTCAATTGTTAGCCAAAATACCACTCCTAGGAGTGCTAGCATAATGGGGATTCCAAAGGTCTTAGATGTTAATATGTTGTCAAGGGTACGATCTAATTGATTATATTCTTTGTTTTCAAAGGTAACGACTTTACTTCCAATAGATTCTGCTGACTGGATGATACTTGAGACAATTATATCACGTATTTCGTTGGGATTAAGGAGTTCTTTAGTTTCAGTTATCACTTTACGCAGCTTATAGTTTTGCCATAAGTCAGCTTCCATATAGCTATTTAATGAATTTAATATGCTTTCATCGCTATCTAGTAATCTTAATGCAACCCATCTCCCATTAATCCTGCCATCTAAAATTTCGTTGATAATGGGTTCCACTTGGGCTATAGTATTTTCTAAAGCATTATATGAGAGCTTAAAGGGGTTTATATTCATTTCACCAGTGGCCACCTGATAGATGGCATCTTTTAACTCGTTTAATCCTTCGCCGTCTCTTGCATTAGTTCCTACCACTGGGATCCCTAGAATCTCAGATAATTCTTTTAAGTTGATTTGTATCTTTTTTCTCTTCGCTTCATCCATTAAGTTTACGCATATCACGACTTTATCAGTTATCTCCATGATTTGCAGCGCAAGGTTGAGATTTCTCTCAAGGCATATGGCATCAGTCACTACTACTGTTGCTACAGGCTGAGAAAAACAAATGAAGTCTCTAGCTATTTCTTCTTCTACAGAGTTAGAGAGGAGAGAGTAGGTTCCTGGTAAATCTACTAATGAAAAGGTCTTATCTTTATGGGTATATTCCCCTAGGGCGGTGGTGACAGTCTTACCAGGCCAATTGCCAGTATGTTGCTTAAGGCCAGTTAAACTATTAAAGACTGTACTCTTACCTGTGTTGGGATTTCCTGCTAGAGCAATGATAAGATCGTCTGAAGAGTTAATTTTTATTGTAGAGGTATCTTTTAAGGCTTTAATCCATGTACTTATATTCATTTGTCATTCCTCCTACTCAGGTAGAATTGATTCTACGAATATCTGTGATGCTTCTTCGGATCTAAAGGCAATTACTGCACCGCGTATTTGATATGCAGTGGGATCTCCAGATGGACTCGTTCTAAGTACCTCAACAATTGTATCAATGATTAAACCTAAATCTAACATTCTTCTCCTTATACTACCGTTGGATATAAGCTTTTTAACCTTTCCAAGGCTACCAACGGGCATTTCATTCAATGGTATCATTATATTATTCATGTTAACCTCCTACATAAGTAATATATTTTAATCCCTTTGTCATAAGTTAGTGGTGGGAAATATATTTTCCTACGACTAATTTATGCTATTTTGTTTATCTGTGTTACATATAAATCTTCTTTAAAATAATATTAAGGGTGTGATTACGTGGAAGAGTTCCGCACGTTTAGAGGATATCAAATGCTTATAAAGAAGAAGGGGCGGTTGACACCGAGTATGGAGGATTATTTGGAGATGATATATAGACACTGCACAACTCAGGGATACACACGCATTAACCAACTTGCGGATGAATTAAATGTAGGAGCACCATCTGTTACAAAGATTGTACAGAAACTAGCTAAGTTAGGCTTACTTAATTATCAGAGGTATGGTATAGTTCAACTATCTGAAGAAGGGGAAAGTATAGGGAGTTTTCTTTTAGAACGCCATATGATAATAGAGAAGTTTTTAAGGAATATAGGCGTAAATAATACACTCACTGATACTGAAATGATTGAGCATAATATAAGCGCTGATACTCTTAGGAACATTCATCTGTTAAATAAGTTCTTCGAGGAAGAACCGACTATTCTCCGTAAGTTTAATGAATTTAAGGACTTAACCGAAATGGTGGAGGACTACTCTTAAGTGTACTGAGCTGTTGTGCTTTTTGATGTTGGATTTTACGAAGAATTAGATATAATAATAGCAACAAAGGAAGGAGCGATTTTATGCCCAATATCAAACCAGTTTCGGATTTATGAAATTACAACGGTGCTCGAAAACCCAATAGCCGCCCTTCACACGGTTTCTAAGATCATGAAAGCATTCGCACCCTTAAAGATTTTTCTTATAGCGGAGCGCCTTTATCCTCCATTGTACATGTAAAGACCGGTTATCGTTAGTTATCTTGAAGGCGATAGCGTCTATATCGTGCGTATTCTCTATGATAGACGGGACTACATGAAAATTCTATTTAAAGAGCCGCATACAGACGAAAACTAAATAATTCATGAGCCATCAATCGTCAGTCTTTCAAGGCTGACGGTTTTTTGTGCCATCAAGAAAGTGCATTCATGGTGTTTGTTTTGTTGCCAAGGATTTAATAAAGAACTTTTTAAGGAGTATGGGTGCACCCGCTGATATTTTTAGGAATATTGCTCTTTTAAATAAGTTCTTCGAAGAAGGACTGGCTATTCTCCATAAGTTTAATGAATCTTAAAAAGTTTGACCAAAATCGTAAAGGATTATTATTAAGTATACCGAATATATGAATAGAGGTTTATCGAAATATATCTCAGTTTTGTTATAACATTCTAAGATTTAAATAACATACAAATTATGTGAGGTGTTAATGATGGGTGATAAGGTGAAGGTAGGAGTTATTGGGCTTGGTATGGGAAAGTTTCATATTAGAAATTATAAAGCATCACCTAATGCAGAATTAGTTGCTATATGTGATCTCAATGTTGAGCGACTGAATTCTATGAAAGAACAAGAGAATATCCCCTTGGCGTTTACTGATTATCGCGATATGTTATTATCAGATGATATCCAAGGTGTATCCATTGCTGTTCCTAATTTCCTTCATAAAGGAATTGCTATAGATGCCATGAAAGCCGGTAAACATGTATTATGTGAAAAACCTATGGCAATGAACGTACAGGAAGCGCAGGAGATGGTAGATGTAGCAAAAGCTACAGGTGTAAAGTTTATGATGCACTTTAATTCACGTTTTGTTTCTGACGTAAGGTTTCTCAAAAAACGCATAGAAGCAGGAGATCTTGGAGAGATCTATTACGCAAAGGCAGGTTGGCTACGCAGACGTGGAATACCACGTGGGACAGGCTGGTTTGCTGATAAGGCAAAGGCTGGTGGAGGTCCCCTTATAGATTTAGGCGTTCATGTATTAGATCTATCTCTTTGGTTAATGGGGAACCCTAAAGTCGTATCAGTCTCAGGGAGTACTTATTCTCAGTTAGGTAACGAACTAACGAAAGATAGTGATAGGATCTTCGATGTAGAGGATTTAGCATCAGCCTTTTTAAGATTGGATAATGGAGCTACGTTACTCTTAGAAACTAGTTGGGCTCAGAATATCGTTGGAAAGAAATCAGATAGATATATAGAGTTATATGGTTACAAGGGTGGAGCTAGGTGGGGGGGAGATGATCCTATACCCCTTCAGATGGTTGAAGATAGATGTGGCGATATTAGTGAATTAAAACCTGTTCAGTTAAGTGAAGATTATTTGGAAACACCTCAGCATCACTTTGTCAGCTGTATACTTGAAGATAAGGAGCCTATGGCCACTGCCGAACATGGGCTAGAGGTTATGAAAGTACTAGATGCTATATATCTTTCTGCTAAAAAAGGTGAAGAGATAAGAGTGTGAAAATGCATTCACCAATACCCCCGACTGAAGTCTGGGGTATTGGTGGGCAATTTCTATGATGAAAAGCGAGGAGGATTTGGAAGGTGAACTTAAACGATTCCATAAGTGCTTTAGGAATAAGAAATAGCATTGATGTGCTTAATCATGGATGGGAAGAAGCTCAGGAATGCTTCCCAGGAGGTGCCTTGCCATTTCTTTCAGAGAGGTTCATAGAAAGCTCTTGTCGTTATTTGAATGTCCCGTCAGAAATCCTGCAGCAGGTATTAAAGTGTGCCAGATCTATTGCGGGGAACAAATATCTAACTGGATTAGCTTGGTACTTTCATTACTCGCTCTTCAAACGTGATGACTATCCCCAAAAAAATGTTAACATGTGGCCTTCCATAGCCGCTTTGTCAGAGAGTATGCGTGAAGACGCTGGCTTATTCTATTTTCTAATTTTCCTTTCGGGATTGGAAAAGTTGGTCGAATATATGAATAACGTGGGTGAGAGACGGTCGATACCATCTCAAATTATTCACGATACTATATTTGAAACAGTTAGGTACTTTCCAACGTACTTTAAGGAGACAGGAGGTTTCCCACCAGGGTCTCTTCGATTTAGGGTTTATGTCAACTTTGGAGGGGAGTATTTCGTAATTGGTCGATTAGCCTATCACTTAAATGCTTTTAAGGGGAAACTTAGGGCTTTTCGTCATAGGAAAAACAAATGTGTTGTGGCTATATCAGAAGATGGTGTCAGGTATCTTTCAAATGGACAACGTGATGGTCCAGGACGTCTTTTGAGAGATGGCGGGACATGGGTATCAACACTCACTGAGACTGATGATGCAATAGAAGGTCATCCGATCTTGCCTACTGGTGAGGCAGTTCCGGAACAAGTACGTCTTACAAAGAGTGAATGGTTTCAGGTATTGGCTCCTGGTGATACTGTCTTGGAGATTCACATACCTGGAGGTGGAGGGATGACCCATGAGCTTTGCGGTAAATCTCTCAAGGCTGCTTTGGACTTTTTCCCTCGCTATTTTCCTGATAGGAGTTTTTCCGGTTTATCATGTATATCTTGGATCTTAGACGCTGAGCTTCAAGAGCTCCTTTCATCTACGTCTAACATGGTTTTATTTCAAAAGGAGTTTCATCTTTTTCCGGCTCTATCTGACGATAAGTGCCTATTAGTAAAGGCTTTTGGGCAGGAGTTCAAGGATATATCAAATCTTCCTCGGGAAACTAAACTCCAGCGTGCTCTATATGAGAAACTTGCTGTAGGCAGTTATCCTTCTTCTAAAGCTGGAGGGGGCTTCCTTTTGACCGAGGACTTTCATTGGGGCGCTCAGGTTTATCTAAATCGGACACCTGACTTCTTAGATGTTTCTGTATAGGGGAGCAGTCCATCTATAGTAGCCTAGTCTTGAATGTTTACATTCAGTTATATTTGGAATAAAATAAACCATGTCCGCTTTCTAATAATAATTGTAGTAAAGGATGAATCTTTTTGAGTCATCTCGTTTGGGGTATAAGCATATTCCTGGTTACGTTACTTTTTATAATTTGGCGACCTAAAGGTATACACGAGGCTATTCCTGCTGTATTGGGTGGGCTCTTAACTTTATTCCTTGGCCTAATTACTTTAGGGGATGTTTTTATCGTTATAAAGATAATCTGGAATGCAATATTTTCTCTTATTGCCATAATGATTATTTCAGCCATTCTGGATGAGGCTGGGTTCTTTCGTTGGTGCGCTTTTTCCCTAGCTAAACGGACAGGGGGCTCTGGTAGGCTTCTTTTCTTCTTTGTGATTCTGTTAGGTGTAGGAACGACTTTCTTCTTTAATAATGATGGGACTATTCTAATATTGACTCCTATAGTCTATGAGCTTACTAAAGCGTTGGGATTTTCTAAAAAGAACACATTTCCTTATCTTATGGCATGTGGGTTCATAGCTGATACAGCTAGTCTTCCTCTAGTGGTGAGCAACCTCACAAATATTGTAACCGCTGATTTCTTTAATATAGATTTTCTCAGACATATTTCAATTATGTTCCTTCCTGGAGTTATGATCATAATAGCAAGTTTTATAGTTCTTTATATGTTTTTCCGAGGAGAGATACCAGAGTGGTATGATCCTGCTAAAGTAGGAGAAGTTGAGGTAGCTGATCCCTGGTTAATAAGATTTGGACTGGTTGTATTAGGATGCATAATCGTAGGGTACCTCTTTAATGCTTTTTATTCTATCCCTGTATCTTTAATTGCAGGTGCCGGTGGACTACTACTCTTTTTTGCTGCTATGAAGAGAGGTACTGTAGATACATATGGGATAGTACTTAGAGCACCATGGCATATAATCTTCTTTGCTCTTGGTATGTATATGATAGTTTATTCTCTACGAAATGCAGGCCTTATAATAGCCATTAGTCAATTGCTCGCTAAGTTCATATCTTATGGTATTTATAAGGCTATCTTTCTCACAGGCACTACGTTTGCTTTAATCTCATCGTTAATGAATAATCTTCCTTCTGTTATGACAGGGGCTATGTCTGTAGCAGAATTGAATCTCTCTGGGATATTAAGAGAGGCTATGATTGCTACAAATGTTATTGGGAATGATATAGGACCTAAGATGACTCCCATGGGTTCTCTTGCTACTCTTCTGTGGCTTCATATGCTTAAAGAAAGAGGGTTTAAATTCTCTTATCTTGATTATTTGCGTGTAGGTCCAGTTCTTACGGTACCAGTTCTTCTTTCAGCTCTTTTAGGCCTCGTTTTAAGAGTGCGGATTTTAGGGTAAAATAGAATAAGGGCTCTGCTTGACAGGGGTTAAAGGACCATGTATACTGTTATTATGGAATATTCAAGATAGGGAGGGTAACGACGGACTTGATCCTATGAACTAAAATGTCACAGATAACTATTTCATATTCGTCAAATAATCTTCTTTCTTTATCTGGAATAGATTCCTTAAATCTTCATCATACATTAATGTGTGGTCAGGCTTTTAGATGGAAGAAGGATGGGGATTTTTATATAGGGGTAGTGAAGGAGCACGTTTTAAAGGTAAGACAGGAAGGGGACTCCATAGAAGTCAAGGGATATCCAAAAGAGGGACTAGAAGCTTTTGTGTTTGATTATTTTGATCTTAATAAAGATTATAGTGAAATTGAAGATAAGGTATCTTCCTTTGATGAACACCTTGCAACGGCAGTAGCCTTTGGCAAGGGGTTGCGTCTTTTGCGTCAGGATCCATGGGAATGCCTTATCTCTTTTATAATCTCTGCGAGGAACAATATTCCTTGTATAAGGAGATCCATTGAGGCGATATCAATGCGTTATGGCGATAGATACGAGTTTGAAGGTGGGTTCTATTACCTCTTTCCAAGTCCTGCTCAACTTAGCCAAGCTAGCTTAGAAGGTTTATTAGAGTGCGGTACTGCTTTTAGAGGGAAGTATATTATAGAGACTGTTAAAAGAGTATTTGAATCAGGTATAGATCTTGAAGAATTGCGTGATATGGAGCTCACGGAGGCACGCAAGGTCCTAATGGAATTTAAGGGTGTAGGTGAGAAGGTGGCTGATTGTGTTCTTCTCTTTGCATTGCAGAGATATGAAGCCTTCCCTATAGATATATGGATAAATAGAGTTATGCGAAGACTATACTTTGACGGCAAGGAAGTAAGCTTGAAGAAGATGCAAGAATATGCTCAAGAGCGTTTTAGAGAATATGCTGGCTATGCCCAAGAATATCTCTATTATTGGGCACGTTCTAATCAATTATCCTGAAGCTACTATTTGTTGCGCAGTATACGTAATAATTCTTTAGTGAGGATAAACGCACCAGCTGTTAGTAGCCCAATTATTAAAATATGATATGGTCTCCCGCTAAGTATGACATCTTGCAAAGTAAGGCTATTTGCCATTTTTCCGAATTCTATATCATAGATCATGTGCTCTAGAAAATATATGTTTACTCCTAAAGAGATAAGGAGCATACCTAGAAGTGCATTAGAGCTCTTTTTTTCTCTCATTACTTTTATATCTTTAAAGTAGCGGTCTTTTTCTTTATTTTTCATTTGTCTTCCTCCCTTATTAAAGTTTCAATGAGCTATTTAAAAGCTCCCTTACATTTACTATTTTATGTAATTTTGGTGAAAAAAATACCTCAACACGTATAGAAACGACCATTTGAAAAGGATTTTTGGGAATACTAACGAATAATTAATAAAAGCCTTTTAATTAATCTCACCAGAGGAAGGAGGAGAGAGCCTTGGGAAATCGTAAAATATCAGATGCTGTGATAAGAAGGATAGTCCTTTATATGCGTGTATTAGATGAAATGGAGCAAACTAGTGAAAAAGATGCGATTTCCTCCTATGAATTGGGTGAAAGAACAGGGGTAAGAGCGGCTCAGGTAAGAAAGGATCTTGCTTGGTTTGGAGAGTTTGGGAAACAAGGCGTTGGTTATGACGTGCAGTTTCTTAAGAGCCAACTTCACAGGATACTTCACTTAGAAAAAGATGTAAATGTTGCTGTGATAGGCGTAGGTAACCTAGGGCTTGCTTTAGCCAGATATAATCTGGAACGCTATAAAAAAGAGAAAGAATATTATATTAAAATTGCTGCGCTCTTCGATAATAATCCTAAGAAGATAGGCGAAATTATTGAGGGAGTAACTATATATTCTATTGATTTATTATCTGAGATAGTATATGAAAAAGAGATAGCAATGGGCGTTATAACAGTACCTAGTTTACATGCTCAACAGATTGCTGATATTTTAGTAAAGGCTAATGTTAAAACTATTTTGAATTTTGCACCTACTACTATAGTGGTTCCTGAGGATACGCGTGTGCATAGAGCAGACCTCAGCCTTGAGTTGCAGCATCTAGCATATTATCTTGGAAGTTAGGAGTATTACGCAAATGGGAGGGTATTGCGATCTTTTCCCCTTTAATAGTTAGGTGGGTTGTTTCGCAACGATTATATGTATGAATTTAAAATATTCAATCCTCTATCTCAAATAGAAGATGAACTTAGAAAAGTAGAAGAAATTATGGAATCCCGTTTGAAGAGGGGAGCGGGGTTTGCAAGAGAAATAGGGATGCATCTTTTAAAGAGTAGAGGTAAAAGGATTCGCCCCGCTCTTATATTGTTTTCTACAGAAGCCGCTGGTGGTGATATGGAGGAAGCTATATCTTTTTCAGCAGCAGTTGAACTTCTTCACACTGCAACATTGATTCACGATGATATAGTTGATAAGTCACCTTTGCGTAGGGGTCTTCCAACGATAAATCGAAAATGGGGTAATGATGTATCAGTTCTCACAGGTGATTTTCTCTTTGGTGAGGCTTTTCTTCTATTTGTTCAGCAGAGAAATTTAAGTGTGGTAGGTCTTATGGCTAATGTTGTAAGTAAGATGTGCGGAGCAGAGATAGAACAAATGAGTAATCTTTATAATACCGAAGAAAAGATAGAAGATTACTTTGGACGAGTTGAAGGGAAGACTGCAACCTTCTTCTCTTCATGTTGTCAGGTTGGTCCTATTATAGCTGGCGCTTCAAATGAGGTTACTAACTCGCTGGCTAGTTATGGTTTGAACCTTGGTATGGCTTTTCAGATACTTGACGATGTATTTGATTTAATTGGTGATGAGAATACTTTAGGGAAACCTGTTGGTTGCGATCTTATGGAGGGGATTCTCACCCTCCCTGTACTTCTCCTACTAGAAAAAGAAGAGTATAAAGATGAATTATGTAAGATATTTTCTAAGAAAAGCATCACTGATTCAGAGCTAACTAGAATTAAAGAGCTACTTTATAGGGAGAGCGCTTTTGACAAGAGCTTTCAGTTTGCTAAGGGTTTTATTGAAAAAGCTAAATCCGACCTTCATATACTACCAGATACAAGAGGCAAATCTGCTCTTATGAAGCTAGCAGATTATATGTTAGAGAGGAATTTCTGATAAAGGAGGATCTTTGTGATTAAAGCTGTTATATTTGATTTTGATGGTTTGATTATAGATACAGAAACTCCATGGTATGAAATTTTTTATGAGATCTATAAAGAACACGGTGCATCACTCCCACTTGAATTATGGGCTAAATGTGTAGGCTCTAGCGATGAATACTTTGATCCTTACGGATATTTGCAAGAGCGGATAAAGAGACCTGTTGATAGAGATGGAATAAGGAAGTTATCTGAGGAGAGACATTCTTCAACCATGAAGAAAGCAGATTTGCGCCCTGGAGTAAGAGAGTATTTAAAGAGTGCAAAGTCTATGGGAATTAAGGTAGGGGTGGCTTCAAGCTCTGATAGAGGATGGGTTGAAGGTTATTTACGAAGGTTTTCTCTAATGGATTACTTTGATTCTATATGTACTCGAGAAGATGTAACTATAGTAAAACCTGATCCAGAAATATATTTAAAAGCAATGGAGCGTTTAGGGGTAAAAGGTCATGAGGCCATTGCTTTTGAGGATTCGCCTAATGGTGCGATGGCAGCAAAGAGAGCAGGCTTATACTGTGTTGTTGTGCCAAACGATATAACTAAGAGGTTATCATTTACCGAATATGATTCTATGATAAAGTCAATGGCTGAGACTAGTCTGGAATCAGTCATTAAACGTTTTGAGTAGGCCAAGGCTTACCACAAGTAAAGAATTTGAAGAGGGCAAATGCCCTCTTCTAGCTCTTTCTCCTTTAATATCTTTTCCGGAGAATCTGCTTTTTATACATAATATTTAAAAATAATTTAATGAAGAGGATATGTATTATTAGGTATAGGGGTGCTGGGAAATTGACTTTAGCAAGGCACCCTGGAGACCTCTTACTAGGGTATGGTCACCTTTTATAGGTGAGACATACTATTGAACCTATCATCTAGCCCATCAAAGGAGATTTGTCCAGCCCCAGTTATCTGCTGCTTTCTAAGCGACAATAACCGAATAGCCCCACGCTATATAAAATTAACGCATAGATGAACCAAATATTTATTTGTAGCCATGGTATGTGTAGTATGGTGTAATGTTATCTATAAAAATGTAAGTTTAATGGGCTTCGTCAGTATAAAAAACAAAATGTGATACAAATAAGATACAACTTTGATGTATTATGATTAAGAGGTGATAATAGTGATTCGAATTTTGATAGTGGAAGATGAAAAACCGATTTCGGATTTAATACGAATTAACTTATTCGAAGCAGGATACTTTTGTGATTGCGCTTTTGATGGAATGACCGCTGTAAATATGCTGGATGAAAGCAAATATGATTTAATTCTGTTAGATATTCTTCTTCCGGAGGTTGATGGGTATGAGGTTATGGAATATGTAAAGCCGCTGGATATTCCGGTGATATTTTTGACAGCAAAAGCCAGTGTAGATGATAGGGTAAAAGGGTTAAAGCTCGGTGCTGATGATTATATTGTGAAGCCATTTGAAATTGTTGAGCTTTTAGCGCGGGTCGAAGCTGTTCTAAGAAGATATAACCTGAGCCAATCTATCATTCAAATAGGTGGTTTGACTATTGATACCAGGGCAAGAACTGTAAAAAAGGAAAACCTCGAAATTCCCTTAACGAAAAAGGAATATGAACTGCTCATTTTCTTCATCAATAATAAAAATATTGCGCTTTTTAGAGATAAAATATACGAAAAAATATGGGGTGGAGATTTTATGGGAGATAGTAGAACAGTTGATCTCCACGTCCAGCGTTTGCGAAAAAAGCTCGGATGGGAGCAATTGATTACGGCGGTCTATAAGGTAGGCTATCGATTGGAGATAAACCAATGAAACTATCATGGAAGATATTTCTTAGTACTCTGATCATTACAGTATTGACATTCAGTATAGGCGGCTATTTCTTCATATCTGCTGTCTTTCAGTCTGCCCTTAATAGAGAAATCAACGCAGCGTTGGAGGAAAACAAAATGCTGTGCAATTATTTTGGAGCAGTAATTTCAACTGCAACATCTGAATATAAAGGTAAAGCAGCAATACTAAATATTTCAGAATCTATGATATCTCATTTTACAAATGATAAATTAGCAATCAGAATTTCTGATAAAGCGCAGAATATAATTGCCCGAAATGATGATATAAGTTTTGATATGAATTTACTGAAACAGCTTGAAGACAATTCCTTAGTATATAAGACGATGGAATACGATGGCCGTTATTACATTCAAACAGCCTCGGTTCTTCAGATTTTTAGCGGGAAAGTATATTCGGAAACCTTTTATGATATATCTTCAATTAGCGGGAAGGTATATTTAGAAACCTTTTATGATATATCTTCAATTTTTACCGACAGGCAGAATTTATTTTCTTTTTATCGAAAACTGATTTTTTGCATGTTGGCGGCTAACGGACTCTTGGTTTCTCTCATGACAGTATGGACGCTCTCTCCACTAAAAAGGCTTTCCAATACTACAAGAGAAATAGCCAAAGGTAAGTATGATGACAGAGTAATAGTCCGGGCAAAGGATGAAATTGGGTTATTGGCAGAAGATTTCAATAAAATGGCGGATAATCTTGAAATTAAAATACAGGATCTTGAAGCAACTACAATAAGTCAGCGGGATTTTATAGGTAGCTTTGCTCATGAAGTTAAAACTCCTCTTACTTCCATTATTGGATATGCCGATATGCTCCGTTCGAAAAATATGTCTGAAGAAAACAGAATCTTAGCGGCAGACTATATCTTTAATGAGGGAAAACGTCTGGAGACTCTTTCACTGAAGCTGCTTAATTTATTGGTTGTAAAAAATCATGATTTTGAGATGAAACAAGTCAATATGGAAGAATTGTTTAAAAATATCGAAGGCATTATGGAACTGACTCTTATGGGAAGTAATATCATACTAAAAATTTCTGCTGAGGATATTCAAATTCAAGTTGAACCGGATTTGATCAAAACTCTTATTATGAACCTGGTGGACAATGCCAGAAAAGCAATCTCAGAAAGCGGAGTAATCAGTTTAACGGGTAAACGGATATCTACTGATAGATTTATACTTATTGTTCGTGATAATGGCAAAGGAATACCGGAAAAAGAGCTTTCAAGGATTACAGAGATATTTTATATGGTGGATAAATCAAGAGCTAGAGTCAAAGGCGTAGGGATTGGACTTTCTCTGTGTAAAGAAATTGTGGAACTTCATGACGGTGAAATGAAGTTTGAATCTCAGGTAGGTACAGGAACCAGTGTCTATTTGAATTTAAGGGGGTGAGATTTATGAAAATAGACAAAACATATATATTAACTATCGCCCTAACTTTTGTTTTTATTACGGTAGGTTTTTTCTTGCCCGAATGGATGGCTTCTTATACAGATCAAAATATAATTGGTAAGGTTAGGATTGAATCTGTTGAACTGCCTAAAATTATACTGGGTAATGAAACATCAATGATCGAAAAAATAAGCTTGTTGAGAGATTATCCGCAGAATGTAAATCGGATTGCGCTTAAAATGGGTACTAATTTTGACTTAACTTCCGTAAATGCTAAATTTTTTGAAGAAATTTCAACACTTACAGAACTTAGTCTATTACCTGAAATAGAATCGGGTGATAAAACCGCCATTCAAATAGATATCAATCTATATACTCAGAAAGATGAGCCGTTTAATAGTGGAGTGTTTTGGAATATAGCTATGCAAAAAGGTGAGTTTTCAGGGAGCTTTTACATGGATGACCATACCGGAAAGATTATACAGTTTATTGTAACCGTACCGGACAAGCCATTGATTACTGAAAATAAGGCCATTGAAGCATGGGCAAAATACCTTGGGCTGGGGGTACAGAATATAGAGTCACAACCAGAAACGTATTCTATTTGGGAGGATGAAACAATTAAGGTATCTGTAGGCGGTTATAATGTTTTTATTTTTGAAATTGGATTCGAAGATAATGTTTTGCCTTATACGCTTTATACTTTTGAAAATGGATACGGATTTGGTTATATAATGAAACTTATATCCAGTTATTATGATACTTCCATTAAGAACAGGCCATAGCATGATAAGTGTACAGTATAGAGAGCTTTTGT